>DASYCT010000435.1:0-19594 GCA_036500065.1 Chitinophagaceae bacterium | reverse complement strand
GGCGGCCGGGGCATCGGTCGTTTCCGCCTGAGCAACTGGATACTGTACAATCTCTATGATCAACCCGATATGCGCAATTCGCAATACAATATCCGCCGCATCATCCGGTACAACGATCCCACCAAGCCGCTCTATGGGCAGCAATTGACCTATCTCAATGGCGATACCATCTGGCATATCTGTCCCTAT
Source organism: Chitinophagaceae bacterium (assembly GCA_036500065.1). Lineage (GTDB taxonomy): Bacteria > Bacteroidota > Bacteroidia > Chitinophagales > Chitinophagaceae > JACMLD01. Next base: position 19,405 of record DASYCT010000435.1, on the reverse strand, counting down.
AGCACCAAGTGGAATAATTTCAATCCTGCCGACATCAATGGCTATGGCAGTTATAAGGACCTGCCCATGATGCGCCTCGGTGAAACGTATCTTTTACTGGCCGAAGCACAGTTCAGGCAAAACAACACCGGCGGCGCCGCCGCCAGCATCAACGTGTTGCGGCAACGGGCATTTCCCGATTATCCCGTGCACGGGCAGGTGCAGGCATCCGATATTACGCTGGACTTTATTCTCGATGAGCGGGCCCGCGAACTGGTAGCCGAAGAAAACCGTCGTATGACCCTGGTCAGGACCGGTACATTGGTAGAACGGGTGACCAACTACCTCAATAAATACAATACCGGTGCGGGCCAGCCAATCACGGGGCTTTCGCAGGTGACGGCACGCAACGGGCTGCTACCCATTCCACAAACTTCGATCGATTTAAATAAGGGAGCTGTACTCACGCAGAACCCCGGCTATTAAAAAGCCACCATAAGGAAATATCCCTATGAAGAAACCGCGACAAAAAAAAGCCTGCACAAACACCTGTTTTGTGCGGGCTTTTTTTATGGCAGGAGGCTTCCCGCCAAAGGCGGGACAAGCTCTCCGGAGCCCGGTTTATTTTCTAAAGGCAGGATTTAGTCTTGCATATTTATTTCCCTCAAAAAAGACTACGTAATCGGATACAAAATGCGTGCTTTTCAGGTAATAATCGGTAGTGATGATTTGCGCACCCGAGTTACAGGCCGCTATAAAACCCGACATATCATTCATGCGCGCTTCTTTCGTATCGGCATCCGCTCTCGTGCGGATAATATATCCTTTTTGCACGAGGTCTTTTATTCCCGGTGACTTCGGGTTATTCCGGATCATACAGGCAGCTTCCGGCGTACCGGGCTCGGCATCGGTAAAGATAACCCGGCCTGTCAACGAAGGATGCCCATCCATATAGACCGCCCTTTTACTATCGTGTGCATCAAGAATAAAAAGGAATCTTCCTTTCGCCGCTTTCAGCGTGGGCCAATTGCCATTCAGCACGGCGCTTTCCAGCGTAGCATATTTACCTCTTACCATATCGGGAGTAAGCAGATGCTCCTTGCCGAGATTATCTTCCAGCGATTTATCCAGTTCATCAAAAACAGCCGAGGTAAATTTTTCCGGTACGGTCAGTCCCGCATTGGGAGGCACATTGTCTTTGGGTTCCAGCGTAATAAACACGGGAGAATGACCAGGGTGCTTTTCAGACCATGCTCTCAATTCGTATAACTCGTTTTTGAGCGTCAACCCGTCACTGCGAAAATCAAGGTCCGGTATATGAAACACCTTGAACCCAGGTTCATTCATCACACCGTCCGGGTCAAAAGGCGGCTGGCCCGGCACCCAATCCAATCCCTTCGGATGGGCGTATTTGCCGCCCTTTTCATCCGCATACACATCGATTTCAAGATTCCTCAATCCCATCTCCAGTTGATCTGCCAGCGGAATATGTTCATAATCTATTTTACTGGCGGCAACGGAATCCCGCGCCTGGAACATTTTGAACAAGGCCGGGTCGATAGCCTTCTTATAGCTGTTGTGCGAACCAATCACCTGCATCCTGTTAATAGGCAGATCGTCCGGGAGATCATTATTAAGAAGCGGTAGTGCAAGCACCAACGCAAAAGATAAATAACTTTTCATGGCCTGATGGTTTTAAAAACAGCCGGCCTGTCAACGGCCGGCTGTAAGTTAAATAATGTAAATTATACTGTGACCCGGTTATTAATAACCGGGGTTCTGTACCAGGTTGGTGTTCAGTTTCGTCTCGTTGATGGGTATGGGGAAAATCCGTCTTGTCACATCTGTATTCATAGTAAGTACATCGTTCGGCAACGGATAAGACACTTCATACTGCCCAAACCGGATCAGGTCATTCCTGCGCCATCCTTCCCAGCAAAGCTCGCGCGCACGCTCATCCAGCAATCCCGGCAGGTCGATGCCCGTAACGGCAGGTGCACCGGCTCTTGTGCGGACCTGGCTTACGAGGTAATCAGGAGTCTGCAACACACCATTCACCATCGTGGCAGTTGCCCCGCGCAAAATAGCTTCTGCCTTCATCAGGTAAATATCCGCCAGGCGGAACACGGGTACATCGTTTCCATTCAACCGCGTAGCCTGCGTAGTAGTGGGATCAGGATAATACTTGATAGAGCGTACACCTTCCGCCTGGCTGGCAGTCGTATTGCCAACATCCATCGGCTTGGGTGGCACCAGTACCAGGGGGGCTGTAATTACGATTTGCGTGGTAGTGCTGGGATAGTACACGGGCTGGCTGGTAAATCCGCCGTTGCCATCGGGAAAATATTGCGGTCCCACGAGCCATGTTTTTGTTCTGAAATCACCGGGCAGGTTAAACCGGTTGTAAAATTCCGGGGTCGTGCTCATGGCAATACTTTCGCCTACATTAAATCCATAAGCATTCACGAGATAGTAATAAAATCCAAACCGGGTAAACTGGTTACCGGAAATCTGCTGGTCATACGGCACCGCAAAAATTGTCTCGTTGATCTGCGGCCCGTTGTTGGGCAGGAAAATATCGCGGTAGCGCGCATCGAGAAAATAATTCGTGTTTTTCTGGATGCTGTCCGCCATCGCCACCACATCGCTGTAGCGGGTAGTGCCGGTGTACACACCGGCATTCAGGTACAGCTTCGCCAGCAGTGCAAAAGCCATTGCCCTGGTAGGCCGCCCGTATTGCAGGGTATTGGTGGCAAGTGAATTGGTTTTGGAAGGCAATTGCTGCTCGACAGCCAGCAGTTCCGATTCAATAAACTGGAAAATCTTAGCCCTCGGCTGCGTAGCAGGTAGCGCAGGCACGGGGTAAGTGGTATTGAGCGGCACATTGCCATAGGTGTCCATCATAAAGAAATAATACAAGGCGCGCATGGCCCTTATTTCAGCTGAATAAGCCGTCTTGGCAGAATCACTCAGCTTTGCATTGGTGATGACGTTCAGCAACAGGTTGCAATTATTAATACCGCCACCGAATCCCCACTGCCAGATACCCGTAACATAAGGGTGATCATAGGGCCAGCTATGATAATGCATTTGCCGGTACTGACCGCCATCGTCGAAGTTACCATCCCTTGCAGGGATGATGGCTTCGTCGGTAGAAAGTTCCTGCATCCGCCAGTAGGTGACGGCATAATTGGAAGCAAGATTGGAATACATGGTGCCCAGTGATGCCGTGTAATCTCCGGCAGTGGCAGGGAAGTTGCTGCTTACATATTGCGACTCCACAGCGACATTCAGTTTGCTGCAGGAGCTGAAACCAGCCGCTGCCGCCAGTACTAGTATAATGAAATATGTCTTTTTCATCTGTTCGTTGTTTAATCGTAATTAAAAGTTGGCACTCACACCAAAGCTGTAAGTACGTGTCTTGGGATAGAAATTGTTGTTATCAATCCCCGGCGTCAGGCCGCCGATATTGACTTCGGGATCAAGCCCGGTGTATTTGGTAATAATAAAAAGGTTACTCCCGGACACATACAGCCGGATACCTTTAATGGCCTGTGTATGCGGCTTCAGCGTATAACCAAGTGTGATATTATCCATGCGCAGGTAAGACCCGCTTTCGAGAAAACGATCCGATATCAGGTAAGCGTTGATGTCGTTGTACGATTCACCGAGTGTAAAACGCGGAATGTTCTGTAACTTTGAATCAACCGGGTCGTTCAGACCCGCCTTCGTGGCATTCAGTATTTTGTTTCCCGTTACGCCCCTTATGAGAAAGTTCAGGTCAAAATTCTTATAGTAAAACGTATTAGTCCAGCCATATACCAGCGAAGGTTGTGCATTGCCTTCCAGCCGGGCGTCCGTGGTAAGCGGCTGCGTAGCAATGGTATTCCCGGCGGCATTTTCATACGTACTTATGCCGGATTGATTCTTTCCCATGTAATGCCAGAGGTTGAACGTTCCCAGTGCCTGCCCGGGCAGCACGATCTGGCTGTAATTGCCCGATTGACCCTTACCGCCCAACTGCGCGGTCTGGATATAATTGATAACAAATTTGCTGTTGGATAAATTTTCCACTACGTTTTTGTTATGCGCCGCGTTCACCGATGTTTTCCAGGTAAAATCTTTTGTCTTGACCGGTGTAGCGGTCAGCACTACTTCGATACCGGAGTTTTTAATACTGCCCACATTGGCCGTGTAAGTAGGTATGATATATTGAGTAGCAGATACCGGGTATTGATCATAGATCAGGTCGGAGGTCTTTTTGATATAATAATCCACCGAACCAGTAATCCTGTTTTTCAACACACCGAAATCCAGCCCGATATTCGAGGTGGCCGTACTTTCCCATTTCAGGTCCGGGTCGTCATTGCGCACCGGTCCGATGGCGTTGGTGACATTGCCGTTGTACACAAATTTGGCTCCCGTGGGAGAAGTGCCGTACACGAGCAAGGCGGTAAAGGCATTAAAGCCCGCACTGTTGCCCGAAACACCGTAACCCGCTCTTAATTTCAACGCAGTCACCACCGGCACACGTTTCATAAAATCTTCGCTGATGATGTTCCAGCCTGCTGAAACGGCCGGGAAATAACCCCAGCGGTTGTTCACACCAAAGGCTGATGAACCGTCATTTCTCAAAGAAGCCTGCAACAGGTATTTATCAGCATAAGAATACTGAACCCGGCCATAATACGAAATCAGCCGCAGCGTGGAAATCGGGTTGTTGTCAAACACCACCTGCGATAAGCTGCTTGGGTTGGATAAGTACAGGTTGTTATAGGTCAGGTTGTCATTGGAAAAATTCTGGGTGCTGACGCCAAACCCGTCGTTATTGCGGTCCTGCTGGTAGGTGTACCCTGCCAGTAAGTGAATGGCATGCTGACCAAATTTTGTATCGTAATTAAAATAGGATTCAACCACGGTACTGGTGTTCTGGTAAGCCTTTCTTGTTGCCTGCCCGTTAAAGTTAACGGCAAGACCCGAGGCCGAATTGAAATACGTGCTATAGTTATTCTGGTCTTTTTGCGATGATCCCGAAAGCGTATATTTCAACCCCTTGAGGATATCCACCTGCACGATGCCATTGATCAATGTCTTATTATCATCGGTCTTGATAATATTGTTGTTGATCAGCGACAAAGGGTTCAGGGTGCCGCTGCCGGTCCTGGCATAAAATTCCTTATACGTCCCATCGGGATTAAAGGGGCTCACGGTGGGCAGGTAATAGAGCATATTCGACAATACGTAGGACTGTGCGACATCGTTGTTGATGGTATGGCTGTTTGTCAGCGTAACATTTACGCGGAGACGGTTCTCGAAAAAGCGCTGGTTAATATACCCCTTTGCGGTGGTCCTGTTCATAGAACTGTTTCTTAATATACCGTTGTTCACCATATAGTTCACACTTCCGCCGTATTCAGCGGTGGTAGAGGCTCCGCCAAAAGAAATATTATGGCTTTGCGAATAGCCGTTTCTTTCCACCAGTTTCTGCCAGTCGGTGTTGGAACCGTCGTCATTCAACACCGGCACCAGTGTCTGCCCGTTCTTTTGCAGGTATGAACGCAATTCGGGGGCGCTCAGCATATCGATCTTCTTTGATACCTGTTCCATGGCGCCGTAAGCATTATAGGAAAGTCTTGTCTGCCCGGGTTTCGAACGCCGCGTAGTAATGATAATTACACCATTGGCTGCGCGCGCACCGTAAATGGCCGTAGCGGATGCATCCTTCAACACATCGATGCTTTCTATATCGGCAGGCGCCAGCAAGTCGATGGAAGCGCCGGGCACACCGTCAATTACGTAAAAGGGTTCCATCGCGCCGCCCGTCGTGCGTATCGTAGAGGGTCCTCTCAATACGACTGCCGGGGCCGCGTTGGGGTCCCCGCTTTTGGTTACATTCAACCCGGCTACTTTTCCCTGCAACAATTCTGCGGGTGTTGTAAGCACGCCCTGGTTAAACTCTTCCGCCTTGATGGTGGTGATAGAACCGGTCACGTCTTTTTTGCTCGAGGTGCCATAACCGATTACCACTACATCCTTTAATTGCCTGGCTTCGTTCACCAGGCTGGTGTTGATTACTTTACGACTGCCCGCTTTTACTTCTTTAGAGGGAGCACCCACCAGTGAAAAAACAATCACCTCGCCGGGACCTTTCACCAGGATGCTGTAAACCCCTTCCTCATTAGTTGTAGTGGCGATGTTGGTTCCCTTTACCGAAACAGTCACACCTGCCAGCGGTGTATTGGTTTCGTCGGTAACAACGCCCCTGATCGTGCCATCTGTTCCCTGGGCAAAAGAGGTGATGCCCAACAATATTGCAAGAAGAAAAGCCGCGCCGGCTTTTGCTGCAATACGACAAAATGGACTTAAGGATAAAAAGTTCATTTTCTTCATTTGATTTAGTTGTTAGTTATTGGTAGACGGAAATAAATGATGCCTTAACTTAAAAGAACAGGTGCGCCTGAGCTAATCGAGTAGAATAATTTATTCCGCAAAAGTATCTGCGCAGAACATCTATCGAAGTACCGCATCTCACTCTTAACAATAAGTTTATATTGAGCGCAGCGTAACAATTAGTTGATATTGTCCACCTTAAAACCCTACACTTCGTTTGCAGCTAACAGATATAAAAATGTGTAGTACATTTATTTTCAAACAGGTGCTACCGGCTGTCGCGCCCACTGCGCTTGCACGAAAACGTTTTCGTAATACAGTGTACCCGTTTCAGCGAAAACGATTTCGTAAATTATAAAAAAGGATGCGTGGGAATCGGGGTGGGAATGCGCGCTGTTATCGTATTGTGATCAAATCGTAACGTTGTTCCTTCAATGGCCGCCAAAGGCGGTGGATGTGTCCTATAAAAAACATACAGCCATGTGACATTCGATATGTCACATGGCTGCAGTTCGGTACGAATCATACTATCGTTAAATAAATCCTGTCACTTACTTTAAAGCGACGTTTTAAATCCCGCGCCGTAAAACCTGCGCCGGTCGGTCAGGTCGGAGGCGCTGTTCTGTGCGAGGTTCCTGCTGTTGATATAAATATCAACCGCATGTGTCTTGCATACCTGTACGGTATAACCCAGGTAAATATTCTGCAGGTCGACTGAATTTGTCTTTGAATACAGGTAGTAATAGGAGAGGTTACCGCTGGACTGGCCGTATGTACCTAAATGATATAAAATATCCAGGCCCGCAAAAAACCGTTTTGAGCTGATGCGGTTCACCCATCCGCCGGTCCAGGAAGTATAGGGATTAAAATCACCCGGTGGAGTTTCGGGTGAAAAATAATAGACCGTATTTCCCTTTAACCGTATATTGGTAAGCGTGATGCCCGGCTGCCATTGAAACGAGGAACCCAGTTTAATTTTCGTGCTTACGCCAATATGATGGGTAAATGATTGCATGCCGGGATAGTCGGTATAATAGGTGGAAGTGCCGGGAATGACATAAGCAACCTCCTGTGGAGAAGTAAAGTCACGTTTCTCAAAATTATAATTCACCAGCAGTTTGTCACCGGCCAGGCGAAGGGTCGCACCGGCCGACCATATCGTATGCGCGCCAAACAGGCTCGCGTATTGATTGGGCACTGTGGTGGGCGTTAAGACCATATTTCCGGTCCCTATTATATAACTCGTGACCGGAAGGGTTATTGCAGCATTTAGAGTAGTGTACCCTACTACATCATCCAGTTGCCCGGCGGTGTACGAATAGTTGTAATTGCGGGCCACCGATCCGAACAGCTGCAGGGAATTCTTATTGGCAGAATTACCGAGTTTCAGCAGGTCCACTGAAACATGTCCAAAAGGAAAGATCTTCGCTGTCATTTCTGTAGCGCCCGACATGGGCAGGTAGGCAAAACCTCCGGCTCCGAACGAAAGAATATTTTTATAAGAAAAGTCGATCGAAGGCGTTGAGGAAAACAGGTGTCCTTTGGCGGCCTGGTCGTAGGTGCTGGAACTGCCGGCAATACCGCCTCCCAGGGAACCGGGATTTCCAATGGCGAAGAACGACTTCTCCGATATGGATGCCTTTTCATACACGTACTGTATGTTCAGCGCAGGCATGATCGTCCAGTTGCCCGCGTGCCGGGTGAGCGAAAGATTGTCCCGTATCGCTATCGCGGTGGCATCCCCATTTTCCGTAACAAGGGATTGATATGGTGTTGGACCGGCTCCGGGAGACGGTACCTGCTGCCCCTGGTCCGATTCAGTGTAATGCGAGTTAAAAGACTGGTAGGAAGCGGAGAAAATATTTTGAAAGCCCTTGCCCAGGTTGGTACTGAATTGCAGGGAAGGCGTCACAATAAACTGGGTTTCTTTCAGGTTACCCGTACCGGAAATAGTCGCGCTGGTCGTAGTAGCTTCCGCCGGCGCCCGCACGGGAACCGCCGCCACATTAATCGACAACTGGCTCCGCCGGCCGATAGGCGCATCCAGGTAGCCGGTGAACCGATACCGGTTAAACTGGTAAGGTTTCGACCAATGCGTGCTGTCGTTTGTTTCAGAAGGAAAAACATCCCGCAACCAACTGGCCGATATGCCCGCCTGCACTTTTCCCTGCGTATAGCTGCCGGAAAGGTAATACTGGTGATAAAGATTCGTTGCAGAGCTGCCTGCCTGTGGACTGTACAGATGATAATAATCGGTGTTCACCAATGCCGTTTGCCCGGCCGCCCTGAATGAAAACGGGTTCGCCTGCTGACTGCTTGCGTGGGGTTTTCCCGGGCCATACCTGCGCGTCGTCACCAGTACGAAGTTCTGCTGACCGGTATTGCCCGCCGTCTGTACCAGGGCACTTTGCACAAACACGATTTCTTTTATATCATAGATGCTCCAGGCGTTGACATCGGTAATGATGTTACCGTCTACGATATAAGTAAGGGTTCCGGTATTGCTGTAGATTCCATATAGCCATACATTGATGGCCTCAGAAAGATTGGAGAACGGCATTTTTTCGAGGTCCTCTCCTTTGATAGATATATGCTGCGTGAATTTCTTTTCCAGGCGCGTGCTGCCCAAATCGAGCCAGGAATCATCCTGCGCCAGCGCCGGTACACTATACACGACAAACAGTAAAGCGAGAAGGGGGTAAAAGTTAATTTTCATATTGAAGGTTTTGTTCGTTGACAGCCAATTTATTAAAATCGCTGTTTTCGTTCCGTTAAAATGGCCCGGCATTAATAGAATACCCTCTTTTTTAATGATTAACAGGACAGGCCCCAAACCCCCAAAACCTTCTTATCTTCGCGCCCTTATGAGCCGGAAAGCAATAGTAATGAGCGGTATACGTCCTACGGGGTTCCTGCACCTCGGTAATTATTTTGGGGCCCTGCGCAACTTCGTCCGTATGCAGGACGAGTTTGACTGTTATTTTATGGTGGCCGACCTCCATTCACTGACCACCCATCCGGATACCCGGGAATTGAAACAGAATGTACAGCATGTATTGTCCGAACACATTGCCTCCGGCCTCGACCCCGACAAAGTGGCCCTTTATTGCCAACGCCATGTGCCCGAGACCAGCGAGCTCTATCTCTACCTGAATATGCTGGCCTATACCGGTGAACTGGAAAAGACCGTCACCTTCAAGGAAAAGGTGCGCCAGCAACCGGAGAACGTAAATGCCGGCCTGCTCACCTACCCGGTACTACAGGCCGCCGATATCCTTCTTCACCGCGCCACCCTGGTGCCGGTGGGCAAAGATCAGGAACAACACCTTGAAATGGCCCGCAATTACGTCAACCGCTTTAACCATCGCTATGGCAACGTATTTCCCGAACCAAAGGCATTCAACTTTGGTGAAAACCTGGTAAAAGTGCCCGGTCTCGATGGCGAAGGAAAAATGAGCAAAAGCGTCAACCAGAACGCCACTCTTTATCTCAGCGACGACGACGATACCATCCGGAAAAAACTCATGAAGGCCAGAACCGACGGCGGCCCTACAGAACCCAATTCGATAAAGCCCGATTATATCGAAAACATTTTCCAGCTCATGCGCCTGGTAAGCACCGAAGAAGTGCTGGTACACTATGAAAAGGCATACGACGGCTGTACCATCCGCTACGGCGATATGAAAAAACAGCTGGGAGAAGATATGGTCGGGTTTATCACCCCTATCCGTGAAAAAGCAACTGCCATCCGCAACGATGAAAAATACCTCCAACAGGTAATGGAAAAAGGCGCTGCCAAAGCACGTAAAAGCGCACAGGACACGATGGCGCTGGTAAGAACAGCGATGGGGTTGGATTATTAAGTACTTTTACGCTTCCCGTACCCAACAACAGGTAATTTTTAAAGAAAGAGCCACCAGATTTTTCTATTTCAGATTTTACATTTTACATTTAACGATGGCAAAGAATAAGAAACCGAAGCATATTGCAGTAGCAGGGAATATCGGGGCGGGGAAAACTACACTGACAGAATTGCTTAGCAAACATTATAAGTGGATACCACAGTTCGAGGATGTGGACCATAATCCTTACCTGAATGATTTCTACGAGGATATGCCCCGCTGGAGCTTCAACCTACAGATATACTTCCTGAACAACCGGCTCAACCAGTTGCTCGACATCCACCGGGGTACCGAAACGGTGGTACAGGACCGGACCATTTATGAAGATGCCAATATCTTTGCTCCCAACCTCCACGAGATGGGACTGATGAGCAAACGGGATTTCGACAATTACTACCAGTTTTTTCAAACGCTTAAAAGCATGGTACAGCCGCCCGACCTGCTGATATACCTTCAAGGCTCGGTGCCCACCCTCGTGGGACAGATACAGAAGCGCGGGCGCGAATACGAAGAGAATATCCGGCTGGACTACCTGAAACGGCTCAACGATTATTACAACAAATGGATCGATACCTATAAAGAAGGCCCGCTGCTGGTCATCAACGTGGATAAAAACAAATTTGCCGAAAACGAGGAACACATGGGCGAGATCATACGGAAAATAGACGGGCAGTTGTACGGCTTGTTTTGATAAATTAAACCCTCCTTATACTATATGAAAAAGATCCTCTTTCTTTTATTGACACTATGCCTAACCGGCAAAGGACTGACAGCCCAAAAAGTCATCGATATAAACAATGACAGCACCCGTGTGTTTACAAAAGCTGAAAAAATGCCCATGTTCAAGGGTGGCGACACGGCCTGGATACATTTTCTCAACAAAAACCTGAAATACCCACCGGAAGCCATCGACAATGAAATGAAAGGCACGGTGATCGTCGGGTTTATTGTCAACACGGACGGCACGCTTAGCAATGTTGAAGCGATTTCATCTCCCGGCAAACCCTTGTCCGCCGAGGGTATAAGGATACTAACCCTATCAAGCGGCAACTGGTTGCCTGCCACCCAGAACGGCCAAACGGTAAGGTGCTATGCGAAAAAACCAATTCAATTCAGGCTTTCCGTCGTCAACTAAACACGCGGTTATAACTTACTTATAATCCGCGTACCGTTCCAACCCGTTCAACTCATTCCGTATCTTTTCCAGCCAGGCCGCCTGCTTGTCTTTTTTCCGGCTGTTGTCGGTTTCGTCGTCGTAACGGTTTTCCATTTCGAATTGTTCCTTCATGATCGCCTGGTAGATGGCCGGCGCGTCTTTCTGTACCCGGTCTTTACTGACCTTGTATTCTTTCAGCTCTTTGTTCAGCCTGCGTGCAAAGATTTCGGTAATATCAAAGTGTCCCTGCTCATGGGCCAGTATATAATCGTCCTTCATCTTTACCCATGACTTTTCTTTATCAAAGAGGCCGGCGATATGCCAGGTGAAGCCATCCCGGTCACTATAGCTATAGCCGAACCCGATGCCCGAACTGGTCAGCGCCGCATCGTCTCTCGTACCATCGGGCTTTCCTTTAAAATCATTCCATACCAGGCGGCGCGAAGCGCTCCAGCGAATCGTGTCATCTTCTTTCGGCAGCCGCGCGGGCCAGCAGAGGGGCAGGAGCAACAGGGCAATCCATCTTATCATTGTCCGTGAAATTTAATGGGATAACGCAAAAAGCGGCCGTTTTGATTTAAAAGGAATCTTAAAAAATAAGGTGAGCCGCCTCTGCCAATACACAATGCCTTGCGCAAGGCGACCCACCTTTAGCGGCGCGGGTGAGTCGCTTTGTGCGGGAGGGGTGGGCGCAGGGCGAAGCGGCTCACCCTAACTCACCCCAAAACAATAACTCCCTCACGAAGTGAAGGAGTTACATAAAAAGCCAGGCAATCGTTGAAGCGAAAAAGATTTATACTTTAGGGGCGGCGGCTACAACTTCGACAGCTACACCACCTGCATATTTCTCAAAATTCTTTACAAACTGTTGCGCCAGGTGACGGGCAGCAGCATCATAGGCATTCGTATCGGTCCATGTGCTGCGTGGGTTAAGTATTTCTGCCGGTACACCGGGACATTCTTTCGGCATCATCATGCCAAACACCGGGTGTGCTTCAAAAGCTGACTTACCCAAACGACCATCCAGCGCCGCGGTGATCATCGCCCTGGTATAGCACAGCTTCATGCGATACCCCACACCGTAAGGGCCGCCGCTCCAACCGGTATTCACCATCCAGACATTTACATCATGCTTTCTCATTTTCTCTCCCAGCATAGCCGCATATTTACCGGGATGCAGCGGAAGAAAAGGTGCGCCAAAGCAGGCACTGAACGTAGATTTAGGTTCTGTCACACCCGCTTCCGTACCCGCAACTTTGGCTGTATAGCCGGAAATGAATTGGTACATGGCCTGCGCCGGGGTCAGCCGGCTGATGGGAGGCAATACTCCTGAGGCATCGCAGGTAAGAAAGAAAATATTTTTCGGAATGCCGCCGACAGAGGGTTCCAGCGCATTGCTGATAAAATCCAGCGGGTAAGACACGCGGGTATTTTCTGTAATGGCTTTATTACAAAAATCGATCTTGCGGGTGCCATGTAAGAACATGGTATTCTCCACCAGTGCACCGGGACGGATGGCGCGGTAAATTTCCGGTTCTTTATCCTCGCTCAGGTCGATCGTCTTGGCATAGCAGCCGCCTTCAAAATTAAAGATGCCGGTATCGGTCCATCCATGTTCGTCGTCGCCAATCAGCTTACGCATGGGATCGGCGCTCAGCGTGGTCTTACCGGTGCCGCTCAGCCCAAAAAACAGGGCCGTATCACCGGCTTCACCCATATTGGCCGAGCAATGCATACTCAATACATGCTTATCCTGCGGCAGTATATAATTAAGTACAGAGAAAATGCCTTTTTTCATTTCACCGGTATAACCGCTGCCAGCTATAAGGATCGTTTTATGTTTGAAAGAGATGACGGCGGCATTGTGCTGGCGTGTGCCGCATTCGTTGGGGTCCAGTTTCAGACCGGGAGCCGAAAGGATGGTCCATTCGGGATTGAAATCTTCCAGTTCTTCTTCGGTCGGCCGGAGAAACATATTATAGGCAAACAGGTTCAGCGCGGGCTTTTCATTAAACACGCGGATGTTCATGCGGTAACGCGGATCTGCGCAGGCATAGCAATCGCGCACCCACAATTCCGGCAGGCGGTTGAAATAATCCACTATCTTTTTACGGATGATGAAAAAATGCTTTTCATCTATCGGGAGGTTAAAATCATTCCAGCATACGGTGTCGGCCGTGACCTCGTCTTTGACGGTAAACTTGTCTTTGGGACTGCGACCGGTAAATTCACCGGTACGCATCACCAGCGCCCCGGTATCGTTCAATACGCCGTCTCCCAAACGAAGGGTGTCCTGTACCAGTTCCTCGGGCAGGAGCTGGTAATGGATATTATTTGCTACGCGAAGGCCCAGGGCTACCAATTTATCGACGGGGATGGAGACGGTTGGTACTGACATAAATAATAACGATCGTTTGTTTGATTGCAAAGATAAAAACCCTTTCCAAACAGGAGGGTTTCGAGCCTTGACAATAATGATTGATTATTAGAAAATCTTTATAATTAACTTAAATATTCGCTATTTATTGAATATTATCGAATAGAAGTCACCTAAACCCATAGGATTCATATTTTTACTAACGGATGGTAGTTTTATTTAGTATGTCGGTTGTACACTATTTTTGAACCGGGGAGATTTTGCTTACAAGGGGTTGGAATACAGGCCGGTAGGGACGTTTCGCGGCCAGGGGGCAGGCTACCCAGCTCCGTAGAGACGATTGGTAGGTAGCCCCATCATGTATAACCCACCAGCCGTCCCTACGGGACGATAGGCGGGTCATTTGGTTTTTTCTACCCACCAAACGTCCCGATGGGACGGCGGGTGGATTTATCCTTTTCCTGTTCGGGAGCTATTCCCTATTTTTAGGCCCGTTTCAATAAAATAGTTTTTACGATCAATTAGTTCCATATTCTTATCAAATAGTCCCAATTCGTGTTAATATGAAATACCTTCCGCTCAACCCGGACATCTTTAAACAAAACCGCAAGCGGTTTATAGAAAAAATGGAACCGGGCGCTATCGCCATCTTCAACAGCAACGATGAACTGCCCAGCAATGGCGACGCGCTGTATCGTTTCAAGCAAAACTCCGATCTCTACTGGCTTACCGGCATCGAACAGGAGGACACTATGCTGCTGCTCTTCCCCGGCAATCCCGATAAAAAATACCGTGAAGTGCTGGTGCTCGTGCGCCCCAACGAACTCAAAGAAAAATGGGATGGTCACCGCCTGCGCGCGGCCGAAGGAAAAGCCATCAGCGGCATCGAAACCGTGGTTTGGCTGGACAGCCTCGACGGCCTGCTGCAACCCATGATCCACCTTGCCGACAGCATCTATCTCAACAGCAACGAGAACGACCGTAAGGCCAACGTAGTGCCCGTACGCGACTACCGTTATGCACAGGAGATGAAACAACGCTATCCGCTGCATACTTATCGCCGCAGCGCCCGCCTGCTAAAAGACCTGCGCAGTATAAAAACGCCCCTTGAAGTGGAAGTCCTTCAAAAGGCCATCGATATTACCGACAACACGTTCCGCCGCCTGATGAAATTCATCCGCCCCGGCGTCATGGAATATGAAGTCGAAGCGGAGATCTTTCATTCCTTTTTATCACAGCGCGCCACCGGCCCCGCCTATAGCTCCATCATTGCCAGCGGCGATCGCGCCCGCACCCTGCATTATGTAAGCAATGACAACGAATGCAAAGACGGTGAGCTCCTGCTCATGGATTTTGGCGCGGAATACGGTAACTACTGCGCTGATCTGACCCGCACGGTGCCGGTCAATGGTAAATTCACCAAACGGCAGAAAGCCGTGTACAACGCCTGCCTGCACCTTCACAATTATGCTAAAAGCCTCCTCAAACCCGGAATTACCATCCTGCAATACACCGATAAAGTGGGGGAAGAAGCCGGCAAAGAGTTTGTGAAACTGGGCCTGCTGAATAAATCCGATCTGAAAAACGAGGATGCCGACAACCGGGCTTACCGCAAATATTTATACCACGGCATCAGCCATCACCTGGGCATCGACGTGCATGACCTGGGAACCCGTACCGAGCCCATCAAAGCCGGTATGGTGTTTACCGTAGAGCCGGGCATCTATATAGAAGAAGAACAAATGGGCATCCGCATAGAAAACAACCTGTGGATTACCCGCAGCGGCAATAAAGACCTTATGGCCAATATTCCCATTACCGCAGAAGATATAGAATCATTCATGAAGAAATAATTACGATGAAGCAAATCCCCAACGTCTTTACCCTGCTCAATTTATTTTTTGGCTGCTGCGCGATTGTGTACACGATGCAAAGCGGCGCGCTCGTATCTTATTCATCCGAAGGCTCGCTGGTTCTTTACCTGCCCGAAAAAATAGCACTGGCTTCGCTGTTTATCGGCCTGGCGGCCGTGGTTGATTTTCTCGATGGCTTTGTGGCCCGTTTGTTTAAAGCCACCTCCGCCCTCGGCGCACAACTCGATTCGCTGGCCGACGTGGTCAGCTTCGGCGTGGCGCCGGGCATGATCCTTTACCAGTTTTTGCGCCTTGCTTTTCAAAAAGAGCAGGACGGCATGGATATGTCTATCTGCTGGCTGCTGCCTGCGTTTATCCTTTCCTGCGCAGCCGCTTACCGGCTGGCGAAATTCAATGTCGACACTACACAACAATACGGCTTCCGGGGCGTACCCACCCCCGCCGTCGGGTTGCTGGTAGCTTCTTTCCCCCTTATTTACTGGTATTCGGGCAATATGACCGTCATAGAATTGCTTCAGAATAAATGGGTATTGTACGGCGTCATTGTCCTCCTGAGCGGACTGATGGTCAGCAACCTGCCTATCATGGCGCTGAAGTTCAAAGACTTCGGTTTAAAAAATAATATCCCCAAGCTGACCCTGCTGGCGATTGCCATTATTGCCGGCGTTTTATTGAAATGGATAGCGGTCCCGGTCGTGTTCATTGCCTATATCGTCTTATCTTTGGCCCTCAAAAACAAAACCACATGACCTATACCATCCAGGTTAAAGTAATGCCCCTCAAAGAATTGCTGGACCCCCAGGGAAAGGCTGTTATGGGTGGGCTGAGCAACCTCGGTCTTCAGCATATACAGGACGTTCGCATCGGTAAAAATATCACCCTGCAGGTAGACGCTGATTCGGCGGATGCCGCCAAACATATTGCCGAAGACGCGGCAAAGAAACTGCTGGCAAACCCGGTGATGGAATATTTTGAAGTATCCGTTAACTAGAGCTATATGCTCTACCTCATCCCCACTCCCATCGGCAACCTGCAGGACATCACCCTGCGTGCCATCGAGCTGCTGAAACAGGTAGACGTGATCCTCGCGGAAGATACGCGCACTTCCTCTAAGCTGCTCAATCACTACCAGGTGCATACGCCCCTGACGCCATATCACCAGCACAATGAACATAAAATTGTCGACCACCTTGTAAGCCAGCTGGCCGCCGGCCGTAACATGGCTGTTATCACCGATGCCGGCACGCCCGGGATTTCCGACCCGGCCTTCCTGCTGGTCAGGGCCTGTATCAAAGCAGGTATAAAAGTAGAATGCCTGCCCGGGGCCACGGCTTTTGTGCCCGCCCTGGTCAATAGCGGCATTCCTTCCAATCGTTTTGTATTCGAGGGGTTCCTTCCCCCCAAAAAAGGCAGGCAGACCCTGCTCAAACAACTGGCGGAAGAAGAACGCACGATGATTTTCTATGAATCACCGGTGCGACTGGTAAAAACACTGGAAGAGTTTATCACTTATTTCGGGGCGGAACGGAAATGCTCCGTCAGCCGGGAACTCAGCAAGCTGTTTGAAGAAACTGCGCGTGGCACCCTCACCGAAGTATGCGAACATTTTAAGCAGAAAGATGTCAAGGGGGAGATTGTGATCGTGGTGGCGGGAAAAGAATAAACCGCTGAATTTATCATTTCTTTTTGACCCGATGGTGGGATATTTGCAGTATCGCAAAAAAGCAACATCATGAAAAAATTATTCCTTTTAGCACTTATTGCCGTCGCGGCCAGCAGCACGCAGGCACAGTTAAGAAGCATTCCTGCTGTCGTTACCGACAGCTTTAAAGTCCAATACCCCAACGCCGCCAACGTTGAGTGGAAGGATAAGATCACCGCCTTTATGGCCAGCTTTAACCTGAACAAGGTGAAATACCAGGCCCGCTATACCACCAAGGGAGCCTGGATACAATCCGAACATCCCATCGCCCTGGCCGATTTACCCGCCGCCGTCGCCGATGGTCTCAAAAAAAGTAAGTACGCCGACTGGAAAGTGACCGCTTATTACCAGCTTCAACTGCCCGGCGACAAAATACAATACCATATCAGCGTTGAAAAAAGCGACCTCAATAAAAAGAACCTGCTGTTCAGTAATGAAGGACAATTGCTGAAGGATTCAATGACATTATAATTGACACGGTGAGCCGCTTTGCCACCCACAAGGCGGTGCGCAAAGCGACCCACCGCTGTCGCATTGCATAAGGTGGGTCGCTTTAGCCCGGAGTTGTGCCAGGCGAAAGCGGCTCACCTTATTTAGTTTTATCTTTTCCCTATCTTCATTCCCAGACAACAACACAACAATAAAAACAGAACCTGATGCAAAAGGTATTTTTACTCCTGCTGCTTTGTAGTACAGGATTTATGCTGCGGGCGCAACCCGATCGCTGGCAACAGCGCGTGAAGTACACGATGGATGTAAACGTGGATATAAACAGCAATCGTTTTTCCGGCAAGCAACGACTGGAATATACGAACAACTCGCCCGACACCCTGGGCCGGGTGTTTTACCATCTTTACTGGAATGCATTTCAGCCCAACAGCATGATGGACCAGCGCAGCCTGCACATGGGCGGCATCGAGCTCAACGGGCGACCCGACTGGGATTCCCGCGTGCGCGACCGCATACAAAAGCTCACGCCCGACGAGATTGGCTACCAGCACGTGAAATCGATAAAAATGAATGGCGTGACCCAAACCATGAAGGAGCTTGAAACCATTCTCGAAGTAACGCTTACCAAACCCATCCTGCCCAAAAGCACGGTGGTCTTTGAACTGGAGTTTGAAGCGCAGGTGCCCTTACAGGTGCGGCGCAGCGGGCGCGACAATCCAGTCACGGGCGTGCGCTACAGCATGAGCCAGTGGTACCCTAAAATGTGCGAATACGATTATGAAGGCTGGCACCCCACTCCTTATATCGCCCGTGAATTTTACGGCGTATGGGGCGATTATGATGTAAAGATCACCATCGATAAAAATTACCTGGTCGGCGCCAGTGGCTATCTCCAAAACACTGCGCAAATAGGATATGGCTACGAAACACCGGGCACTAAAGTAGTACAGCCCGCCGGTAAAACCCTTACCTGGAATTTTGTCGCTCCCAACGTCCACGATTTTGTCTGGGCCGCCGACCCCGAATTCCGGCATATTTCCAAACGCGCGGCCAACGGGACCATGATAAATGTTATTTACAACCGCGACACAAAAATGCTGCAACGTCAATATGATTTACTGTCGGAGAGGGCCAAGGCGGGGTATAACAACGATGTTAATTTCTATATAGCCGGATGGGACAACCAATGGATCAACCTGCTGGATGCAGCCGTGATCGTACTGCCTTTTATGGAAGCCCGGTTCGGTCCCTATCCTTATAAACAATATTCGTTTATACACGGGGGCGATGGCGGCATGGAATACCCGATGGCAACCCTTATAAACGGCCCGAGTCTCGGAACAGCATTCCATGAATGGATGCATAGCTGGTACCAGATGATGATGGGCACCAACGAATCTGAATACGCCTGGATGGATGAAGGCTTTACCACTTTTGCCGAGGCATTGGTAACGCAATATTACAATGCTACCCAGGCCCGTGAAAAAGGGGCAGCCGCCGGGTTGATGGACTCGCTGGCATTGGGCAATACCCATAGTAACGCCAATGCAAAAGCTTACAAGGGCTATTTCAATC
>DASYCT010000434.1:0-7993 GCA_036500065.1 Chitinophagaceae bacterium | reverse complement strand
TGAGAGAGGGGGACCAGAAACGCGGGTATTAATTCCCGTGAGCAGAAGCATCTTCTGACAGGGTTTGTATCAGCAGGATGTAGTTGCTGCGTTTGTCGTTGAATAACTTGTATGGATAGTCCGGTCGCATAAAGATAATTTCAAATGTAGTGCATTTTTTATATTTACGCAATCGATTGCGTAATTAAAACACGTGAGCGGCAGCAACTCGATTATTTGGAAAGCGCAGTACGACAAAGGCCTCCCGCAGTTCGTTCCATCGGAATGAACTACGGGAGGCCTACTTTTGCGTGTTCTTGCGTTATTCTGCTTTTTTTACCTGTTTTATCGGGGAGCCATTCCTGATTTCTTCGCTTCCTGTTTTAACGATCGTGTCGCCTTCGTTGAGTTTGCCGTACACTGCTATATCGCCTTTCTCTTCGGGGCCCTTCTGTATATCTATCCATTCTGCTTTATTATCAGCCACTTTGATCAGGAACAGCCGCTCGGTGGAATTGACCAGGGCCGTTTTTGGAACAATTAGGGTGCTGTCTTTTCCCGAGAGGGGGATATGTACTTCCGCCACCATGCCCGGCAGCAGTTTTTTATCGTTGTTCACCACGTCCATTTCTATACGCTGCGAGCGCAGGTTCCTGTCCAGCGCACCGGCCATCCGCTTGATGGCGGCGGTAAAAGTTTGATTGGGGTATGCTTTTACGGTGAAGCTCACCATGTTACGGTTGCTTAAATAAGCCGTGTAGGCCTCGGGCACGGATATTATCAACCGGAGCTTGCGCTGCTCCTGCAGGGTAAACAAGGGTAGTTCGGAACCCTTGCCCGAAGGGCCTACATAGGCCCCGGCATTTACGTTACGGGCGCTGATGATGCCATTGAAAGGCGCCCGTATCTCCAGGTAATTCCGCGTATCCGAAATTTCTTTATAGGCCGATTGGGCGGCGTCCCATTGTGCGAGGTCGGAGTTCTTTTTAGCCAGCGCCTGGTCGAGATCATTCGGTGATATGGTGCCGGGCGTTTTGCTGGTTTCGTCCAGCCGGTCGTAATTGGCCTTGCTGGCGATATACACTGCCTCCATCGATTTTAATCTTGATTCGGCCCCTGCCAGTTGTGCGTTTAGTTCCGGCGCCTCCAGGGTCACGAGCAACTGGCCCGTGGTTACTTCCGATCCGACGTCTACGTTCAGCGTTTTTACAAAACTATTTTCCTTGGCGTAAAGATCCACCTGCTGGAAGGCCTGCAATTCACCCGGCAGTTCCAGCGAAGAAGCCAGTATGCCTTTGCGTACGGAAACGACTTCCGTTGCAGCGGGTGTTTCTTCCACGGGATCACCTTTCTTCTTCTCCCCATCGGAAGAATTACAGCTCACTAAAACAGCGCCCGTCAACAGGCCAACTCCTGCCAGCAGGACGGTGCGCAGGGGATTATTGTTCATTCTTATCATTTGAAGAGGATATATAATATTTACTTTCTTTGTCTTCGGGGTCCAGTGATACCGATTCGGTAGAGGTCTTGCCCTGCACCCAGGCAAAAACCAGCGGCAGGATCAGCAATGCCGCAAAGGTACTCGCCAGCAGGCCGCCGATGACGGCCCTCGCCAGTGGTGAAGCCTGGTCGCCGCCTTCGCCGATGCCGGCCGCCATAGGTATCATACCCACCACCATCGCCACGCTGGTCATAAGGATGGGGCGTATCCGCAGGGCGGCCGCTTCGCGCGCCGATTCCATCGCATCGCCATTGTGCATGCGCAGGTGTTCGGCATTGGTGATAAGCAATACCGAGTTGGCAATCGACACACCCACCGACATGATAATGCCCATATACGATTGCAGGTTAAGCGTCGAACCCGTGAGCCGCAGCAATACCAGCGCACCGAGTATCACCGCCGGTATGGTCGCCAATATGACCAGCGACACCTTGAACGACTGGAAATTGGCCGCCAGCATCAGGAAGATAACGATGATGGCTACCAGCAATCCCGATTGCAGGCTGTCCAGCGTTTCGGTCAGCGTCTTGCTCATACCTATCTGTTCGATGGTCACACCCCGGAGCGGATCACCAAGCGATTTCAACGCCTTCTCCACTTCCCGGGTAGCGGTACCGAGATCGATCTTGTTCAGGTTGGCCGTCACCGTGACAATGGGAATGGCCCCCAGGTTATCGTTTTCACCGTAGGTGGTATCCTCTTTTATGGTAGCCACATCTTCCAGCACCGGGCGCGAGTTGTTTTTCAACACTGGTATTTCTGCGATATCATTAATGCTGGTCATTTGGTTCTCCGGTATCTGCACCTGGACGGCATACGATTGATTGTTTTTCTCGTCTATCCACACATTTTTTTCCGTAAAGCGCGAGGAAGACGTGGAGGCAATCAGCGAGCGCGAGATGTCGTCGATGCCCACGCCCAGCTGCGCGGCCCTGATACGGTCGATATTGATATCGATGGCGGGGTATTTGGTGGGCTGCCCCAACTGCACATCGCGCAGGAAGGGAATCTCTTTCAGCTTTGCAATTACCTTTTCCGCCGAGGCTTCGTTCAGTTTTTTGGTCCGCCCCGAAATACGCACTTCTATCGGCGTGGGGGACCCCTGGCTGAGTATTTTGTCGGTCAGTTCGATGGGCTCGAACGAAAGCAGCATATCCGGCATTACTTCCTTCATGCGCTTGCGAAACCGTTCCTTGAGGTCGTCGAGGTTTTCCCTGTAATCTTCGTTCAGGGCTACCTGTAACACAGACTCCTGCGGTCCACTCATAAACAGGTAGATGGGGCTGGTGGAAAACTGCCCCGGGTGGGCCCCCACGAAGGCCGAGGTGATGCTGATGTTTTTCTTGCCCACGACTTCGTACAGCACATCCAGCGTTTTGAGCAGCCGCTCTTCGTTGCGTTCGATGCGGGTGCCCTGCGGGGCACGCAGCCGCACCTGGAACTGACCCGAATTGGTTTTTGGCAACACGTCCCGCCCGATACTCGTGAGCATCAGCCAGGCGGCCCCGCACACCAATATAATATAGGCGATCACGATGACCTTGCGGTACGGCAGCATCCGGTTGAGAAAACGCAGGAAGCGGTTGCGGAAACGTTCAAAACCTGTCAGCTTGCCACCCTTGCCATGCCCCCCTTCCAGCAATATCTTTTTCTGGTCCCAGGTATCGCCTTCGCCGGCAAGCGGAGCCGCCGGGGGAGCGTCAGCATCTTTTTTATGCCCTTTCATCAGCCAGTTGGCCATGATGGGTACAAACGTTTGTGCCAGCAGGTAAGACGTGATCATCGAAAAAGCAATCGCCATCGCCAGCGGCAGGAACAGCGAGCCCGGCACCCCTTTCATCGTAAAGGCCGGGGCAAATACCGCGAGGATGCAAAACAGGATAAGCAGCTTGGGGAAAGCGATTTCCTTACAGGCATCCCAGATCGCCAGCGCCTTTGGCTTGCCCATATCCATGTGCTGGTGTATGTTTTCAATGGTCACCGTCGATTCGTCCACGAGGATGCCGATGGCCAGCGAAAGACCGCTGAGCGTCATGATATTGATGGTCTGGTTGAACAGCGATAAAAACAATACCCCGGCAATAATAGAGGTAGGAATCGTCAATATCACAATCAATGCGCCGCGCATATCGCCGAGAAACAGCAGTACCATCAGCCCCGTGAGCAATGCGCCGATGGCGCCCTCGCTCAGCAGGCTTTTAACGGCATTGATGACGTACACAGACTGGTCAAACTCGTAGGAGAGTTTGACATCTTCCGGCAACACCGACTGGAAGCGCGGCAGCGCTTTCTTCAGGTTTTGTACGACGTCCCAGGTGGAAGCGGCAGCCGACTTGGTCACCGGCAGGTAAATGGAACGCTTGCCATTGATGAGCGCATAGCTGCTGGTGATGTCGGCGCCGTCTTCCACCGTCGCCACGTCTTTGAGGTATAAATTTTCTACACCTCCCCTGAACAGCGGGATATTTTCAAAATCCTTGATCGTCTTAATCGTCGTATTGGCCGGCGTGAGATAGTTTTTATCGCCAATACGCACGTTGCCCGCCGGCGAAGGCTGGTTGTTGATGCGCAATGCTTCCACGAGCTGGTCGGGCGTCAGGTGATGCGAGCGCAGCAGCTCGGGGTCTACTTTTATGACCACCGTGCGCACGTTGCCCCCAAACGGCGCGGGCGACACCAGCCCCGGCACTGTGGTAAATGCAGCACGCACATAGATGTTGGCCAAATCGAGCAACTCATTATTGGACCGCTTAGGGCTGCTCAACACCAGTTGCCCCACGGGCAGCGTGGAGGCGTCGAAGCGCAAAATGAAAGGCGGCTGCGAACCCGGCGGAAAGCTGGCCTGCGCCCGGATGGCATACGTGCTCACCTCCGCCGCCGCCTGCGCCATGTTGGTGCCTTCGTAAAAAGTGAGCTTCATCAGCGTCAGACCCTGTATGTTTTTTGTTTCGATGCTCTTTACGCCCGACACATACAACATCAGGTTCACGTATGCCTTGCCGAAAAACGCTTCCATCTGGTTGGGCGAATAACCGCCGTAAGGATGCGATATATAGATCACCGGCAGGTTCATGTCGGGAAATATGTCCACCTTGATATTTCGCGCCGCGTTGATGCCAAAAAACAACAACCCCGCTACCAGTACCAGTATCGTGATCGGTTTTCGTAATGCCAGTCGAATCAGGTTCATAGAAAAATATTTTTATCTCACTTGCTTTATAAATAAATCGAAGTCACCCGAGGCTGCCGCTTTCAGCAACAGCGACTGCCATACATTGATATATGAAACGGCGAGATCGGTCTCTGCCCGGTTGAGCGCAAACAAAGCCTGTTGCAGGTCAATGATATTGGTAAGCCCGTTTTTATACAACACGCTTTTTTGCTGGTAAGCATCCGCCGCCGCCTTGTATTCCAGCGGCACTTCCTGTACACTCGCCAGGCTGTTTTGAATACGCTGGTCGCTCAATACAAGCTGGTCCTGCAGTTGCGTCGCCACGAGATCCAATTCATCCCGGTAGGCAGCCGTAAGAAAATTCTGTGCAACTACCTGTTGCCGGATCTTTATGGGGCTCACGAGATTCCAGGCAATCGAGATACCCGCCACATAATTGCTGCGGGTAGGATTGATGCCTTCAAAATAGCCCTTCGAATACGTATTGGTGACAGGATAATTGTAATCAAAGCCGGAGCCGCGCGATTGCCAGATGCCAAAAAGATTCAGACCCGGGCGGATGGATTTCCGTATATAATCGGCGGTGCTGATGCTTTCATCGATGCGCGCGCGGAAATATTTCACCTGCGGGTTTTGCGCCACGGCAAAACCGGTTTGAAGCGAATCAGGCACCTTGCCGAGAAACACCGTGTCCAATATATAACCGGTAGGCGACGTATTCAGCAATTGCGCCAGCAGGTTGGCCTGCTGCTGTTCGTTGTCGATGCTTGTTATTAATTGCAGTTTTGCCGCCGACACTTCTGCATTGGCGATGGAAGAATCTACCCCTGCGTTCAGACCGTTGAGGGTGCGGGCGGCTACCACCTGCCGGACATAGCCGGTGCGGTCGAGATTGGCCTGTGCGTTCTGCACCAGCCGCTGCGCGATCAGCAGGTTGAGGTAGGCGCCGGAAATACGGACGCTGTGAACGAATTGCTCCTGCAGCAGGTCGGCCGAATCCTTTCTCATGCCTGCGCGGGCCAGCTCTATTTTTGAATGCACTCTCCCAAAGGTGAAAAACTCCCAGTTGGTATTGAGCACGTACAACCCGCCAAAACCCGCGTTCCAGTTCTGGCTGGTCGTGACCGGGGCCGACGACGAGACGCCTGCAACGCCGTAAGGGGCGCTGGGACCGTATTGCCCGTTGATATTGCCATAAGCGTTTTGCAGCGAGGCCAGCACATTGGGCAGGTATTCGTTTTTGGCATTTTGCACCAGCGCCGTGGAAGCGCCTAGGTAATTGACTTTGGCGTGAATGCCCTGGTAGTTAGCCAGCCCGGTGCGCACTGCCTGTGAAAGCAGCAGCGGCTGGTCGTTTTGCGACCGGGCGGCCGGCAGAAAGCAGGCGATGCCGAGGGCTGCCAGTAAGCACTGCCGGAGGAAACGGGCTATCCCGGAAGCCTCCGGCACGATGGGTTGATTCATTGATCGTTCTTTTTGCACAACTAAATGTATTAAAACCTGTGATACGGTCGGTAAAAACCGCTGCCGCCAGCCCGGCAAGCTAATTTATTAATTGATGAAACAACTGTCTTTCAGTGGCAAGATCGATGTTAGCGCATTAAAAATCTATTAAACCAGGTTGCCCAAAGGTATGAGCATTATGCAGAAGCTGTAAGGTTGTCGGTTGCACTGCAAAATTGCAGATTGTTAACAACATGACCCCTGTATAATTTTGGGTTTGTTCTGTACCTTTGCAGGTATGACCGCGGAAAATCTCTACCAGCCTTTTGAAATCATTTACAAGGAAACGGACGAATGTATGAAACCCGCGCACCGGCACAATTTCTTCGAACTGGTATATATCGTGGATGGAACGGGAAAGCACTGCATCAACCGCAATAAATTTGATTACTGCAAGGGACACCTGTTTTTACTCACCCCGCAGGACAGCCACAGACTGCATGTAAAGACCACCACGAAATTTTTCTTTATACGCTTTAACGATATTTACCTCCAATCGCAGGAAGGTATTATTGCCGGCAGCGGCATGCAGGAATGGGTGTCGCGGCTCGAATTCATTTTTCATAATACCAGTCGCCTGCCGGGCTGCCTGCTCAACGACCAGGGCGATAAGCTGCTGGTCAATGCGCTTATAGATGGTATTATCAGAGAGTACGTAAATAAAGAACCCTATCACCTCGAAATCGTGCAGCAGATCGTCAACACGCTGATAGCGATCGTGGCGCGCAATATCTATATCAAACTGCCGGTCAAAATGCAATACGTTTCCGGTAGTGGGGATACCATCATGAAAATGGTGCATTATATCCAGAATAACATCTATCGCCCCGAACTATTAAAGTCCGAACGGATGGCCGCCGTGTTCAGTCTTTCCATCAACTACCTGAGCGAATATTTTAAAAAGCATACCGGCGAAAATCTTCAACAGTATATCACCAGCTACAAGCTCAAGCTCGTCGAGACGCGCTTACTGCACAGTACGATGCGCATCAACGAAATCGCCTTCGAACTCGGCTTCACCGATGAAAGCCATCTCAACCGCATGTTCAAAAAATACCGGGGCGTGAGCCCGGGCGAATTCCGCAGGCAGGGGATGGGTGGGTTGCAGGTGGTGAGAGCATAGTGTTTTTAGACTATTTATCTATGTGTTGGGCTTAGCTGTTAAATTGCCGCAGGTGATGGTCAGTATGCTTATAGGCCAGGATGCCGGTTTCTTCTTTTGTCATCTTACCAAAAAATGGATGCATAAAATCATTGTGTGAATAATGGGCATATTGCTCCATCAGCGCGATCCATTTTGCTTTTTCGGCCGGGACATCGCCGCTGCTTGTTATTTTGAGTTCACGCAGGGTGGGTGTATTCCGGCGGAGCGGCTTTTCATCTTTTGTTAACGATTTCAACGCCATCCTGCCGAATAGCCGGCCGATGAACGCCTGTTTATAAGCTGCGCCGCTTATTATCATTTCATCCCAGCGTGTGCAATGCCGCGTCATCTGGAACACATTCATTTTGCCCCATTGGGCCCTGCTGTCAGCATTCAGCGTATCGATCCTTCGGATCAATTCATCCCTTGTTGTTTGTCGAATATTGTTTTCATCAGGTCAAGATACAAATTTGTTGGGCATGGCGGAATGCAACGGAGTTAAGAAAGCAGCATAGCTGAGTGCATCAGCGCCCCCGTACTGAGCAGAGGCTGTGCCTCTGCTCCTATTGGTGCGCCAGGCATGTGTATCAACTATAGGGTGCAAGTCCCGAAGACGCTTTACAGTAGGGAGTCTTAGTCAAAAGCAAGGGTGTCCACCGCGAGGTGGAATCTGAAGGAAGCTGGCGGCAAACAT
>DASYCT010000433.1:0-5344 GCA_036500065.1 Chitinophagaceae bacterium | reverse complement strand
GTACTGGTCCTTACCGGTACGGTATGTATCCTTTTGCTGCCTATCGACCAATACCCCGATATTACCCCGCCCATTGTGCAGGTGAACGGCCAGTTTACCGGCGCCGATGCGCAAACCGTAGAGCAAACCGTTGCCACGCCGGTTGAAGAGCAGGTAAACGGTACGCCCGGCATGGAATACATGCAAAGCAACAGCACCAACAACGGGCTGATGTCCATCAATGTGACCTTCAATATCGGCACGGATATAGATATCGCCACGCTCGATGTGCAGAACAGGGTAAGCATCGCCTCACCACTGATACCCGCCGTAGCCAGCCGCCTTGGTTTAACGGTACGCGCCGTCAATCCCAGCATGTTGATGATGGTGGCCATCTATGCGCCCAGGGGAACGCACAACATTACTTTTCTCGATAACTACACCAATATATTCGTACAGGACGCCCTGCTTCGGGTGCCCGGGGTAGGTAGTATCAACCGGTTTACCGACGATTTCAGCATGCGCGTGTGGATGAACCCCGAGAAAATGGCTTCGTATGGTCTCACACCGCAGGATATCATCGCAGCCCTGAACGCGCAAAACGTGCAGGTAGCCGCGGGTTCGGCCGGTGTGCCGCCGCAACAGAAAACACAGGTATTTGAATTGGGCATCGTCGTCAACGGGCGGTTAAGCAAGGTGAGCGAGTTCCAGAATATCATCGTGAAAAGCATTCCCGCGACCGGTGAACTGGTATATCTTAAAGACGTGGCAAGGGTGGAACTCGGGAAGTTCACGTTTTCCAGTAATTCGTTTGTGGATGGCAACCGGGCTTCTTACCTGCTGATTTACCAGGCGCCGGGAAGCAATGCGTTGAAGACGGCCAACGGCATTTATGCAGAGCTGGAAAAGTTAAAACAGTTCTTCCCCGCGGATGTCGCCTACAAGGTGCCGTTTGAATCGGTCACAGTGGTAAAGGTGTCGATGGCGGATGTGGTCAATACCCTGTTAAAGACGCTCGGCCTCGTGGCGATCGTGGTATTCGTGTTCCTGCAAAACTGGCGCTCCACGATTATTCCCATTCTCGCCATACCGGTATCTATTTTTGGTACGTTCTGTTTTTTTATACCACTCGGTTTTACGATCAATACGCTTACGATGTTTGGTTTTGTGCTGGCCATCGGTATCGTGGTGGATGACGCCATTATCGTGGTGGAGGCGGTGCAGCATTATATAGATGAAAAGGGGATGTCGGCCAAGGAAGCCACCTACCATGCGATGAAAGATATATCGGCGCCGGTAGTGGCCATCGCGCTTATCCTTGCCGCGGTGTTTGTGCCGGTGGGTTTTATTCCCGGCATCGTGGGCCGTCTTTACCAGCAGTTCGCCATTACCATTGCCATTTCGGTGATTATCTCCGCCTTTATCGCCCTGTCGCTTACACCTGCTCTTTGTACGCTGCTGATGAAACCATCGAAAGTGGTTAAAGAAGCAAAGGGTCTTAATAAACTGTTTTTTCGGTTCAATGCCTGGTTTGAAAAAGTAACCGATAAGTACACCAACGGAGTAAAAAACAGTATCAGGGGAGCGAAGTATGTTATCGTCCTGCTGGTCTGTATCTGTGTGGGCGCTTACTTTTTGTTCCAGAACAAACCATCGGGTTTTATCCCTTCCGAAGACGATGGCAATTTATATGTTACGTTCCAGTTGCCGCCGGCTTCTTCCACGGCGCAGTCGGTGGATGTGATGACCCAAATCATGAAGGTAGTGTCCGCTACCCCGGGCGTGGCGCATTATGCCGCTTTATCCGGGTTGAACGTGATCACCAATGCCACTAATTCCAACTGCGGCACGGTGTATTGCCAGCTCAGCCCCTGGGATGACCGTCATAAGGAAAGCGAACAGGTGCCGGGGATCATCGGCGTACTGCAAAAACGCATTGCCGATGCAGGAATAAAGAATGCCAATGTGGAAGTCATACAGCCTTCGCCGATTCCCGGCGTGGGTGAAACGGTGGGTTTTAGTTTCCAGATTGAGCAGCGCAATACCAACGATGATTTATTTGCCTTTGAACGGGTGGTGAACAAATTCGTGGCGGAAGCCAATAAAAACAAGGCCATCATCAATGCGTCCACTTTCTTTACCGCGCATACTCCCAGTTACAGCCTTACGGTTGACCGTGAAAAATGCGAAAAGCTCGGGGTCAATATTTCGGATGTGTTTACCACCATCCAGGCGAATATGGGTAGTTTATACATCAACGATTTCACGGCCTACAACCGTACTTTTCACGTGGTGGTACAGGCCGATACGGCTTTCCGCACCATGATTTCGGACATGAATAAATATTATGTGCGCAACCAGGCGGGCGAAATGCTGCCATTGGGTACCTTAATCAGCTACAAGCCGACGGAAACGGCCCCGCTGATTTCGCACTTCAATATCTTCCGTTCCGCCGAAGTGAATGGTTCTTCCGCCGAGGGATACAGCAGTTCGGAAGCCATCACGGCATTGCAGGAAGTGGCGGACAGGGTATTGCCGCAAGGGTATACCTACGAATTTTCCGGGTTGAGCTACGAGGAAATACGGGCGGGTTCCACCACGGCCTATATCTTCCTGTTTTCGATCACCTTTGTTTTTCTTTTCCTGGCGGCTTTGTATGAAAGCTGGTCGGTGCCATTCTCCGTATTGCTGGCCGTGCCTATCGGCGCCTTCGGCGCCATCCTTACCCTGGTGCTCGTGCCAAGCCTTACCAACAACGTATATGCACAGATAGGGCTTATCACGCTGATAGGTCTTGCGGCGAAGAATGCCATCCTGATCGTAGAGTTTGCCAAAGTGCGGGTAGACGCAGGTGAAGAGCTGATACAATCCACGCTGGAAGCGGTGCGGCTGCGGTTGCGTCCCATCCTCATGACCTCGCTGGCGTTTATCCTCGGCGTATTGCCGCTGGTGCTGGCCACGGGAGCAGGTGCGGTGGCGCGCAGGACCATCGGCTACACGGTACTTGGTGGTATGCTGGCGGCTTCTACCGTCGCCATCTTTATCGTGCCGGTGCTTTTTGTGCTTATCACGCGGCTTTCCTACGGCAAGAAACAGCTTGAATGGCTGCAGGCGCACAAAGAAGAATTAAAAGAAAAGGCAAGAAGGGCCGAACAGCAGGACATCGACGCCGAGCTGGAATACGAAATACAAAAATCCCGGGAGCGCCATAATTCCGCTGAGCCCAATAAACCTGAGCAGGCATGATTGCCAATACATTTATAAAAAGGCCCGTTACGGCCATCGTCATATCGCTGGTATTGATCATTTCCGGTCTTATCTGCGTCTTCAATCTTGCCGTTGACCAGTACCCGAAAATAACACCGCCGGCGGTGTCTGTATCGGGGCAGTATACCGGCGCCGATGCGCAGACGGCGGAGCAGACGGTTGCAACACCCATCGAAGAGCAAATTAACGGTACACCCGGCATGGAATACATGCAAAGCACGAACACCAATACCGGGGCGGTAAGTATTAACGTGACCTTTAAGGTAGGTACCAATGTGCACATTGCGGCGCTCAACGTGCAGAACCGGGTAGGCATCGCCACGCCTTTATTGCCCAGCGTGGTGAGCAGGCTGGGGCTTACCGTGCGTGCGCGCAATACCGACCAGCTCATGATGATTGCTATCTATTCGCCCAGGGCCTCGCATGATATTACCTTCGTCGACAACTACAGCAGTATATTTATCGTCGATGCCCTGTTGCGCGTGCCGGGTGTAGGTGATGTCCAGTCCCGCGTGGACCAATTCAGCATGCGCGTGTGGATGGACCCGCAGAAGATGGCGTCCTACAGCCTTACACCCGCGGATATTACAACCGCATTGAATGCGCAAAACGTGCAGGTAGCTGCAGGCTCGGTGGGTTCGCCCCCGCAGCATACGACACAAACCAATGAGCTTACGATACTCGTTAACGGCCAGTTGAACAAGCCGGCCCAGTTTGAAAAAGTCATTGTAAAAACCATCCCGGCCACGGGCGAACTGGTGTACCTCAAAGACGTGGCAAGAGTGGAACTGGGTAAGTTCACGTTCTCCAGCAATTCCTTTGTCGATGGTAAAAGGGCTTCTATTATCCAGGTGTATCAAAGCCCGGGCAGCAATGCGCTGCAAACAGCCAATGCCGTGTATGCCGAAATGGAAAAGTTGAAAAAAACCTTTCCGGCTGATATTGATTATAAGGTCCCGTATGAAAACGTGACCATTATCAAAGTGTCGATGTCGGAAGTGATAAAGACATTGTTCGAGGCGCTGGGTCTTGTGGCAGTGGTGGTATTTCTCTTTCTTCAAAACTGGCGTTCCACCCTTATTCCCGTGCTTGCGATACCTGTGTCCATCCTGGGCGCTTTCTGTTTTTTTATCCCGTTGGGATTTACCATCAACACCCTGACGATGTTTGGCTTCGTGCTGGCCATCGGTATCGTGGTAGATGATGCGATTATCGTAGTAGAAGCCGTGCAGCATTACATCGATGAAAAGGGGATGTCGCCGAAGGAAGCTACTTACCACGCCATGAAGGAAATATCGGCCCCGGTGGTGGCCATCGCACTCATCCTCGCTGCGGTGTTTGTGCCGGTGGGTTTTATACCGGGCATCGTGGGACGGCTGTACCAGCAGTTTGCCATCACGATTGCTATATCGGTCATCTTGTCGGCCTTTGTAGCGCTGTCGCTTACACCGGCATTGTGTACATTGCTGCTGCGGCCGAGCACTATCAGCGAAAAATCGACTTTTCTCAATAAATTCTTTTTCCGCTTCGACCGGTGGTTTGACAAGCTGACCGGCCGTTATTCCAACGGAGTAAAGCGCGGTATTAAACATTCAAAGTTTGTCGTCATCATACTGGTGTGTATTTGCGCCGGCACTTTTTGGATGTTCAGGGAAAAGCCGGCCGGTTTTATTCCTTCGGAAGACGGCGGGCGTTTGTTTGTCACTTACCAGTTGCCGGAGGCTTCTTCCACTGCGCAATCGGTGCAGGTGATTACGCAGTTGATGAAAATCATAGGTTCCACGCCGGGCGTTAACCACTATTCGGGTTTGTCGGGGGTGAACTTTCTCAATGGAGGTGCTACGTCCAATTCGGGTACTATTTTTTGCATGCTGAAGCCATGGGACCAGCGTACTACACCGGATCTTCAAATACCCGGCATCATCGATGTACTAAAACGACGAATTACAGCGGCCAATATCAAGAATGCCAATATCGTGGTCAATCCTCCTGCCCCTATACCGGGCATCGGGCGCTCGGCGGGTTTCAGCATGCAGATACAACAGGGCAGCACCAATGACGATGTGCACCAGTTTGAAGCAGTAGTGAAACGTTTCGT
>DASYCT010000432.1:0-6751 GCA_036500065.1 Chitinophagaceae bacterium | reverse complement strand
TTTCCAACCGCTGCTGTTCTATCTGGTCAATCACGGGCTTGTACTTATCATATTGTTCTTTGGGCACTTCTATCCCATTCACCGAAAGGGAAGTAATAACATCGTTCAGCTTGTTCACCTTGTAGGTTACACCTGCCCGGTCGGTAGCTTCCAGGGTTTCTGTTTTATTGGCGCCGTCGTCATTGATATTACAGGAGAGATGGGGGAACAGGTTTTCAGCCGGCGCAGTATCTCTTAGCAGCACAGGAGGCGTGGGGGCTGCCATTGGCGACACGGGAGCTATCCTTACTTGTGCGGGTCCAACCATTACCGGCGGGGGCACAGGAGCGGCTGAAGGTTCTGAAGTCACGGGTGGCACTGGTGGAACAGGTGCTGCCTGGGGTTCGGAACTGGCTTTTGGAGGGACGGGCGCCCGGTTGGCATGAACGCTTTGTCGCACGGGTGGCAGAGGGGCGATGTCGATGGTCACGACGGGGCTTCCCGGCTTTACAGCGGGAGCGGGTGGTGGTGGGAGCAGAACTTTCGCTGCGGTAGCAGGCGTATCGTTTTGCCCCTGTACCTGCCGCACTGTACTAAGCATAAGCAGCAGGATAAAGGCAATGCTGATGGTCAACAAACTTTTTTCCATGGTATTTAATGTTTTGTTTTTTTGATGAAGAATACGTTTCACACGGTTCAGCAAATGATTCTTTCTGCCGGGGAAGGCCATTCCATATCCTGCGGGTCTATGGGTGTATTCCTGGAAGGAAACCAGCGCATCGAGAAAAGCGGTTTTATTGCCGGAGCCGGCCACGGCAATATCATCGCAACAGTTCTCGCGCTCTTCCCGTATCAACGAAGACAGCCAGAGCACGGCAGGGTTGAAGAAAAAGATAGTCTCCGCAAAACTCTGTAGCAGGTTGACAAAATAATCCCTGCGTTTTATATGCGCCAGTTCATGCAACAGGATGGCTTCCACCTGTGCGGGGGGCAGGTGCGTCAGCAGGCCCAGCGGTATTAATATTATCGGTTTGAAAAAGCCCACCACTACCGGCACATTCACGATTTCCGATTCCAGCAACTGCAGTTTTTGCCGGATAAGCAATCCATCCGCCATTTGCTGCATTCTCCTTTTCCAATGCGCCGTGGGGTTATGTGTCTTTTGATAGCGGATGCGTTGCACGTAGCCGAGGTTTGCCAGCAACTTGACCATTCTTGCACTGAAAACGATAAACCAGATCAACACGATCATCGGGGCATGGGTATTGAAATATTGCACAAACCGGTCGGTAAAACGATTGTTGACCTCCTTTACTTCCGAATCTATCACCGGTGAAAACAGGTCATATTCTCCCGACACCTTATCCTGCGCGGCGGCGGCAAGGGGCTGTGCGCCGGCAATGACCGTTCCTTTATTCAACTGGTTTATAAACGTAAACACCGTGGCGGCGAGGAATAAACAAAACAGGCTCAGCAGCAGCGTGTACCGCAGCTTTGCCCCCGATTTGCGGGTGAGCAATATTATCAGCCCGGCCAGTACGGCCAGCAACATACCCTGCCAGAGGGAATGAACAAAGGTCCAGCCCAATGCCTGTATAATAGTATCCTGCTGCATGAAGGGTAAATGCATACAAACCGTTTTGCGTTATCAATTAACTTTTGTTCATCTTGTTGATCAGGTCCTTTATTTCCTGCAACTCTTTTTTGGATGTTTTTTTATTGCCGAGCAACTGCATCAGCAATTTGCTGGCCGAGCCATTGTACATGGTGTCTACAAAACGTTCCAGCAGGAAGCCCTTTGTTTTTTGTTCTTCCACGGCGGGGCTGTAAATATGTTTCATGTTGGTTTCGTCCCGGTTCAGTATTCCCTTGTCCGCCATTATCTGCATCAGCTTTAAGGTAGAAGTGTACTGCACCGCTCTTTTTTGCTGGTTCAGCTGGTCGTTTACAAACCGGACGGTCGAGGGTCCATGCTGCCATAGCACCTGTAAGATTTCGAGTTCCGACCGGGTGGGCTCCGTGTTGCTGCGTTCGTTTTTACCTGCTTTCATAAACCTAAGGTAGGAAATATTTCGTACGAACGAGCAATTACCAGATTATTTTTTTTCATGGAAAGTTGGCGGAACGAAGGGATTAAGGATACGGCCCTATGGCTGAGGGAGCTTGCGCAGGAGATCCGTATCGGGAAACAAATGAGCTTATTTACGACAATTGTAATGCGTTAATTATAAAGTCTTCTCCTGAAATTAATGCCCAATTTTAACAAAAGCCCATCTACCGTTATATTCTTCCCTTTGTATATGCTGGTGAGCCCTTTCTGGTAAGAAAAGTCAAAGCTAACCTCGTGCGTCCAAAACGTGATCCCGCAAATAAAAGCAGCATAATTAATGTTCAAATTGGAATTTTTGATGGGGTCGCCGGTATAATTGAACGATTTAAACAGATAGCACATTTGCGGACCCGCATATAATAGTGTACCGGTAGATGTTTTAGCACCACCGGGAGAATAAGTACCGTTTGTGCTGTTTTCCGTTACAGTTACCGATCCATCCGGGTTTCTGCGACCATTATAAGTGGTGGTTCCGGGTGTATAGCTGGCCCGTGTAACGCCCTGGTGATAACCGACACAATATTCAAATAGCAGGGGAACAACTGCATAATTGAGCCCTGCCGCTTCTCCTCCGCCGCTATTACTGTTGTCGGCCCGGAAGAATTGCCAGTTCAATCCTGTTTTTATTCCAAAACCGGGCAATGTCTTTCCCCATTGGGTTTCGTTCCGCTGTCTAAGCTGCAGGAATTCCGCATAAAAACCTGCTTCTGCTGCATATTTTCGCTGAAGGTCTGAATGAACCAGAGGGTTTTCGGCCGATTTGAGGGTGGACATACCCGCCGTCCCTGTATAAAAATCGCTGCCAAATTCAATCCCGAAATTATTGGTCCATTTTGATTTTTGCGCAAGCGCGCCAACTGTTCCCGTGAGGATCATTAATAAGAGGAGCATTGCTTTTATTTGCGAAAGCATTAACAGTCGGGCAGGGGTATAAATTGATTTCTTCATAGCCGGGATTTACAGGTTGTGAGGTGTTTAGGTTGTGAGCGCCAAAATAGAAAGGATACCAGGCTCTTCCTATACA
Source organism: Chitinophagaceae bacterium (assembly GCA_036500065.1). Classification (GTDB taxonomy): domain Bacteria; phylum Bacteroidota; class Bacteroidia; order Chitinophagales; family Chitinophagaceae; genus JACMLD01. The sequence continues at coordinate 3,638 of DASYCT010000432.1, read as the reverse complement.
AATAAAAAGGTATTTTGATATACCGGGATTTTGGTAGGCAGCGAAAGCAGCGGGCGCCGCTTATTTCAGCAGGCCTTTACCATAGGCATAACGAAGCAGGCCCGCAAGGTTGCTGGCGCCGGTTTTCTGCATCATGTTCTTACGGTGCGTTTCCACGGTGCGGAAACTGATGTGCAGGGCCGAGGCGATCTTTTCATTGGTATATTCTTTTGCCAGCAGGCTGAGTATCTCTTTTTCCCTTTGCGTTAATACTACTGCTTCATTACCGGGCAAATTGCCCGGAAGGCTATAATCTGCCAGGATGGAGTCATGCACTTCATTGCTGAAATAATGGCCGCCCGCAGCCACTTTTTTAATGGCGGTGACCAGTTCCTGCCGGGTTGAATTTTTAAGCAGGTAACCATCCACTCCTATCTGCAACAAACGGGTAATGATCTCTTTTTCACTGTATGTGGTAAGAATGATTATTTTAATATCCGGCCTTTCCTTCTTAAGCCATTTTGCCGTATCAATGCCATCCAGTTCGGGCATGCTGATATCAAGCAGGCACACATCATAAGGCTGTTTGCCAGACAGGGCCAATACCTGGCTGCCATTGTAAGCCGTTGCCCCGATAATAAATCCCGGTTCTGCCTGCAGGAGCGCCACAAGGCCATCCAATACCACTTTATGATCGTCGGCTATCAATAATTTTATTTCACATGCATCGTTCATATACTGTGGTTTTATTTAAACGGGGATTTCTATCATAACAGTTGTTCCGGTACCTTTTCCCGAATCTATTTCCATGCTACCTTTCAGGTAATCAACCCGGGATCGGATATTATTCAGGCCTGTGCCTTTGTTTTTTTCGGCTGTAAAACTCCTGTCAAAACCTGTTCCATTGTCTTCCACCACTATATTTATATACTTTGGGTGCCGGATCAACTGGATGGTCAGGCGGCTTGCCGCAGCATGCTTAATGACATTGTTTATCAATTCAAGAAGAATCCGGTACAGGCTTATCTCTGTTGGTTCTGGCAGTCTTTCTTCAAAGCCATGTACATTATACTGCACTTCCAAACCCCGCGAAAGGGAAATAGAACCCAACACGCTTTTAATCGTAGCGGGCAGCCCGATCTGCGAGAGCCCGGCCGGCATGATATTATGAGCGATATTTCTCAATTCAATGGCGGCCTCGTCCAGCAATGCAAGGGTTGTCTTGTAGGTATACTGCCGCTCTTCAGCAGAAGAACCGTTCATTTCGTCTATAGCGGATAAGTTCAGTTTTGCCGCCGAAAGCAGGGAGCCCAATGTATCATGGATATCCCGGGCTATCCGTTTGCGTTCGTTATCCTGGGCCATAATAATCGCATTAAAAAGATCATTCCGCTGACGGTTCAGCTTCATCTCGTAATCCGCCTTATGTTTTAACCGGCGCCTGTTCACCAGCAGCAGGGTAAATACAATCAGCAGAAGAGCAGAAACAATAATGATATTCCTCCAGAGGTTTTGCCGGGCCAGTTGTTCCTTTTGCAACTCTATCTCTTTATCTTTTTTATCTACGGCATATTGCTCATAGATTTCCTGGATTTCCTCCCTGCTCCTGTCATTCACAATCGAGTCCTTTAATGCTGAATACAAGGTGTAATAGAGATAGGCGCTGTCGTACTGGCCCTGCCGGGCATAGATATCCGAAAGCGTATGCCAGGCATCCTGCTGGTCTTCGCGGTGCGCGATATTGGTTGCTATAGCCAACCCCTGCCGGGTCATTTGTATTGCTTTTCCAAATTGAGAAAGTTCTTTATAAATATCACCGGCGTTAATTAAATAGACCGCTTTATCATATTCGTTATAACCGGTTTTCGCGATGCCTTCCAGGGCTTTTAAAGAATAAATAAGCGCCTGGCCGTAATCCTGCATTTCCTTATATACCCGGCTTATGCTATACGAAGCATTGGCAAGTCTTTCAACATTGTCCTGGTGTTCATATAAACGGCAGGCCCGGAAAAGCGAAGACAAAGCCACCGTATAGTTATGCCCGGCTGCATCTGTGGTGCCAATATTGCTGTAAGCATCGGCCATTAACAAACTGTCTTTCCCCTCTTCCGCCAGTTCGAGGTATAACGTATAATTTTTCCTGGCCTCACTGGTATTTCCCTGTCTCAGGTAAATGAACCCTATAATACCGTAATACTTTGCCATCTGCACCCGGTCGTGGTGCTCTTCTGCCAGCGAGAGACCTTTGGTGGCTATTTTCATAGCTGCCGGATAATTGCCGGAATAAAAATAAAGATTCAGTATCTGTGAGCAATCTACTACGGTTTCTCTGTACCGCTTATTTGCATCGTCGAACGCCAATGCCTGTTGATACCGTGCAATGGCAGCCGGGTAATTCTTTTTCATTACTTCTTCATAAATGCCCAGCCTGTTGAAGGAATCACTTATCATTCCCCGTTCCTGGCAGTATAGCCGGACCGTGATCATGAAAAAACCAAATAACCAAATTATCCTGCGCAGATAGAACATGTGATGGGGCCTTGACTTCCTTAAATTAATGAAATTAATCCCATTACCAGGGAAAAGCCTACAAACAACGCCGGACGCAAAGCGGGGCGACGGCACGGCTATACCGTCTGTGCCGGGTCTTAGTGGTCAAACTGTATATACTTTGCTAACATCCATATCCTGAGTGGACAAGGCGGCCGACAGCGTATGTACGGAGGAGCTGGTATTGCAGTAGGGATGAAGGCCTGAGCAACAGGGCTTTCCGCAACAGCTCTTATATAACCCATTAGTATTAATTACCTATGTATAGCAACCGCAAGGCATGTGATTTTTTTGCTGCTAAACGCATATTATTCACGATTTTACGTTCTTAAACTGACTAAATCCAATTCTGTGAAAAAGGTAATCCCCTTTCTACTCTTATCGGCGTGCATACAATATGCGGCCGCACAGGCGCCCAAAGAGGTCGCCGGCGATACTACAGGCACCTTAAAGGAGCAAAAAGAGCATATCATCAATGCTTCCACCATCGTTAAAATCGAAAACCTCGGGCCGATGGTCAATTCCAAATACCCCGAGTTAAGGCCTACCGTATCGGCAGATGGAACGCTGCTTTTTTTCATCCGGGAAAATGATCCGCAAAATACCAAGTACAATTCCGGGGTGCCGACCCAGGATATCTGGTTTTCTGAAAAAGATACCACTACGGGCAAATGGAGTGAAGCCGCCCATCTTGGCTATCCCATCAACACCACGTATTATAACGCCGTATTCTGGATTTCGCCTGACAACAACCGCATCCTGATCAGGGGCGCTTTTACCGATGGCGGCTACCTCGGCAAGGGTGTAAGTCTCTGCACGCTGAAAAGAAATGGCGCCTGGGGCAATCCGAATGCGCTGAATATAAAAAACTATTTTAAGTATGACCAGGGTCGGCAGTCCGGTGCCACGATGGCCAACGACGGACAAACCCTGCTGTTTTATATGTCGGAGAAAAAAGGCGGCTACAACAATGACCTGTATGTGTGCTTCCTCGAACCGGATGGCACCTGGACCGAGCCAAGAAGCCTGGGCAAAAAGATCAACCTGCCCGACTACAACGAGATGACGCCCTACCTGGCGTCGGATGGGGTGACCATGTATTTCAGCAG
>DASYCT010000431.1:0-9673 GCA_036500065.1 Chitinophagaceae bacterium | reverse complement strand
CCGTTGCTCATCACCACGGTGGCGCCGTTGTCTTCGACGGTAACATCGCCGGCATACAATGAGCCGGCAGTGCACAGCAGGACAGGCAGGAAGAGCAATTGAATGATCTTTTTCATATAGCGATGGGTCTGTGGCTTAAATATAATGCGAAGGGTTTTTTTAACAATCCTGAGCCATCTGCCCGCCCGCAATCAAATAGGACTTATTTTTGACTCTATCATTGACATACGATATGAAAGATAAGATAGCATTGATTACGGGGGCTACCTCGGGCATCGGCCACGCAACGGCACAAGCAATGGCGCGTCTCGGTAGCAGGCTGGTCCTTTGCGGGCGAAGGGCGGAGCGCATGAAAGAAGTAAGCGCGCAGCTTTCGCAACTCACCAGCGTCACCACGCTGTTATTCGATGTGCGCGACAACCGGCAAGTGACCGATGCCATTAACAGCCTGCCTGCAGCATGGAAGGATATAGACATTCTTGTGAACTGTGCAGGCAATGCTCACGGTCTGTCGCCCGTGCAGGACGGCGATATTGCCGACTGGGATGCGATGATCGATGGCAACGTGAAAGGACTGTTGTATGTATCCCGTGCCATCATGCCCCTGATGGTAAAACGAAAGACGGGGCATATCATTAACCTTAGTTCGGTGGCGGGGAAATATACCTATGCCAACGGTGCGGTGTATTGTGCGTCGAAAAAAGCGGTAGAGACCATCAGCGAAGGCATGCGCCTTGACCTTACACAGCACGGAATAAAAGTGACCAATATAGCGCCCGGGGCGGTGGAGACGGAGTTTTCGATAGTGCGTTTCAAGGGCGATGTAGAAAAAGCAAAAAAGGTATATGAAGGTTTCGATCCGCTGCGGCCGGAAGATATAGCGGATGCCATCGTGTATGCGGTGTCGGCTCCCGCAAATGTGATGATTGCGGATGTGACGATTTATGCAGGGGCGCAGTCGGCGCCGACGACGATATACAGGAAGTAGGCCGGCTGGTTGGTTTGCAGGGTTGGTTCTTTTGGGAAAAAACAGTAAATTTGAGCTATGTACCTGAAAGGGAAGGACATACAATTAATCAGTGACTATTTTGCCAGTAAACCTGTGCTAAAGGCTTATTTATTTGGTTCCTATTCCAGAAATGAGGCTGATACGGATAGTGATATCGATATATTGGTAGACCTGGATTATTCACAACATATCGGGCTTGGGTTTGTACAAATGAAACTCGACCTTGAACAGCAATTGCATAGAGCCGTCGACCTGGTATCCTCGCAAGGAGTAGCAAAAAACATATTGCCCTTCATTGAAAAAGATAAGATTTTAATTTACGAGGCATCACAAAAAAAGCCTCCCCTACTCGCCTGATATCAATCTTTTAAAACGTTCCACCCAATGAGAGGTAAAATAGGCGACAAACAAAGACTGGAACATATCCTGGAAGCTATCACTGAGATTGAAAAATACACAGCTTCAGTTACATTAAATGATTTCCTTGAAAACTCAATGATGCGATTTGCTTCTATTAAACAAATAGAAATCATTGGGGAGGCAGCAAATTTAATTACCGCTGAAACCAGGCAATTGTTTGCGGATATAGAGTTGAAGCAAATTATTGGTATGCGCCATATTCTTGTTCACGAATATTTTGGGGTAGACGCCAACCTGGTGTGGCAGGTAATATTAAATGATCTACCAAAACTCAAAAACACTGTTCGTGTTATTTATTCTTCACTGAACCAAGATTGAATAAAATGCCGGGCATAAAAAAACCGCTTGGAACGTTGGTTCAAAGCGGCGTGTAATTTCTTGTGAGGGTAGAGTGGTTTTTCAAAACTGGCAATTGGACACTGTTGGTTTTTCGAAAGGATGTTGTTGGATACTGGTTTCTCTGTAGGAATTGGTCTGTTCGGATTTTCCGGATTTGGATATTGCTTCTCTTAGGTATTGGATATTGTTCTTCAGGATATTGATACTGTTTTTCTGGATATTGGTGGTCTTTTTCTGGATATTGGATACTGCGTTCTTGCTGATACAAAGATGCGAAGCCCTACCCCCGAAAACGATCTTTTTCGACCGGGGGCTGTTTCTGCCCGACGAACGTCGCTTTTGGCGTACAAGGGAACAAGACGGTACAGGACAGTGGGACGCAGTCGCTATTTCGCAGAGGTACACCGTCGAACCCCTGGCCAGGTTGTTGAAATGATGGCTGGCTGATTATGAAGCGCTTAGGTATAATATTCCAGGATTGGCCCCTTCTCTTGTCCCTCAGTCCTGCTTTATTTTTCCTCCCCTTCCAGTTGCCGTATATCAGTTATCAGCCGGTCTATCTCCAGTTCCAGCGTGCCGTTGTACACCCCGCGGATGTGCCGGCCGGCATCGATGAGCAGCACATGCTCTGTATGAAGAAATTCAGTGGAGTCCTTGTAAAAACCGGGCTCTTCCTCGGCAAAATAAGCCTGCCGCGCCAATTGATAAATGGCCGCCTTATTCCCGGTGACAAGATGCCAGCGTTTATCCATTCCATATTTTATACTATAGCGTTCCAGCCGGGCAGTGCTGTCTATCCAGGGAGTAACCGTATGACAAACAAAGGCAATCATCGTATCGCCGGGAAAAGCGCGTTGTACCTTTAATAAATGCTTCATCATCACCGGGCAGATGCTTCCGCAGGTGGTAAAAAAGAAATTGGCAATATAGATTTTCCCACGCAGGCTGTTACCGTCCACTGTATTGTTGTGCTGGTCGGTCAGTGAAAAGGCAGGTATGCTGTGCAGCGCGGCGGCGCCGGTTTTCCATACCGGCGTGAAATCGGGTGTATTATAATAGGGCAGCGGTACAGGCTGTTTGCAGCCGGGCAGCAATGCCAGCCCGGCGCAAAACACAGCCATTCTTCCCCTAGTGCCCATCCTTAAATGTATTTTTACAATGCATCGTTCCCGTGAGTCCATAGTTGCGGCCGCCTTCCACGGCATAATTGGCATGCAGGGTGCCGTTGGGTCGCCATATCTGCTGCATTCCTTCTTCTTTACCCTCCCGGTAATTCATACTGCGGAATAGCTGCCCGTCGGGGTACCATTCCTGTACTGTTCCCTCGTATTCATCGTTGCTGAAATGATAAACAAAACGCAGTTGCCCGTTCTCCCACCAGCCTTTATGTTCGCCTGCTTTACGCCCGTTGTCATAGCGGCGTATTTCCTTCAGTTGTTTATTGGGATACCAGCATCTTGAAACGCCGGTTTCCCTGCCATTATAAAAGGAAGTCAGCAGGGCGGTGTCACCGTTGTCGTACAGTTCGTATTCCCACCCGCTGTAAGGGCCCTGGCCGAGGTAGAGTATGCCTTCCGAGCGGCTCAATGTCGGATCTGCCGTATTGATAAACACCTGCGGGATCGGGGCCTGGCCACGAAGACCTGTTTTATTGCTGCACCCGTTGAGCAGCATAAAACAAATAATACTGGTATTGAAATAGGGGTTGTTCATACTTTTTTTATTGACTGCTCTTACTGTGACACCGTTCCGGCCGTTCCGTAAAAACCACTGCCGTTGATATAAGGGGCTTCTGCTGTAATATGATAATGATAAATGCCATTGGGATAATCGGCCGTGGCATGTGAATGACCATGATAGGCGTCGAGACTGGCATTGGTGAGCGTAACATTGTTTTCCAGCGGGCCATATACCGGGAAGCCATCCAGCAAAAAGCCGAGCAGCACATGCTTGCCGTAGGTGGCAGTAAGATAAGTAGGCTCCACGTGGTAATGATAACCGCCCATTTGCTGCGGGTGACCATTGTATTGATCAAACGAATTGATTTCGCTGGTAAGCGGCGTACCGCCGGCTGCATACTGATTATAAAAAGGCACGCCGTTCAGCGAAATACCGATAGGCCCCAGCGGCGTGGCCTGCGGGCTGGCGCTTTGGGTGGGATTGAGCGGAATGCGGAAGGTAAGATTGCTGGTGGCGATTCGATTGGGGTTGAGCACGAAGCTGGCATTGCTGCCATTGTAAGCCTCGTACAGGGTGGAAGCCCATTGCGTACCGAGATAATACGGGCTTTTATGATCGGGGCGGCCGTTGGATTGGATGACAATATAATTGCCGTCCACATACATATCGGTAGCGCCGTATATCTTTTTATAAACATCGGGCACGGCAGCCGAAGCCGTTGTATTGTCTTTATGACAGCTCAGGGATATGGCCGCAAAAGACAACAGGAAATAATAGACAAGCATCTTCATGTGTTTAAATTGATGATGTAAGTAAATAGTAAGTGATACCGGCCACCCATATATGTTAACGGGGTGGTCCATCAGGGTGGTCCCCGGGAGGCGGCCCATCGCCCGGTGGCGGGGGCGGCCCACCCGGACCCCGCGGCGCCATCCGGCGGGCTATCTCATCAATAGTGTTATCAAATAATTTCTTTTGGTCTTCGCGGCAAATCGCGCGCAGCTTTTCAAAGTGTTCAAAAGCGGCTGCTTCCATGAGTTTGTGCTGCGCTCCAATCAGGGAGGCCAGTGAGTCGACCTGTGCTTTATCGGGGTGATCGGTTTTGAGTAAATCAAAATAAGCGTCATGCAGGCGTTTATCTTCTTCATGAATTGCCCGGGTGATGCGCTGGTGCTCGCCGCGCAGCGTGGTGAACTGCTCCTGCTGTTTGTCATCAAGTTGTAAGGCCTGTATGATAAAGGCGGCCGGGCCGGCCCCATTACCCCTGGGCAGATCGGTTGTTTCAACCCCGCGCCGCTGCAACATAAACACGAGGGTGCCTGCATTCAGCAACAGCAGCAGCACAACGCTTCCTGTAAGAAAATTAATTTTACTCATCCGGCTCTGTTTAAAAATTTGCGGAATAAACACTATTGTTACTCCATCCGTATTCCTGCATCACCGATTGTATACCGGTCGATTGCTTTTGCGGCAACGGCCTGCTCCAGGCCATCACATTCAAGGCCACCAATAGTATCATAGCGGCGGCTGAGAGATACACCCACTTCATCGGCAAGCGACCGGCCACCGCAGTACCCGGTTGCTTTTCCAGGGCGGCTGCTACCCGGGTAGCCAGGTAGGGATTCACTTCCGCCTGTTTCACCTGCCGCGTGACCTGTAATATCTCCTCTATCCATTTTTCTTTATTCATAACACTGGTATTATGGCGTGATAGGTTATAATTCACCGGGATACATACCCGATAGTATTTTTTTCAAATTCTGCCGCGCACGGAACAGCAGCGATTCTACTGATGATACCGTCAGTTGCATGATCTCGCCGATCTCTTTATAGCTCCGGTCATCCATTTCACTCAGCATCCAGGCCGTGTGTTGTTTTTCGGGCAATTGCTTCATGGCTTTAAAGAGTATCGAAGCCTTCTCCCTGTTTTCGGCGGCAATACCGGGATGAAAGAAATCGCCGGCCGCCGGCTCATCCTCTTTTTCCGACAGTTTCCACAAACCATTTATGCTCCACTTATTGCGGCGTATTTTTTTCCGCAGGTGGTCCACGCATTTATTCATGGCAATGCGATACAGCCAGGTGCCCACGGCAGCTTCTCCCCGGAATGCTTCCGGGCGGCGAAATACATCGATAAATACGTCCTGGGTTATTTCCTCTGCATCCTTTACATCCTGTACCCGGTTTAATATGGCATTGTACACCCTCCCCTGGTGCGCGGTAATAAAAGCCCTGAAAGCATGGGGGTCATTTTCAAAATTCAGCATGTACAAACCGGGTTGTTCGTCGATTGACCAAATATATCCTTTTAGGGCTTAGTCGCAGGCCAGGAGAAAAACCTGCGCTATAAAACAGGATTATTTTAAGAAAGACCGGGACAGAACAGTAAAAAACCAATAATACCCTGTAAGAAACAATACATAAAACACTGTAGTATAAAGGTTCCGGGTATCGAGGTACTGCTTATGGATGTCAATTAAAATTTCTTTAATGCAGCTTTTGGGGTTGATTCTACATTGTAAATAAGAAAATCATTGTAAATTGTACATAGCCACAAGGATATTCTGAATAGTATCATACAATAGAAGTAATCGCTCATCTGAAACCCAACGGCTTTACTCATGAAGTTGACCTCCAATAATACCTTGATAGCCTGCATATTCTTATCATTATTATTACTTGCTGCTACTTTTTATATTTCCTCTACCCAAAAAAAGCGGGCTTCCGTCACCTCCACGCTTATCAATCACACACAGGAGGTATTGCTGCATTCGGAGCAGTTGCTGGTAAACGCTACCGACAATCAAACCGGATCAAGGGGTTATGTTATCACCGGCAATACGGCTTTTCTCGATTCACTGGAAACATCGAAAAAGAATATCCGTAGCGAAATCAGCACGCTCCGCTTATTGACGGCGGATAATAATCTACAGCAGGGTCGTATAGACTCCATCGAGCTTTATGCCGGCAAAAGAATGGCCTGGTCGGACAGTACCATCCACGTACGTGATCAACAAGGCCCGGTTGCCGCCGCGGCACTGGTCAATATGGGCGAGGGGCGACAATACGCCCGTCGTTTCCGCCTGCTGGTAAAAGAGTTGCAGCAGGAGGAAAACAACCTGTTGAAAGAACGCCGTACATCCAATGAAGAAGCAGAAGACATCCTCGATAAGACTTTTTTCACCGGCGCCATTATCCTGCTCTTTCTGATGCTGGTGCTTTTTCAAAAGACCCGGCTGGACATCCAATCACAAAAAAAAGCAGCCGCTTCCCTGCAAGCCCTGAACAGCGATTTACAGCAGAAGGTAAAAGAACTGGATGACGCCAATGGTGAGATGGAAGCATTTACCTATTCCGTTTCACATGACCTGCGGGCGCCCCTGCGCCGTATTACCGCGTTTACCTCCATCCTCGAAGAAGAGCACGCCGGCAAACTGGACGACGAGGCCCGGCGTATTACCGGTATTATTAAGAAGAATACCATCCGGATGAGCAACCTGATAAACGACCTGCTCACTTTTTCACGGGTGGCCCGGAAGGATTTGGTAAAGACACCCATTGTGAGCAACGATATTGTCAGGGAAGTGATAGAAGGGACGGAAATAGTCAATGGCGCTGCGGGACATCCTGTCGAATGGGCCGTTCATTCGCTGCCGGGGGTACAGGGCGATACCAGTGCCCTGCGGCAGGTATGGTTCAATCTTATTTCGAATGCTGCAAAATATTCCCGCAATACATTACATCCGCGGGTTGAGATTGGCAGTTTTGTCAAAAACAACCAAACCATTTTTTTTGTCAAAGACAACGGGGTGGGTTTTGACGCGCAATACAGCGATAAATTGTTTAAGGTGTTTCATCGGCTGCACAGCGAGCAGGAGTTTGAGGGTTCGGGCGTTGGCCTGGCCATCGTAGAGAAGATCGTTTCAAAGCATGGCGGCAGTGTCTGGGCGGAAGGAGAAGTCAATAAAGGCGCTACCTTTTATTTCAGCCTGCCATCGGGTTCACAGGAAAGATAAATAACACAGAAAGATTATTTAAACAGTATATGGCAACACCTTTAAGAATATTGATGCTGGAAGACAGCGATACCGATGCGGAACTGGTGCACCGGTTGTTAAAAAAAGAAATGCCGCCGTTCGAGTACCGGCTGGTAATGGACAAAGACGCATTTGTGCGGCAACTGGACGAGTTTCAGCCGGATGTCATCCTTGCCGATAATTCACTGCCGCAGTTTAATGCGGCGGAAGCACTCAAAATAATTCACGACCGGTCGATGTATACGCCATTTATCATGGTTACCGGGGCGGTATCGGAAGAATTTGCAGTGGATATTATTAAAGCGGGCGCGGATGATTACATCTTAAAAAACGGGATAGGCAAACTACCGATGGCTATCGAAGCAGCACTGCAGAAAAGACGCGCAGAAAAAGAAAAAAAAGAAGCCCTGCAGAAACTCTCGGAAAGCGAGGAAAGATACCGTACCCTCATCGAACGCGTATCCGACGCCTTTATAGCCTTTGACAAAAACATGTGTTATACCTATGTCAATAAAAAAGCCGGTGAAATAATTCATCGTGACCCTCAATTGCTTATCGGGAAATATGTATGGGATGAGTTTCCCGAAGCCATCGGCTCGGCTACATACGAGGCATTCAATAAGGCCATGTCCACCCAGCAATATATCTCCAATACCGATTATTTTGAACCCCTGCAGCTATGGCAGGAAAATCATCTTTACCCCTCTCCCGACGGCTTATCGGTTTTCATACGCGATATAAGCGAAAAGATGAAGGCGGAGAGAAGACTAAAGGAGAATGAACGGCGCTTCCGGGCGATGATAGAAAATAATGCAGATGCCATTTTATTAACGAACGAAAACCTGGTCCCTGTTTATCAAAGTCCCGGGGCTGAACGATTATCGGGCCTCAGCTTGTACGACCGGCAGCAGCTTCCCGGTGTTCAGCACACACACCCTGACGATGTGCCCATGGTGAAAAAAGCTATTGACTCCTCATTGCTGCACCCGGGACAACCCATTCCTTTCCAGAGTCGTTTGCGCCATTCCGACGGGCATTACCTGTGGATCGAAGGCGTGGTCACCAACCTGCTGCACGACAACAGCGTGAAAGCGCTGGCGTTTAACTACCGGGATGTCACACAAAGAAAGGAAGCTGAAGAAAAACTAAATGAATCATTGGAGCAAACACGCCTGCTGGCATCTCACCTGCAGGACGTACGCGAGGAAGAAAGGGCTTCCATGGCCCGCGAAATACACGACGAGCTAGGCCAGCAGCTTACAGGTCTTAAAATGGACGTGACCTGGCTTTCTAAAAAAACAGGCGATGACGAAAAGATACAACAGAAAATAAAGGGCACGCTGGAACTGCTGGATATTATGGTAAAAACGGTCCGCAAAATAGCCACCGAGCTGCGGCCAAGCATACTGGACGACCTGGGGCTTATAGAAGCGATGGGTTGGCAGAGCAATGAATTTGAAAAACGGTCCGGCATCGGTGTGCAGTTTAAAGCAGATGAAACGGATATCCCCATAGCAGGCAATATCGCCATCGCGCTGTTTCGTATTTACCAGGAATCGCTTACCAATGTGGCCCGTCATTCCGGCGCCACAAGGGTAAATACCCAACTGAAAGTATGTGATAACCGGCTTATACTCATCATTACCGACAACGGCAAAGGATTTGACATTCAGAAAACCGGGTATAAAAAAACATTGGGCCTGCTGGGGATGAAAGAGCGATCACTGATGATAGGAGGCAGCTATGACCTGACCAGCACGCCCGGGGCCGGCACCACGGTATTGGTGTCTGTGCCCCTGGACGGGGAAGCAATGCCTGTTTAAAACACGTATGCCATACCCAAAGGCATGGCATACGTGTTATTGATTACCGGCATGGCTTATAGCTCGAACAGTAATTGTTCATTGCTTCCACGTTGCGGAATCAGGCGCATGAAATTATCATACCCTTCTTCGTTTTCGTGGTTGCTGTAAACGCCATAGGCGTCGAGACTATATCCTACCAGCCCGTCCTTTGCTTCGATGATGTACATGACCGCCGTATCGCCCGGGTCGGAATCGCCTTCAAAACGATATACTTTTACAATTTCCAGGTCTTCCGGCTGGTAGCACCGGCCGTTGGGAGCACAGAAACCCTCTTCCGTCCAGCGATATTCATTGTCCATTTTTTTCAGACGCAGTTTTTCCAG
>DASYCT010000430.1:0-8795 GCA_036500065.1 Chitinophagaceae bacterium | reverse complement strand
TGGAAAACAAGGAACGGATATGGAGGAAAATCATGTAAAGAAGTCCTACCGGCTGGTAATGATTGGCGGTTCTGCCGGCAGCCTCGACGCGATCCTGAAAATCCTTTCTGCCCTGCCGGGAAGTTTTCCGGTGCCGGTGGTAATTGTGTTGCACCGGAAAAACTCTAATGACACGTTGCTCACGGACCTGCTTTCCACTAAAACCAACCTGCGGGTAAAAGAGGCGGAAGAAAAAGAGCCCATACGACCCGGCCATCTTTATATTGCCCCGGCGGATTACCATTTATTAATCGAAAAAGATCACAGCTTCTCACTCGACGATTCGGAAAAGATCAATTACAGCCGGCCGAGCATCGACGCCACTTTTGAAACGGCCGCCGATGTATACAGTTCTTCCCTTATCGGCATTCTTTTATCCGGCGCCAATACCGACGGAGTGGAAGGGCTTAAGAAAATAAAACAATCCGGTGGTCTTACCATCGTACAGGAGCCCGACTCCGCGGAAGTATCCTATATGCCGCAACAGGCCATCAACAACGTGGACGTCGATATAGTGGCCGATGCAGCGGCCATCGGTGGGGTGTTGATCGGATTGCTGGGTGGCTGATACCGCCTACTGCTCCGCTTTAAAAACAACGGCGTACTTACCCGCTACTTTATTTTGCAGGCCGGAAGGAAGCCGTATAACCATTCCTTCGCCGGCAGGTTTCCATTTTATAGCAGCCGAACGATTGTCCAGTAATACCAGTTTACTTCCTTTTTTGAGTTGGAACTTATCCAGGGTAATGCTTCCGGGCAACACTACATTCTCCTCCGCACCACCCGACAACACATAGATATAAACTACTTTCTTATCATCCGATTGAAGATACACGACGTTCCCTTCTTCATACGGCGCGAGTGGAATGGTATTATACACCGCTTCACCATGTACTTTCATCCAGGCGCCGATTTCTTTGAGACGCAGGTAAGCCGAATCGGCCCAATCACCTTCGGGCGATGGCCCGATGTTCAGAAGAAAATTGCCGCCCCGGGAAATGATCTTTACCAATGTATGTACCAGCTGGTTAGTTGGTTTATATACATCGTTGGGCACATAGCTCCAGGAATTGCCCATTGTGATACATGATTCCCATGGATGCGGGAAGGGCTGACCGGGAACGGTCTGTTCGGGTGTGACATAATTTTCAAACGCACCGGCCACGGTCCTGTCCACCACCAGCAAACCGGGTTGATAGCTGCGGGCCATCGTGGCGATACGGGCCATGTCGATGTCCTGGTTATAAGGAATGTCTTTCTGCCAGCTTACGGAACTATCGATAGTAGAATAAGGACGCACCCAGCCACCATCGAGCCAGAGAATATCCATGCTGCCGTAGCCGGTCATCAATTCTTTAATTTGGTTATAGGTATAGTTTTTAAACGCGTTCCACTTATCGGGATGCTTCTTCGGGTCATAATTTACATTCCGGTCCTTCGGCGGGAAATAGGGCCACCAGTAGTCGGGGCTATGCCAGTCGGGTTTTGAAAAATACGCACCGATCATAAACCCCTGTTGCCGGAAAGCGCTGAACACTTCTTTTGCCACATTGCTTTTGGGGTTGGAGGAAAACGGTGTTTTGGGTGAAGTGATCTTATAATCGGTTTCTTTGGTGTCGAACATGCAGAATCCATCGTGGTGCTTGGTGGTGAACACGACGTATTTCATACCCGCTTCTTTGGCCGCGGCGGCCCATTTGGCGGGGTCAAACTTTGTGGGATTAAACGTGGTTTGAAGATTTTCATAGGCGGTTACATAGTCATGATAATTAGCACTGTAAGGCCCGCGGCGCTGTGTCCATCCTTCGTCCTCGGGGCAGATGCTCCAGCTTTCCACGATGCCCCACTGGCTATAGGTCCCCCAGTGCATGAGCAACCCGAATTTCATATCCTGCCAGTGCGCCAGCTTTTGCTGTACCAGCGGATCGGAAGGGGGAATATAGGTATCGGAATAGTTGTGTTGCTGCGCGCCGGCTTTTGTCAATATCAGGATCAATGTTATAAGCAGGCAGGTTTGCTTTCTCATGTGCTGTAGGATTGATAAGAGCAAGTATAGCCAAGATCGACCCTTCTGCCAAAAAATAGTAGCTTTATGGTCGGGCAAAATTGCTGTACATGAAAAGATGGTCAAAAATCCTCCTGTTTTGTTTAGGCGCCCTGGCGCTTATCAGTTGGGACAGGGTTACAAAAGACCTTGCGAGAGAGCGCCTGATGAACAGGGAACCGGTTTCTTATTTCCACGATACGTTCAGGCTGGAATATGTAGAGAATACCGGGGCGGCCATGAGCATGGGCGATAGTTTACCAAAAGCAGCCAGCTTCTGGCTGTTAAGCATATTACCCCTTATAGTGCTTGCTGCTTTGTTTGTTTACATCGTCCGGCAATCCAAAGAAATGAGCCTGCTGAAAATGCTGGCGTTCTCCCTGTTGATCGCCGGGGGCATCGGGAATATTATCGATCGTTTAGCATTTGATCGTCATGTGACCGATTTTATGAACATCGGTTTTAATAATATCAGGACAGGTATATTCAACTTCGCAGACGTGTTCGTAACCGCAGGCGCTATCTGTCTCCTGCTGCTTTATGCAAAAAACATACGACGGGCGTAAGCAAGGCTTCCTCAAGGTTGTTTGGTCCAAACCACATCCTGCCCGTTGCGCCGTTCGCGCATTTCCCAATTGCCATCCGGTTTACGCAGGAATAATTTCCGCCCGCGCGTATCGGACTTCCTGAAAAAAATGCTCGCTGTTTCGGGGAACAGGGCTTCTTTGTTTCTTCCTTTTCGCTGACCGTAGAGCTGCCCGTCCTCAAACGTTACTGTATAGATAATATCCGGGGTCAAATTATACGTACCGGCGTATTGTTCCAATAATTCTTCCGGCAATGTGATGGAGACCGGCAATTGCGGGATTTCAAATAGCTGTATGTTGAGTAGCTGCCAGTCTTTCTTTTTTTGATAGACGGACATATAAGCATAGCCGGTGTGCAGGGCATTTCCAAAATAGTTCTCATATTCATCGGCCACATAATTAATCACGGCTACATCGCCTGCAAACGTAAAATGAGGGTTCACAATATTTATATGACCGGATACACCTGCGGGCAGGGGTTTCAAATCGTGGAGATATGTTGCCCTGTCATTGCGCGATCCATCTTCGGTTACAATCATAAAACCGGGCGACAGGTATTGATTCCAGAGCAATGTATCGCCGGTGGCAATGCCATCCAGCAGTTTTTGTTCGATGCGAAGCAATTCAGCGGCGTTGACTGCACTATCCGCTGCTGTTGCCTGGGCAAAACAACAGGGCGCGCTTAACAAGAGCGCGCAGATTAAGGGAGATACACTCTTCATAAGCAGTTCATTTTACTATAAATTTAAATTTTCGGGATTGAATCGCAACCATTTTATCTATTTTTGGGACCCATTCATCATTAACACCTTTCTTTTATGGCAAATCCCATACAGTCCCAGTCGCACAAGACAAAGCTGTTTAAATCACTTCATGAACGGCCGGGATGTTTTGTAATACCCAATGCCTGGAATGCCGGTTCGGCAAAAATACTGACCGCGATGGGGTTTGAGGCGATTGCCACCACCAGTGGGGGGCTTGCTTTTTCACTGGGGCTCCGGGACGGCACGCGGGACGTGACGCGGGAAGACAATCTTGCCAATGCAAAAGAAATTGTTTCAGCAACTGCCTTGCCGGTCAGTTGTGACTTTGAAAATGGCTACAGCCATTCGGCGGCGGGGCTGGCCCAATCCATCGAATTAGCCGCGGAGACCGGGCTGGCAGGCGCTTCCATAGAAGATGCAACGGGTACCGCAGGTTCTCCTATCTATGAACTGAAAGAGGCGACGGAACGCGTCAGGGCTGCCGTGGAAGCCGCCAATAAACTGCCTTTCCCGTTTCTAATCACCGCCAGGGCGGAAAACTTCCTGCATGGCCGGAACGATTTAAAAGACACCATCAAGCGGTTGCAGCATTTCGAGGAAGCCGGTGCGCATGTGCTCTTTGCTCCCGGGCTTAAATCAAAAGAGGATATTCTTACCGTTCTTAAAGAAATACATCGCCCGCTGAATGTTATTATGGGTTTTGCCGGCGCCGGCCTGGCCGTAGCCGAACTGGCCGATATGGGCGTCAAGCGCATCAGCGTAGGCTCCGCTTTGTGCAGGGCTGCTTTTGGCTCCTTTATACAGGCTGCCAGGGAAATAAAGGAAAAAGGGACTTTTCAATTTGCGGAAAGCACGATTTCGTACAAAGAGATTAGTAATATGTTTTAGCCTGTTTTCGATTTTTTCGGCTTGCCGAGATGCACTTTATAATCGTCGGGGGTGCCGGTCACGCTAATGTTCATAAATCGTATTTTCTTTTCCTTGTCCATGTATTCGATCGCATCTACCTGGTCGGGGTCTACTTCCTCTTTCTTTTTGCCAAACAGCATGTGAAAGCCAACCTGCGTGACCATTTTGAGCGGGATGCGCATATTATATTCCATTTGCATGTCCATCGACTGTTTTCCCGCTATCTCCATATAGCCCAGCGAGGAATTGATATTCATATCGGGTATCAACAGGGACCCGTTCTTAAACAGCAGGGTATTTCGCAAGGTATCAAACCGCACCATGTTCAGGTTCTTATCCTTGAAATAGGATGACATGGCCTGCATGGGTGCAAAGTTTACCAATACCCCATTCAGGATCTCAATATCCAGTTTTGCATCGGACTGATTGACAATCGGTGTCAGGTCAGGATGCACCTGCACATAGCTTTCAATCTGCCCGCTCAGGGAACCTCTTATATTTTTATTGATGGTATAGTCCTGTCCCAGGTAATCGAGTTTGAGCATCAGTTTTTCGATGTTCAGGTCTTCCACCTGCAGGCTGCTTTTTAAAAATATCTTATTCGGGTCGCTACCGTCCAAATGCGCCTGGGCGGCAATTCTGCCGCCGGCCATTTCGAATGCCAGCGTGTCGAGAATAAGCTGCTGGTCGGCCTGCATACGCACATTGGTAAAAAGGTTCTTCATTCCTACATGGCGATACTTTATTTTATCCACGTTCACCGTCGCCCTGAAATCGATAAAGGGTATCTTAAAAAGATTAAACCCGTCGACATGCGCAGAAGGTTTGGATACTTCGGCAACCGTTTCTACTTCAGATAGTTCAGGCTGCGTTTCTTCCTGCACTGTATCCCAGTAGTTGGTCAATTGATCCACATCGAGGAAGTGGGAGGAAAACTGCAGGAAGTTTTCTTTTTTTCTTTTGCTCGTATCCTTGCCGGCATAGAGGCGCATGTTCATATTAAAATCGCTGTTGCCGATCTTACCCTTTAGCGTATCGATCTTTACAAAATTGTCCGAGCCGATCTTTATATTACCGCTGATGCTGTCCAGCTGGAAAGGGTGGTTTTTAAGTGCGCCGGATATATTAGCGATTTTGATGCTGGCAAATTTGAATATAGAATCATAGCGCAGGTCTGTTTTTGATCGCAGCCAGACATTGGACGCGACTTCCTGCTGGTATTCTTTGGGTATGTATTGAAAGCTGTTATTACCGAGCAGATCCTTCAGGGACAATCGTTGTGATTTAAGATCAAAGGCTACCTGTGTTTTTCCCTTCATCACCTTATCAAACCACAAAGCGTAATTGTTGACCCGGCCGTTGAAACGGAAATCGCTGCTGTCTATCTGCCCGGTGAAGTTGTGCAACAGCAGGGAAGTGTCGTTGATGGTCAGTTCCGCACCCAAATCATGCAGGGCATGGGGATAGTTTTTAAATTCGGCATACAGATCATTGATGACAAATTTCCCCCTCGGCAAGGGCTTTGGGTGCAGCAGTTCATTGACGGATGTTTGCAGGGAGACTTCCATATTCAATCCATATATCTCCTCTTTCGCATCACTGAGTTTTGCCGAATCAGTTGCCAGCAGTTCCTTCAGGATGATCTTATTGCTGCGGGCGTTCAGGGTCAGCAATACCGGTTTTTCCTGGTGGTGGAAGATGGCCGGCAGATCGCTCAGCGAACCATCCATTTGAAAATCAGAATGGCCGACCCTGAAGGACAGGGTATCCAGTTTCAGGAAGCCATCCTTCATGGCCGCATGCAGGTCGAGGTTTTCGACTATAAACGGGTAGTTGGGTATACGGAAGGTGAGGTTGCGCACGGTTAGTTCGCTTTGTATACCCTGTGTCAATTTACCCATCGATTGTTCGGGCAGGCTGATGTCCACGAGTTCTTTAAAATCCATTTTCAGGGTGATATGTCCCGTTAACCGCTGCAGGTCCTTTATACCGAGGAAAGCGCCTATAAATTCGAGTTCAAGATCAGAGTTTATCTGCATCAGCATTTTGGGATCGGTGAAGTTGCGCATGACAAAGTTTCCCCGGAAAATGCCTTTGCCCGGTCTTGCGTTCACGTCCAGCAGGCGCAGCTCCGATGTCTGCGAGCATTGCCCCGCTCCATTGGTATAATATCCTTTAAAGCCCAGTGAATCTATTTTTTTATCCGCCTGTGTATTGTGCAACCAGGCGTCCCTGCACGAAAAAGTGAGTGCTATCAACGGCATTTTACCACCTTTCAGTTTTCCTTTTATGGTTCCATCGAAAGCCAGGTGGCCGTCGTAGCGGAAATGCTTCAATTCCTTTACCGCTTCTTCGGGAGCAAAGGCAAACAGTTGCCGGAAGTCGAGCTTATTTCCCGAGAATTTAAAATCGACGGTATTGTCGTGTAGCAGGTCGGCAGTGCCGGTAATATCAAAGCTGGCGTCTTCGAGTTTCAGCTTGCCTTCCGGTAGCTTCAGCAGTTGGGTGAGTTTGGCATAAGAAAGCCGTATATCTGTTTGCAGGCGTTTGTGATGGAAGAGGGCGATATGACCGGGCTGGAAATAATCGGCTACCATATCTCCCTGCAGATCGGCATCTACCTGCTGGTCGTTGACCTGGAAAGAAGATTGTATCCTGTCAATATGCGAAACAATCTCCTGGCCGTTCTGCAGGTCGATATAAGAAACATTCATGTTTTTAAGCACGAACTTCTTTATGTCGAGGTCAAGCGCTGTCGGGCTGGTGTTCTTTGCGACGGCAGTGTCGCCATTTAGCTGGCATGCTTTTACAATATTCAGCATACTGTCACAATCCTTTACCAGGTCGATATGACCATTTTTCAGGGCAATCACTTTCACCCGGTATTTCTGTTTCAGTATATCCGGCAGGCTGAAACCGGCGAAGATGCGTTCAGCTTCAAAAAGAGGCTTGCCGGTTTTGAGCTTACCGGGATAAAGCTGCACATTTTTCAAACCGATGGAGATATAGGGAAAGTTCTGGAAAGCGGAAATATCACTGCCACCTATGACCAATTCACCCGGGATTTGCCTGTTGAGTTCCCCTACGGCAAATTTTACCAGTCGTTCCTGCTGTGAATAGAGGATGGCTACGGCTACAATAACCAGTAGAAGCAGGGAGATAACCGGCAGGAGCAGAAAGCGGACCAGCCTTTTTCGTGTTTTTCGTGTCATAGGTTCAGATTTAGCCCTCTGTCGATATTTCGCGCAAAGAAACAGGGCCGCAAAAATAAGCCGTTGATTTTAAATGACCAACCGGCCGGGATAATAGACAAAAACGTCATTTTGAGGGTAATTATTTCATGCTTTTTCATCTTTAGCTGTTACCAGTAGATTATTACCTGGCAGGGCAAAAATAGGTCGTCCTTACACCCTGTGTAGGTTGTCCCCTGTAAAAGACGTTATATTCCGAAGATTTTGCACAAATACGTAATTTTTTCAGTGTCGTATTACCAGCTTGCTCTTATACGGCTACTGGTTTTCTTCTGGTCTTCTTTTACTCTCCTTTTGCACCACTTCGCTACTGCTGGCCTACTGCTGGCCTCCTCCTTCATTACTGCTGAACTCTATAACGAAGCAGGTGTGAAGGAGTAACGATCCGGTTGGCAGGGAGCGTAAAAGGAAAGTAAAAGAAGACCCGAAGAAAAGCAAAAGGAATGATGAATAAAGCGGGTGGCAAATGGGATTTTTATTGAAGAACACGTAAATATTTTACCCAGGGCCCCACCGCGGTTTTATATTGTTTTGCCATGACTCTTGTCACCTGCGACAGATGGGTGAGATCATGAACGGCCCATGTCGAGAGTAATTGCCGTAGCGTAACATCCCCGAATTCGGGATGAATGCCTTTTCTATCAAGATTTTCTTCCGTGAGATTAAGAGTTTTCAATTTCGCCAGGTTGCTGCTCCTTATTTCCCTGAAGTCCTTCAAAAGCTGTCGTAGACCCTTTCCTTCGCTTTCCTGGAATTGCGCAAACCTGTCGAAGGGGGTGAACCTCTTATCCCCTCCCTCCTTCAAAATGATTTCAGCCCGTGGTATCCAGTCAGTGTGTTCACCATGAATAAGATGGCCCACAATATCATAAGGGCTCCATGTTTCTTCTCCTTCGTTGTTCATTATCCAGTCATCGGAAATTCCTTCTAAAAGCGTTTCCAGAACCGCCGGAGTTCTTTCCAATACCTGTATGCTTTTGGCAAGATTAAATTCCATGATAGTTGTTTTGTAATCGGATACTTTAAAATACTATTTATTTCCCAACCGGAGCGACCCTGTTTCGCCCTACTGTCCTGTACCGTCTTGTTCCGTCGTGGGCCAAAAGCGACGTTCGTCGGGCAGAAACAGCCCCTCGTCGAAAAAGATCGTTTCCGGGGGTAGGGCTTCGCATCTTTGTATCAGCAAGAACGCAGTATCCAA
>DASYCT010000429.1:0-21161 GCA_036500065.1 Chitinophagaceae bacterium | reverse complement strand
CGAACCTTATCTTGAAAAGGGGATGATCTTCTACCGCCAGAAGAACTATGACGAAGCCCTCAAGGAATTCCAGTATGCCAGCAAGATTAGTTATACCAACGCCGATTCCTACTACTGGACCGGGCGTTGTTATGAAGCCATCGGTAAAAAAGAAGAGGCATTGGACTATTACACCCAGGCCGTGCAGTTCGATCGTGACTTCACCGAGGCGAAAGAAGCCATTAAACGTCTCAAAGCAAAATAGCCTTCAATAATTATTCATCCATAGCACTTTTTTTCATGCCAATCATCGCCCCTTCTCTTTTAGCCGCCGATTTTCTGCACCTGCAGGACGTATGTACCCTTGTCAACGAAAGTCATGCGGACTGGTTTCACCTGGACGTGATGGACGGGCGCTTTGTGCCCAATATCAGTTTCGGGCTGCCGGTGATTGAGCAAATACGCAAGGCGGCCAAAAAGCCCTGCGATGTGCACCTGATGATACTCGAACCGGAAAAATACACCGAAGCGTTCAAGCATGCGGGCGCCGATATGCTCACCGTTCATATCGAAGCCTGCCCACACCTGCACCGGAATATCCAGCAGATAAAAATACTGGGCATGAAGGCAGGGGTAGCCCTCAACCCCCATACTCCCGTGGACGCATTGAAAGATGTGCTACAGGACATCGACCATGTGCTGCTCATGAGTGTAAACCCGGGTTTCGGAGGCCAGTCGTTTATTCCCCATACCCTGCAAAAAATAAGGGACCTGAAGCGGATGATCAGTGAACGCGGGCTGCATGTGAAAATTGAAATAGATGGCGGCATTACGGTCGACAATGCCCAGATGGTGGTAAATGCCGGCGCCGACGCACTCGTGGCGGGTAATACGGTTTTCAGTTCCGCCAATCCCAAAGAAACCATCCGCAAGCTGAAAGCGCTGGAGCGATAGAGGATCATCAACCATAGTCAATGAGTAAAGACCTTTTTTCTAAACAAGCATCCACTTACGCAAAATACCGCCCCACCTACCCGGCGGAACTGATCGATTATATCCTCTCTTTTACCCCCGGCAGGCAAGCAGCCTGGGATTGTGCTACGGGCAATGGGCAGGCCGCGGTATTACTGGCTCCTTATTTTGAACAGGTGCTGGCGACCGATACCAGCGAAAAACAATTGCAGCAGGCTGTTCCGGCCGGCAATATCCGGTACTCGGTAAGTCCGGCTGAAAAAACCGATTTTCCCGACCGGTCTTTTGATCTCATCACCGTCGCGCAGGCCTATCACTGGTTTCAATTCGACGCGTTTGAAAAGGAAGTAAGGCGGGTTGCCAGACCCGGCGCCGTTATAGCCGTATGGGGATATAATATCCCGCAATGCGCCGACGAGGCTGTCAATGCCCTTATCCGGGAGTTTTATACAAAAACTGTAGGCAGCTATTGGGATGCGGAACGGAAATACGTGGATGATTACTATCAAACCGTTCCGTTCCCATACGAGGAATTAACCACCCCGGAGTTTTCCATCCATGTACAATGGCAGCGGGACGATTTGCCCGGCTATCTCAATTCATGGAGCAGCGTACAACATTTTATCAAGGCCAATGGCTATAACCCGGTCGATGCATTTGCCGACCGGCTTTCCACCCTTTGGCAAGGGTCAACCGACCGGGGCGTCAACGGGGAACAGGGGTTTAGCTTTCCTGTTTTTATGCGACTCGGCAGAATAGTTGGATAAAAGGTTTATTTCTGTAATATTGCTGGCCCATACATCGTTATCCAATAGCAATGCCGTTACGTACATCATTCTTACTGCTTTCTTTATCGTTGCTATCTGTCGTTGCGTGGAGCCAGAAAAAAACGGCTTTTATATCCGGCAAAGTGCTGGATGAAAATGAAAATCCCCTCGCCAAAGTAACCGTCACCATTTTAGGAAGAAACAACGGTATCGCCACGACCGATTCCGGCACCTTTAGCCTGAGAGTCACGGCCGATAAAGCGCTGGCGCTCGTGTTCACCTATACCGGCTACCATACCGAACAACGCAATTTCCTGCTGAACGATAATGAACATGAAACTGTCGTGATCCGCATGGATCGCAGTGCCAGGGCCCTGCAGGAAGTGGTGGTCACCGACCAGCGGCAGCGGCGGGAAGCGGGACTGGTATCCATCAATCCCAAGCAGGCCATTAACATCCCCTCCCCCCTCGGCGGTATCGAAAGCCTGATAAAAGTCTTTGTCGGCTCCAACAATGAGCTGACTTCCAATTACTCCGTCCGGGGTGGCAATTACGATGAAAACCTGATCTACGTAAACGACTTCGAGGTCTTCCGCCCCTATCTTGTCAGCAACGGCCAGCAGGAAGGGCTTAGTTTTATCAATCCCGAAATGACGCGCAGCGTCAGCTTCTACAACGGTGGTTTCCAGGCCCGCTATGGTGACAAGATGAGCAGCGTGCTGGATATTCAATACAAAAAACCTAAACAGTTTGGCGGTTCCGCTTATGTGGGCCTGCTGGAACAGGGAATGCACCTGGAAGGCGTGGCGGGTGCCAAAAAGAAATTCACCTACAATATCGGCGCCCGCAATAAAAGCAATGCCAACCTGCTCAGCAGCCAGGAAACAAAAGGGATTTATATTCCTTCCTCGTACGACCTGCAGGCTTATCTCACCTACCAGTTCAACGATAAGCTAAGCGCGGAACTATTGGGCAATTTCTCGCAAACCAAGTTCACGCTGATACCCGAGTTTTCACAACAGACATCTTCGGTATTCTCTCCTTATTTCACCGCCAACTTGGGTCTCGACATCTATTTCGACGGGCAGGAAAAAGATCATTACAACACGGATATGCTCGGCCTGTCGGTCACACAACAGGTGCGGAAAAACCTGAAACTGAAATGGATGACCAGTTTCTTCCGTGACAATGAACAGCAAACCGAGGATATCACCGGCACCTATCTTTTCGGCGAGCGTGATTTTGACCAGAGCAGCTCCACTTTCGGTTTGATTACCAACCCGCTTGGGGCAGGTGTGTTTCAGAATTACACGCGTGATAAACTCGACATCGATGTGTGGAACCTCAGCCATAAAGGTTACCTGGAAAAAGGACGTCATTTTATTCAATGGGGCGCCAGCGCCGACCACCAAATCGTGCACGACCAGTTGAACGAATGGCAATACCAGGATTCGGCGGGTTATTCATTGCCGTACAGTTCCTCGCAACTCGCCCTGTTCAGCGTGCTAAAGTCGAAAGCCGATCTTACGATTAACCGCCTCAGTGGTTTTGTACAGGACAATATCGCTTTTCATGATTCTTCCGATTTCACCCTGCAGGCAGGCATGCGGTTCAACTACAACGATCTCAACAACGAGCTGCTGATTTCTCCCCGTGTCGGTTTTTCGTGGAAGCCTTCCAAATGGAAAAAGGATATTATATTCCGCGGCGCGGGAGGTATTTACGACCAGCCGCCTTTTTACCGCGAACTGCGCCGCTATGACGGCACCATCAACCGCGGACTGCTGGCCCAGAAAAGCTGGCAGGTCAGCGGGGGATTCGATTATAATTTTATCGGGATGGGCGGAAGACCCATGCGCATGACCACCGAAGCGTACTATAAAGGCATGCATGATGTGGACCCCTACGATATTGACAACGTGAAGATCCAATACTTTGGAGAGAACAATGCCAGGGCATACGCGATGGGACTTGAAATGCGCCTGTTTGGCGAACTGGTAAAAGATGCGGAAAGCTGGATCAGCTTTGGCATCATGAACACCAAAGAAAAAATTGCCGGGGCTACCTATTACAACTACACGCTGGACTCAGTGAATAAACCCGTCGATAGTACGCTCATGCACCAGGGATGGGTGAGACGCCCGAGCGACCGCCTGCTCACCTTTGGCATGTTCTTCCAGGACTATCTTTCCACCAACAAAAACCTCAAAGTTTATATCAATACCATTTACGGCAGTAATCTTCCCTACAATATCCCCGGCAGCGTAAAATACCGCGATGCACTGTTTATCGACCCTTATATCCGCATCGATATGGGCTTTAGCGCCCTGCTGCTCGACAGTGATAAAAGCAAGCGCCGCAGCCACAGCCCGTTCAGGGAGTTTGAAAATATCTGGGCCACGCTTGAAATCTTTAATATCATCGACCGGGCCAACACCATCTCGTACCTGCTGATCAAAGATTTCTCCAACACTACTTATACCATTCCTAACCGTCTTACGCCGCGATTGCTGAATGTAAAATTGGTAGCAAGGTTTTAAGTAATTTTGCGCCATGACAAAGCTGAGTGTAAACATCAACAAATTCGCCACCATCCGCAACAGCCGCGGCGGCAATAATCCCGATGTGGTAAAGGCTGCTGTAGACGCGCAGTTGTTTGGCGCCGACGGTGTCACCGTCCACCCCCGTCCCGACGAACGGCATATACGCTACAACGATGTACGCGAGATAAAAAAGATCATCACGACCGAGTTCAATATAGAAGGCAATTGCCGCGAGCAGAAGTTCATCGACCTCGTGCTGGAAACCAAGCCGCAGCAGGTGACCCTCGTACCCGATGCCGAAGGACAGCTTACCTCCGACCACGGCTGGGATACCATCCGGCACAGGGACTATCTAAAGGAAATGATCAACGTATTTCAAAAAGCGGGCATTCGCGTATCTGTTTTCGTGGACCCCGTGGTGGAGATGGTGGAAGGGGCGCTGGCTACCGGCGCCGACCGTATCGAGCTGTACACGGAAGGCTATGCCACTCATTATCATCAAAATCGTGCAGAGGCTATTCGCCCCTATGTCACCGCCGCCAAAAAAGCGGTAGAACTTGGATTGGGCATCAATGCAGGTCATGATCTTGATCTTCACAACCTGCAATATTTTGCGCAGCATATACCGGGTTTGCTGGAAGTATCCATCGGCCACGCGCTCATTTGCGATGCGCTGTACCTGGGATATGAGAATGCGATACAGTTGTATAAACGCCAGCTTGGATAAACATTTTTTTATCTCCGTCCACGATCATTACTTCTTCCATGATCTTCCCTGCGTTCAACGACACGACCCCTGTGGCCCTCATCGCGTCTTTCTACCACACGGCCGCCACCATAATTAGAATGTGCATAGTTGCCGCGACCATAGTTGTTATAGCTATAATCAGCATGTCCGTAAGTTGCACGTTCGTAGCCGGCACGTCCATAATTCGCGCGTCCACCGCCATAATAACCGCGGGCGTCCCTTATTAACAACTGGTCGTGGCGGTAACGGTAAGGGGCATATATCCGGCGGTGATCATAGAAATGGAGCCAGGGCGTTCTTTCATTGAGCACTATCTTATAGCCTGAATATAAATCGTAGTTGGCATAACATGCGGGCAAATAAGGAGAAGATACCCATTGGCCGTTTTCAAACCAGGTGAACATACGCGTGGGCACGCAATAATAAGTTTCAATATCGGGCAGGTAATAATAAGCTGCATTATCATAGCCCGAAGGACCCCATTCAGGTTGTACGCCGATATTGGCGTTTACATCCACCTGTGCGCTGGCTTTGTTTATCAAAACGCTGCCGATAACAAGGGTGCTGAGTAAAAGTATCTTTTTCATGTGTTCTTCTTTAGTTTATTCAATCGTCTGACTACAACGGCTTTGCAGGGTTTACTAAGAACTTGTTAAGGAAAGGGGCCCGGCTTCGCTCATGTACAGGATTTTCCATTTATCCTGCAATACCCTTCGCTGCTATAAATCCCGCGCAGGACATCCCGGAGTCATTTAGCTTTAGTAGTACTAATCAACCTAAAAATTTTGCACGTATGAAACATCTTACCAGGACTATGCTTGCTACCATCATCATGGGGGCAGGCCTCTGCTACAGCGCCACTGCACAGCTTTCTTCCATGCCCAATGGCGGTAATAAGAAAGCTACTACAGGCGAACGGATTGGCATTACCGATGTAACCATCCATTATGATCGCCCGCATGTAAAAGGACGGGAAGGAAAGATTTGGGGTGCTTTAATCCCGGTTGGCTATGTCGACCAGGGCTTTGGCACCAGCAAAGCGGCTCCCTGGCGGGCAGGCTCGAATGAAAATACCACCATTCAATTCAGTACCGATGTAAAAATCGAAGGACAGGATCTACCGGCCGGCAAATATGCATTTTTTGTAGCCTACGATCCCAACGAATGCACGCTTATCTTTTCCAAAAACACTACTTCCTGGGGCAGCTTTTTCTACGACGACAAGGAAGATGCCCTGCGTGTAAAAGTAAAACCCGTGGCAATGGATCATAGCGTAGAATGGCTGAAATACGAATTCCTGAATGAAACGGACAATTCGGCTACCGTAGCCCTGGAATGGGAAAAGCTGATGATACCGTTTAAAGTAGAAGTGGATTACATAAAAACACAACTGGAATCCTTCCGCCGCGAATTGCGCAGCGACAAAGGATTTAACTGGACCGCATGGGAGCAGGCCGCCCGTTTTTGCGTAGCCAATAAAACCGACCTGGAAGAAGGACTTGCATGGGCCAATGAATCGCTGAACGAACGTACAGTGGGTGATAAGAATTTCACCACGCTTTCCACCAAAGCACAGATACTGACATTACTCGGCAAAAACGATGAAGCAGCCGCCGTTATGAAAGAAGCGCTTCCTTTGGGGAAAATAAACGAAGTACACCAGTATGCAAGATCGTTGGTTCAAATGAAAAAGAATAAGGAGGCGTTCGACGCATTCAAGATGAATTACGACAAGCATCCCAACGAGTTCACCACCAATATGGGTATGGCGAGAGGTTATTCCGCGGTGGGGGATTATAAGAAATCGCTGGAGTTCATACAAAAAGCAGGCGCCCAGGCTCCCGATAAGCTGAATAAGGACAATATCGCCCGGCTGACTACCTTATTACAACAGGGAAAGGATATTAATTAGTGAGTCGTCAGTTGCCAGTAGTGAGTGGTTTGCCCGGCAGGGGCCCTACTCACTACTGACAACTCACTACTCACGCTATATAGCAGGAGTTGGTGAAGATTAGAATTTAAGCGCCAGCCCTACGTTAAGATAAGACACCCCATAGCCGAGTTCGACAAAAACCCCCAATGGGCTCGCAAAGTAATAGCGGCCACCCACGAAAACTGTCAGGCCCACGGTACTGCCATAACTGGCTTTAGCGCCGCTGTAATTATCGGAGTAGCTCAACGCGTTGTACGCCAGCATGGCGCCGCCATAAGCATCCAGGTTCTTTACATCGAACCCGGTATAGTGATAAGCTCCGCGTACGCCGACGACGGTATAGTTCCATTTGTAAGAGTATCCGCTATAAGCATATTTATAGCTCTTGATACCGACATAGCCACCAAGGCTGATGACACCGGGACCAGCTTCCCATGTTCCGTGTTCATACTGCAGGCTGATGCCGGGACTTTGGGAACCATAGGTAAAACTGCCCAAAGAACTACCGATTCCTAAACCGGCGCTGACCACGTTTGTACCTTTTGTGTAGGTTTCGTCCTGCGCAGAGACGGAAAGAGAAAGGAAAATAAATGCAATGAATAGCGGGAGAAGACTTTTTTTCATACCAATTAATTTGATTGGCATAAAACTAGGCCCGGCCCGGATCAAAGTCAACAACCGTTTATTATTCGCCGAAGTCCATTTATTTTTAGTAGCTACCGGGCCAGTAACTGCCATCGGAGCCTAGTTGCATCCGAGCAATTCGCAGAGTTTTGCCTTCAATTCTTCTCCCCGGAGGTTCCTGGCCACGATTTTGCCATCGGGACCTATGAGAAAGTTGGTAGGTATGCTTTCCACATGATATTTCTGCGCCACTTCGTTGGACCAGTATTTCAAATCACTTACCTGTGTCCAGTGGAGGTTGTCAGCGGCGATGGCTTTCAGCCAGGCATCTTTCGCCTTGTCGAGCGATACGCCGAGAACAGTAAAGTTTTTGTCCTTAAACTGGTTAAAGGTAGCCACCACATTGGGGTTTTCCATGCGGCAGGGGCCGCACCAGCTTGCCCAGAAATCGACCAGTACATATTTGCCTTTGAAAGAGGAAAGGGTGACGGGTTTGCCCACCGTATCGTTTTGCGTAAAATCGATGGCCTCCGACCCTATGGCGCCGATGGTGGCTTCCGCTATTTTATCCTGCAGGTATTTGCCCAGGTATCGGCCGAAATAACTATCCTGTGCTGTTTTGTCGAGACTGGCCAGGCGGTTTTGGGCTATGTTCATGTCTTCCGAAAGCCCGAGTGTGACGAGCACCAGGAAGGGGCTTACTGCCGAGCGTGGATGCTGTTGCAGGAAAGAATCTATCTTTTGCTCGATGGCCGTATAGAGATGAGCAGATTCCAGTTGCATGCTGTCTGTCATTCCCCCGCTCATTTTGGCTTTCTGGTTGATGGCCGAGAAGCGGTTGAACAGCGGGTTGAACGTTTCCTGGAATGCATCAAAGTCCTGCTGCGTAGGCGAGCCGCTTACCTTCAGCTTTTGTATTTCGGCAAGACTACCTGATATCGTAATAACCGAATTGTCGAGGAATAACAGGGTTTTCTTTTTCGCCGCATCAAAGACGATGTTCAGCAACAGCGGTTCCTGCAGGCTTCCTTTCAGTACAAAGCTCCCGTTTTTAACCGTTGCGCGGCAGATGGTATCGGTTGGTATATTGGCATCGGTCAAAAAAACACGGGTACCCTCATCGGCGCCCGTTACCCTGCCGGTGACAAGCAATTGTTTTTGCTCTACGTCAGCAACCGGCGGTTTCTTTGACTGCGCCAGGGCCACGAGGGGCAGGCAGAAAAACAATACAATTACTTTCTTCATATTATTTTGAATGACGTTGTTTTAAAATGTTGATGACCGCTTCCAGGTTCTGTCCCTTGGCATTCAGCAAAACCAGGTAGTGAAAAAGCAGGTCGGCCGACTCATTAAGGAATAACTCGTCGTTTGAATCCTTCGCTTCTATGACCATTTCCACTGCTTCCTCGCCTACTTTCTGTGCAATTTTATTGATTCCTTTCTGAAACAACTGTCGCACATACGACTTCTGGTCGTCTGCCATCTTCCGCAGCTTTATAATGTCCTCCAAATAGAACAAAAAATCCTCGCTATGGTTGCGTTCGCTCCAGCAGGTGTCGGCGCCGGTGTGACATACCGGTCCGAGCGGCTCGGCTTTAATGAGCAGGGTGTCGTTGTCACAATCGGGCAGGACCTCTTTCACCAGCAGGAAATGACCGCTTTCTTCCCCTTTTGTCCACAGTCTTTTCTTGCTACGGCTGTAAAACGTCACTTTGCCGCCGGTCATTGTTTTTTGAAGGGCTTCTTCGTTCATGAACCCGAGCATCAGGACTTTCTGTGTTTTAAAATCCTGTATAACGGCAGGCGCGAGGCCATCGGCATATTTCTTAAATTCAATCTTCATATTCATTCTATAATCATTTCACCCCATATAGCGGTTATTCCTACCACGGTCTTACGGGGATGTTTTGCTGCTGCAAATATCCCTTTAATTCGGGAATGGCAATCTCCTTAAAGTGAAAAATGCTGGCGGCAAGGGCGGCATCGGCTTTGGCGTTTAGAAAAACATCGGTGAAATGGGCCAGGGTGCCTCCTCCCCCGCTGGCGATGACGGGCACCGGCAGGCTTTCCGCCAGCCGACGGGTGATGTCGATGGCAAAGCCCTGTTTGGTGCCATCGTGGTTCATGGAAGTGAGCAGGATCTCTCCCGCCCCGGCATCCACGCCTTTTTTGGCCCAGTCGAAGCAAAGCGCATCGGTTTTTACCCTTCCGCCGTTGAGATACACATACCATTGACCGTCAGCTTCCTGCCGGGTATCGATGGCCAGCACCACGCACTGGCTCCCAAATTCTTTTGCGAGTTCGTTGATAAGTGTGGGATTTTTAAATGCCGCCGTATTGACAGATATTTTATCGGCGCCGTTCTGCAGCAGCAGGCTTACATCGTCTACTCCCGAGATGCCGCCACCCACCGTGAACGGGATATTGATATGATGAGCAATACGGTTGACCAGTTCCCGCAGGGTTTTACGCTTCTCGTTGGTAGCCGTTATATCAAGGAATACCAGTTCGTCGGCGCCCTGCTGCGCGTACAACGCTCCCAGCTCGACAGGGTCACCCGCATCACGCAGGCTTTCAAAATTGACGCCCTTCACGGTGCGCCCGTCTTTTATATCGAGGCAGGGTATGATCCTTTTTGTAAGCATAGCTATAATTTAACCAGGTCTTCCAGTTTAATCCTTCCTTCATAAATCGCTTTCCCGACAATAACGCCTTTGCATCCTATCTTTTGCAATGATTCCAGGTCTTTTGTGGAGCTGACGCCACCGCTGGCGATAAAATGCAGGGAGGGAAACCGATCGAGGATCTCTTTGTACAGGTCCGTCGAAGGTCCTTCCAGCAAACCATCCTTGCTGACATCGGTGCAGAATACCTGCTGCACACCGTGCCGGATATATCTTTCTATAAAATCATATACCCATATACCCGTCGTTTCCAACCAACCCCCGACGGCAATCTTTTCCTCTTTCGCATCGGCCCCCAGTAAAAATTTATCCGCACCGTATTGTTGCAGCCATTGTACAAACAGTTTTTCGTTCTTCACCGCCAGGCTGCCGATGGTAGCCAGTTCGGCGCCGGAGTTGAATACGATGTCGAGGTCCTCTTCCTGTTTGATGCCGCCCCCGAAGTCGACCACCAGCGAGGTTTTACCGGCAATGGCTTCCAGCACTTTCCAGTTCTTCACCGCACCGGCTTTAGCGCCGTCGAGGTCCACGAGGTGCAGCCGCCTTAGTCCCGTCGCTTCAAACTGTTTCGCCACTTCCAGCGGATGTTCGTTGTACACTTTCTTCTGGTTATAATCGCCCTGCGTGAGCCGCACGCATTTACCGTCTATAATGTCGATGGCCGGGATGATCTCCATATTATAAGTTCAAAAAGTTTTTTAGAATTTGTTCTCCTGCCGCAGCGCTCTTCTCGGGGTGGAACTGCACACCGTAAAAATTATCACGGTGTAGCCCGGCGCTGTAAGGATGTATATAATCGGTGGTGGCAATGGTATGTTCACCAAGGGACGCATAATACCCATGTACAAAATAACAGTAACTGTTTTGCGGAAGCCCGGCAAACAAGCCCGTTTTCAGATCATAGATATTATTCCATCCTATCTGCGGCACTTTAAAGGAAGCGTCTCCCCGGAACTGTTTTACCGTTTCTTTAAAGATGCCGAGGCAGGGAGTATCGTTTTCCTCCGAATAAGCGCACATCAGTTGCATGCCCAGGCAGATGCCCAACACAGGTTGTTGCAACCGGGTGATCACTTCATCCAGCTTTCTTTCTTTGAGATAGTTCATGGCCGTGCTGGCCTCTCCCACACCGGGGAATATGATCTTATCGGCCTGCTGGATCGTTGCCACATCGTCCGTAACGGTTGCTTCCGCCCCGATGCGTTCGAGGGCATACAGAACGGATTGTATATTACCGGCGTTGTATTTGATGATTACTGTACTCATTCTTCTTTTCTGTATAATATGCCCAATTTGTCGATATTGAACTGTTTATCAAACTCGCTCGTCAAAGGCGTTTTATCATAAACGGCCCGGGTTACTTCAAATTTATACACAGTAGCCTTGAAGTCATCCCTGACCCATACGAAATAGCCGTTGCCTTTGCCATGTGTCACTATCTTGTTTGTCACAAACCCCCTGAGCCGATAGGTGCCGGTATCTGCCGCCATCGAATCGTAGCCGAACAGGAAACCGAGGTTGACGATAAAACACACGATTGTCAACAGCACCGGAGCGACTATTTTAACCCAGGGGCGCTGAGCTACACGCTGCTGGTATTTTTCAACAAATGCTGTTTTAACCATAAAGAAGCCACCTAGTCCCGCCAATATAGCAAACAGGATAAGAATCAATGCATGGCGGGCGATAAACCGATCCCGGCCCGCGGCATCGTAATACGCAAATCGTGTCATCAACATCAGCGAGCCGATGCCCACGATGCAATAAACGGCAAATGCTATTTGTACAATTCTTTTCATCCTTTTACACTTACAAGAAATTCTTTAATAGCCGTTTCAATATTGGCAGCTTTTTCCAGTGTCTTAATCACCGCCGTGCCGATAATCGCGCCATTGGCATATTTGCAGGCGGCGTCGAACGTTGCCTTGTCTTTGATGCCAAAGCCCACCAGTACCGGGTTTTTCAGCTTCATCGCTTTCAAACGCTGCAGGTATTGCTCTACTTTGTTAAAATCTTTTTCATTACCCGTAGTGGAGGAAGACGATACGGCATAAAGGAACCCGGTGCTCAACTCATCCAGCCGCCGCACCCTTGCCTCGGATGTTTCGGGGGTAACAAGAAAAATGAAGTCGAGGCCATGCTTCTTAATAATCGCGCCATATTCTGTTTCAAACTCGTATTCCGGGAGGTCGGGCAGGATAAGCCCGCTGATACCCACGGCGGCGGCATCGGCGCAGAAGCGTTCAAAACCGTATTGCAATACCGGGTTCATATAGCCCATCAGTATGACCGGCACATGAATATCCTTTCGGAAATCTTTTAGCTGCTTGAACAGGGTGGCGATGGTCATGCCATTGGCGAGCGCTCTTGCGCTGCTGGCCTGGATAACCGGCCCGTCGGCAAGGGGATCGCTATAAGGCATACCCAGTTCGATAAGATCGGCTCCGTTGTTTTGGAGCGCCTTCATAACGGGGAGGGTGCTGTCAAGCTGTGGGTAACCTGCGGTACAATATACATTTAAAACACGCTGCCCTTTGGCGGCAAACAATTGCTGGATCTTGTTCATAACCTATTTTTTACCTTCCTCCATTGCTTTCATGTACGTAGCCAAATCTTTATCGCCCCGGCCGCTCAAACAAACGACTACGGTATCTTTTTCCTTGAATTGCATTTGTTTTAATGCGGCAAGGGCATGTGCGCTTTCGAGCGCTGGGATAATGCCTTCCAGCCTGCAAAGTTCAAAAGCTGCTTTAAGTGCCTCATCGTCCGTGGCGCTTAAGAAACGGCCCCGGCCACTTTCAAACAAATGCGCGTGCAGGGGGCCGATGCCCGGGTAATCCAGGCCCGCCGAAATGCTGTGTGGCTCTACGACCTGCCCGTCTTCGGTTTGCATCACCAGGCTTTTGCTGCCGTGAAGCACACCGGGTTTTCCCAATTGTGTCGTGGCTGCACTCATGCCGCTGTCGATGCCAAGACCTGCCGCTTCCACTGCCACGAGCTGCACACTCAATTCATCAAGGTAATGGTAGAACGCACCGGCAGCATTGCTGCCTCCACCCACGCAGGCCATCACATAATCGGGGAGTTCGCTGCCGGTTTTTTCCTTTAGCTGTATTCTTGTCTCTTCGCTGATGACACTTTGAAAACGGGCCACCATGTCAGGATAAGGATGCGGACCTACCACCGAGCCGATGATATAGTGAGTGTCGATGGGGTTGTTGATCCAGTCGCGTATAGCTTCGTTGGTGGCGTCTTTCAGTGTCTTGCTGCCGCTGAGCGCAGGAATAACGGTCGCCCCGAGCATTTTCATCCGGGCCACATTGGGCGCCTGGCGTTCAATATCTTTTTCTCCCATATAGACGATACATTCCACGCCTTTTAGCGCGCAGACCGTTGCAGTGGCCACACCATGCTGGCCTGCGCCGGTTTCGGCTATGATGCGTTTCTTGCCGAGGCGTTGCGCCAGTAGTATCTGGCCGATGGTATTATTGATCTTGTGCGCACCGGTATGGCAGAGATCTTCACGCTTTAAATAAATGTTTGTGTTGAATTGTTTGCTGAGACGGGTAGCGAGATATAAGGGCGTGGGCCTGCCTACATAATCCTTGAGCAATGCACGGAATTCCTTTTGAAAGGATGCCTCGTACATGATTTCGAGGTAGCGGGATTTTAATTCCTCCACGTTGCGGTGCAGCATTTCGGGAATATAGGCGCCGCCGAATTTTCCGTAATAGCCTCTCTCGCTGGGAGCAGCGTAGGAAGCACGGGCTTCTTCGACTCCCACAGAACGTATATTTTGTATTTCAGGCTTCATTTTATGTCGAATGATTTTAATAATTAGTTGTCTACCGGTTCCAACGGGGTGGATAATACCAGCTGCAAAAACTTCAGATCCAACCATCGCCCGAACTTGTATCCTACCTGTTTAAAATGGGCCACTTCCTCAAAGCCAAAACCTTTATGCAGGCGCAGGCTCACTTCATTGGTGGCGTCGATGCCGGCGATAATCGTGTGCATATCCATCTGGCGGGCCGCTTCTATAATGGGTGGCATCAGCAGGCGGCCGATTCCTTTTCCGCGGGCGGCGGCAGCCACATAGATGGAGTTTTCCACCGAATATTTATAGGCCTGCCATGCTCTGAAAGTGCCCATCGTACTCAATCCCCATATCGTATCACCTTCTGTCGCCACAAATACCGGGAATCCTTCCTGCTGTTTGGCGGCAAACCATGCTTTTCTCATTTCCAATGTGTGCGGCTGGTACTGGTAGACCGCAGTGGTGGTTCGTATCACGTCGTTGTAGATGCCCAGTATCGCCGGCAAATCGGCTTCAACGGCCGTACGTATTGTTATCATACGATTGGTTTTTTTATGCCCCTCAGCCCATGTTGCTGCAAAACTGTTTTACCTTCTTCAGGTCTTTTATCCCCGGGCTTATTTCAAAGCGGCTGTTGATGTCGACGGCAAACAGGGCCTTGGCTACCGGTTCTTTGGCAAATTCCTTCAGCTTTTCCTCATCGCCTTCCTCGATACCGCCGCTCAGGAAAAACGGCTTGCCGATCGTTTGCCCCTTCAGGGTGCTCCAGTCGAATTTCTTTCCCGTACCCCCATAGCCCGCACCCATCGTATCAAACATAAACATATCGCACACGTCCATATACGGTTTGATCATCCATTGCACGCTGTCGTTGTCGCTGAGGCGGAAGGCCTTTACCACCGATACATAGTCGGCGATCTTTTCACAATACCGGGGCGATTCATCGCCGTGCAACTGCACCATGTGCAACCTGCATTCATCCACCATGTGCAGTACTTCTTCTATCGTGGCGTTTACAAACACGCCGACTTTGTTGATATTGTTCTCCTTCCTGATCTGCGTGGTGGTCATGTGCTTGAACACATACCGCGGGCTTTTCGGGTAGAAGATAAAACCGGCAAAGGTAGCGCCGGCATCCGCCAGCTCGTCTACCTGCTCCAATTGTGTCATGCCGCATACTTTTACTCTCATGGGTGTCGATGGGTTTTAAGGTGTTATCAGGCACCGGCAATCGTATCGGCAAATGCTTTAAAGGCGGCTCCCGGGTCTTTCTCCTTCATAAATGTTTCCCCGGCAAGAAAGCCTTTAAAACCATTCTCTTTAAACAACTGGATCATACTGACGGAACTGATACCGCTTTCCGCGATTTTAATCTTATCGGCCGGAATGCGGCGGCCCATTTGCAGGCTGCGTTCAATATCCACGGTAAAGGTCTTCAGGTTGCGGTTATTGATACCCACCAGCTCCGTTTCGTCACAGATATGGACCAGTTCGTCCTCGCCGTGAAGTTCCAATAAAACTTCCAGATTCAGGCGTTTTGCAAAGATAGCAAGCCGCTTTACATCGGCGGGGCTAAGGCAGGCGGCTATCAATAAAATGACATCGGCCCCCATCGCCCGGGCCTCTACCAGTTGATACTCATCAATAATAAAATCCTTTCGCAGGATGGGCAGTTGGTTCACCCTTGCTTTTACCAGGTCGGCCGTGCTGCCGCCAAAGAATTGCTCATCAGTCAGCACCGATAATCCCGAGGCGCCGTTGTCCGCATACGCTCTTGTGACCGTTTCCACATCGGCATCGCCATTGATCACCCCCTTTGAAGGCGAGCGGCGTTTGAATTCGGCGATAATGCCCGTACGGCTTTCATCGAGCAGGAATGCTTTAAGGGAATATGCCGGGAGTTGGAAATAAGGGCTTTTTTCCAGTTCCTTTACCGGCACCGCTGCTTTGCGTTGGGCAACTTCCGTTTTTTTATATTCAATGATGGTATCCAGTATGTTCATGTTGTTCAACTCCGTGTTTAAATTGACTATTGCAATTGAATGAGCTTTTGCAGTCCCGCATAAGCTCTCCCGCTTTCCAGGCTTTCCACTGCCGCGCCATAGGCGTCATCATAGGTTTTGTAATTGCCCGTGCAATGAAGGGCCATAGCGGCGTTGGCAAACACGACGGCATTTTGCGCCCAGCTGCCTTCGCCTTTGATGATTTTCGTAAACAGCTTTGCAGCATCTTCCACGCTATTGCCACCGTAAATATCCACCGGGCTTACGGCCCGCTTGCCAAGTTGCTCGGGGGTCATTATCTTTTCTCCTTCGCTTGTAATCACCCGGGTATCATTGGTCAGCGATATTTCATCATAACCGTCCAGGCTGTGGATGATGGTAAACGCATTACCCGTTTGCTGCAACAGGTAATTGTAGATACGGGCCATTTCGAGATTATAGACGCCCACCAGTTGAAACTTCGGGGCGGCGGGATTGACCATCGGCCCGAGCATATTGAAAAAAGTACGGATGCCGAGGTTTTTCCGGATAGGGCCCACGGCTTTCAACGCAGGATGAAACACGGGCGCATGGAGAAAACAGATATTGGCTTCTTCCACTTCTTTTTTCAACCGGTCCTTATCGCTCTTAAACTTATACCCGAGTTGTTCCATCACATTGGAAGCGCCGCTGACGGAAGTAGCGCCATAGTTGCCGTGCTTGGCTACTTTCTGCCCGGTGCCCGCCACGACAAAGCAGGACAGGGTAGAAATATTAAACGTATTCTTCCCGTCACCGCCCGTGCCCACGATGTCGATGGTCGCATGCCCGTTTAAGTCCACCGGCACACAGAGTTCCAATAGCGCATCCCTGAATCCCTGCAATTCGGCGATCGTGATACTGCGCATCAGGAACACCGTCATAAAAGCCGTTACCTCATGCTCGTTGTAGACGCCCTTGCTGATATTGAGCAACACGCCTTTCGCCTGAGGACGGTCGAGTGTTTTATGTTCAAACAGGTATTGTAAAATCTTTTTCATGTTTATTATTTTTAGAATCCCGGTGTACAAGGTGAGCCGCTTTTGCTGCGCTCACGGCTATTCACAAAGCGACCCACCTGACCGGCCGCCTGGTCATCCAGCTAGTCGCCCAGCCAGTTGCGAAGAATGTCCTCTCCCCGTGGGGTAAGTATGCTCTCCGGGTGGAACTGCACGCCCTGCACATCGTACTGCTTGTGCTGCAATCCCATGATATAACCGTTGTCGTCCATGGCCGTTATTTCCAGGTCGGCCGGGAAGTCTTCTTTTGCCACTACCCAACTGTGGTAGCGCCCCACTTCTATTTGAGAAGGCAGGCCATGAAAGAGTTGTGAGCCGCGGGGCCCATTCTTCGAGCTTCCGTTTACCGCCCCGGTGTTCATAATATTTACCGGTGTCGCCACGCCGTGAAAAACCGAAGACAGGTTGACCAGTTTTGCGCCAAAAGCCTCCCCGATGGCCTGGTGGCCGAGGCAAACGCCCAGTATCGGTTTGGCGGCAGCGTATTCTTTTATCAGCGGCAGCAGCAGCCCGGCTTCCACGGGAATGCCCGGGCCGGGCGACAGGATGATCTTATCAAATTCCTTTACTTTTTCAAGGGGGATTTCATCGTTGCGGTACACGCTGACCTTGTTGTGCAGGATCTTTTCCACCAGGTGCACCAGGTTATAAGTGAAGGAATCGTAATTGTCGAATACAAGTATTTTCGTGGTCATTGTTTTTTTATTACTTGATAATTTCTTCTGCAAAGGCGATGGCTTTTTTCAGTGCGCCCAGTTTATTGTTTACTTCCTGCAATTCGCTTTCCGGATTGCTGGCCGCTACCACACCGGCGCCGGCCTGGTAGACCAGGGTATTATGACGGCTAAGGAAGGTGCGGATCATGATTGCATGATTGCAGCTGCCATCAAAGCCCATAAAGCCAATGGCCCCACCATAGTAACTGCGCGCCGTCGGTTCGTAGGCATCTATCAGTTCCATCGCCTTGAACTTGGGCGCACCACTGAGCGTGCCGGCGGGAAATGTTTTTGCCAGCAATTCAAACGGATTGCTGCCCGCGGGCACTTTACCTCTTACCTCGCTTACAAGATGGATAACATGGCTGTAATATTGTACCTGGCGGTATTGCGCAACGCCTACTTCGCTGCACACACGGCTAAGATCGTTTCTTGCCAGGTCCACCAGCATGACGTGTTCGGCATTTTCCTTGGCGTCTTTGAGCAGGCGTTCGGCGGCCTGCTGGTCGATGGTATCATCGCCGGTGCGCTTGAAGGTGCCCGCGATGGGATGCACGATAGCCTGGCCGTTGTGGAGAATGATTTGCGCTTCGGGCGACGAGCCCATCAGTTTATAATCGCCATAATCGAAAAAGAATAAATAAGGAGAGGGATTGATGCTGCGCAGGGCGCGGTACACATTGAATTCATCACCCATAAAAGGTTGTTCAAACCGGCGGCTCAATACAATCTGGAACACATCACCGCGCCGGCAACTGCCAATGCCTTTTTCTACCATGCTGCGGTAATCCTGGTCGGTCATATTACTGGTTTCCGCTCCTTTTGTTTTGAAGGGATACACCGGCACGTCTTTACTGCTGATAAGACTTTCCACCAGGTTGCGCTCGCTTTCCAGTCCCGGTACCGAATTCTCACAAAGATAAAGCTCGTCTTTGTAGTGATTGATGGCAATCACGTACTGGTAAAGACGGTAGCGCATCAGCGGGATGGCAGGCGAGGAAACGCCCGACCTGAGTTTGATCGTATCAAAGAACTGCACGGCATCGAAGCTCGTATAGCCATACAATCCCTGGGCAAAACGGGCTTCCTTCACCGTGGGCTGCACATCGAAATGCTGCATAAACTCCCAGAGCAGGGTGGGCACTTCGCTGGTGTTCTTTACCGCTCGCTTTTCGGGTGGCTGACCGGGCAGTTTGCATTCAATGCTCCGGGTATTGGTGATCTCCATACCACCGATGGCGTTGATGCAGATAAAGGAAAAGCTGTTGTCGGCCGCATGGTGGTCGGTGCTTTCGAGCAGGATGGTGTCCCGGAAGCGGTCACGCAGGCGGAGGTAGATGCCTACGGGAGTAAACACATCGGCCAGCATTTTCTTACAGCTTGTTTGTAATGCTATTTTCTTCATAAAGTCATTATCTGCTCCCGCGGGAGTATTTGAAATTCAATCAGTTATCTATTTAACAGGGCTTCATAAAACAATAAAAAAAGGCCCCGATTTACATCGGGGCCCTGAATATGGTGTTTCGTGATAAACAACAATAGCAGCTTACAAGCCCCGGTTAAGGTTTGTATGCCACCACCACTGAATATTTTGAATTTGTTTTGTCATTTGTAGTGCAAATATGCGGGAGAAAGTTTGTTTGAGCAAATTTTTTATGGACAAGTTATTCGAAGCGGTTCCACCGGGGGTGCCGTCTGGTATTGAAAATTGCCAATATCCTGATAGCCCCGTTACCCACCTCATAATATAGCCTGTTATGGGGTGTAATGACTACGCTTCGGGTGTTCTTACCCGGCCCGGCTATCCTGCCGATACCGGGATTGGCGACTATCGCTACGATCTTTCTCTCCAGTTTTTTAATAAAATCATTGACTACTGTATCGCCCCATTCTGTAGAGAGATAAATTAACACTTGCATATATTCCATCGAAGCGCTTTTTGCCCATACTACTTCGACCGCCATGCTTTCACCATTTGCTGAACTTCGGCATGTGTGTAAACTTCACCATTGCTGATTTCTTCGCGGGATATTTCCAGGCGTTCCGCCAACTCCGGTGTTATTTCATTGGCAGCTATTAAGCGGGGGGAAATGGCATATTCAGCGGCAGGCTCTTCCAACATTCCCGGATTGGCCTGCATATCCATATAAGCTGAAATAAGCAGGCGCACTCGCTTCATCGCAGCATCCCGTGGGATAGATTTAGCGGCATCAGCAAACCGAAGGGATCTTTCCAGCCGTTTTAACTGGGTTGGAGTGAGCTCGTCGAGGATGTCGCTATTTAATTTGGGATTTTCGACCGCGGCATAATAGAGCGCTTGGAGGGCCGATTCATAGTCCAGGTTTTCTACCTGGCGGTACAATTTTTCCTTTAATTCTTTCGTGTTCATAGATATGGTTATTTTTATAAAAATACGAACTTCCCGCAGTTAGCAATTAACTAAAGTAGAAGCAAAAAATAAACTAATATATAAGCTAAAAATAACCACATGCTTATTCAACACAAACTCGTGGGCACGAAGGGAATGTTTTTTGTGGGACAGGGCGGCGGCATTCTTGCCGAGCTGGTGTACAGCATGTCCTCGCCGGAGACAATGGTCATCGAGCATACCGAGGTAAGCGATGAACTGAAGGGACAGAACGTCGGGTTACAACTGGTCAGTACCGCTGTCGACTATGCGCGCGACCGTCATATAAAGATCATTCCCCTTTGTCCATTTGCCAAATCAGTCATTGCCAAAAGACCGGAAATGCAGGATGTATTATTATAAGACGCCTTTGGTGCTCGGCAGGTAATTGCTCAGCGGGTCACGTTTTACCGCCATACGGATGGCTTTGGCAAAGGCCTTAAAGATAGCTTCTATCTTATGATGCTCATTGTCGCCGTGGCATTCGATATTCAGGTTGCATTTTGCCGCGTCGCTGAACGATTTGAAGAAATGAAAAAACATTTCGGTAGGCATTTCGCCTATATGTTCGCGTTTAAATTCTGCATTCCACACAATCCAGTTGCGGCCGCCGAAATCTATCAGCACTTTTGCATCGGCTTCATCCATCGGGAGGGCAAAACCGTAGCGCTCCATGCCGCGCTTGTCGGCCAGCGCCTTACCAAAGGCTTCACCAAGCGCAATGCCGGTATCTTCAATAGTATGATGTTCGTCGATATGCAGGTCGCCGTTGGTGCGAATGGTCAGATCCATTTTTCCATGGCGGGCTATTTGCTCCAGCATATGATCAAAAAAACCGAGGCCGGTCATAATCGCCGCCTTGCCCCTGCCGTCGATA
The DNA here is from genome assembly GCA_036500065.1 of Chitinophagaceae bacterium. Classification (GTDB taxonomy): domain Bacteria; phylum Bacteroidota; class Bacteroidia; order Chitinophagales; family Chitinophagaceae; genus JACMLD01. The sequence goes on along the minus strand of DASYCT010000429.1, from coordinate 54 downwards.
TTAAGGTCTATTTTGATCTGTGTCTCACTGGTATTGCGTTCATGTATCACCTGT
>DASYCT010000428.1:0-9461 GCA_036500065.1 Chitinophagaceae bacterium | reverse complement strand
TACTATGAAAACTATAACAATCCATACGATTAATCTTCAGCAATCCTTACGGTATTGCCTGGTGTCCCTGGTCGTTGTACTGTTGTGGCAGGCCCCGGCCAGCGCATCGTATCAGCCTTTAAAGGGCACCGATACCATTTTAATCAACAAATCGCAAACCAGTAAAAAATACAAGATAAGAATCTATCCCAGTGCGACGAACGAAGTACTGTTCTTTACGGCAAGTGGTGAGGCAGGGAAGGTGTACCAGCTGTATGTGTTTGATATGGACGGAAAACTGGTAAAGCAAACACAAATACATAATAAGGAAACGACCCTGCTCGCTAATTTTGTAAAAGGCAATTACATGTTTGATGTGTTCAGTGACGATGAAAAGATTGAGAATGGCACGATGGTAGTGAGATAAAAAAGATTAGCTCTTTATTTGCCATAAATGTATCCAATAAGCGGCGGGAAAATTGGTAAAATCCTAATATCCGGTTTGAAAAAAACCTGATCCGTTCCCTATCTATTCTTAGTACCCTTACTATTAAAGATTTTATTAATCACTTCCCGCCACAGCTTATTGGGAAGTACGCAATAAAGAAGCAAAAAAATACTTTCCTATCCAGTATCCTTAACAGCCGACGATGAGTAATTGCCGGCTGTTTGTATTTACCCCAGGAATATATTCCCTGCCTCTCTCCAGTTGTTAATCCGCTCAAAGCGCGTCTCGTCGAGGTTGTGAGGAGCGCTAAACAGGTAAGGATTACCTGGAAAGTGTTCGAGGTGGCGTGCATGGTCATCGATCATATAATCTCCGTGCATCATCTTTTTACTGCCGCTCAGGACAAGCTGCCGCCAGTTGAAGAAAGGAAAATGTTCCATCAGCCAGTCGTGCTTATCCTTCAGGGAGTTGGGAAATTCCACGGCGGCAGAGACAATATAGATTTCGTAGCGTTTGTTCATTTGTTCCAGCACGCGCTGGCTGTCCGGTATGACCGGTAAGTGACGGAAAAAGCCGGGTTCATAAAGTTGCTGTCTTACCAGCGCCTGGTGTTCTTCCGGGAACCCCTTCACCAACGAATGGCCTTCCAGCATCGTCCTGTAGTTGATATCGCCGCCATAGTTTTGCTTGTACCAGCCTGCCATCGCAGCAGTAGTGTCGGCTATTACTTCGTCCATGTCTACCAGAACAACTTCCATCGTTTATTTTAATTCTTCTTTTAAAAACTTTGCCGTATGGCTTCCTTTTATCTTTATCATTTCCTCCGGTGTTCCTTCAAACAGGATATTGCCGCCGCCATCGCCACCTTCCAGTCCGAGGTCGATGATATGATCGGCAACCTTGATCACATCCAGGTTGTGCTCGATGATTAATACCGTATTGCCCCGGTCCACCAGCTTGTTCAGTACGTCCAGCAGGTGCTGTATGTCCTGGAAATGCAGACCGGTGGTCGGCTCATCGAGAATATAAAAGGTTTTGCCCGTATCTTTTTTTCCCAGCTCGGTGGAGAGCTTTACACGCTGTGCTTCGCCGCCGCTCAGGGTAACGGCTGACTGGCCCAGGGTGATATAGCCCAGTCCAACATCCTGCAACACCTTTATCTTTCGGTAGATATAGGGTACATTGGTAAAAAACTCCACGGCCTCGTCCACCGACATATCCAGCACATCGCTGATGGATTTACCCTTATAACGTATTTCGAGTGTCTCCCGGTTGTAGCGTTTGCCGTTGCATTTCTCGCAGTGTACGTACACATCGGGCAGGAAATTCATTTCAATCACCCGCATGCCGCCGCCCTCACACAATTCACAACGCCCGCTTTTTACATTGAAAGAAAAACGTCCCGCATTGTAGCCACGGATCTTTGCTTCGGGTACCGCGGCGAACAGCGTGCGTATATCGGTAAAGAACCCGCAATAGGTGGCCGGGTTGCTGCGCGGGGTACGGCCGATAGGCGACTGGTCTATCTCGATCACCTTATCGATGTTTTCAAGACCCTTGACGGATTTGTATTCCATCGGGTTGGCCTTGGAGTCGTAGCAGTATTTGGAAAGAATGGGGTAGAGTGTTTCATTGATAAGCGTCGACTTACCGCTACCGCTTACACCGGTCACTACGATCAGCTTTCCGAGTGGGAATTTCACGTCCACATTTTTCAGGTTATTCCCTTTGGCGCCCTTCAATTCCAGTGTCTTCCCGTTGCCCTTTCTTCTTTCGGCAGGCACGGCAATGGATTTATCGCCGTTGAGGAACCGCGCGGTTTCCGATTGATAGGCGAATATATCCTGCGGCTTTCCCTCCGAGACGATTTGTCCGCCGTATTTTCCTGCCCGCGGGCCAATATCCACCAGGTGGTCGGCCGCAAGCATAATGTCTTTGTCATGTTCCACCACCAGTACGCTGTTGCCGAGATTGCGCAGGTTTTTAAGGGCAACGATGAGTTGCTGGTTATCGCGCTGGTGAAGCCCGATGCTTGGCTCATCGAGTATATAAGTGATGCCCTGCAACTGTGACCCGATTTGTGTCGCCAGCCGTATGCGTTGTGATTCGCCCCCGCTCAGGCTTCGCGAAGAGCGGTTGATGGTAAGATAGGTAAGCCCCACGTCCAGCAGGAATTGCAGGCGTTCGCGGATTTCTTTCAGAACATCTTTAGCGATGGCGTTTTGCCTGGCCGACAGTCGTTTTTCAATGCCGACGAACCACTGCATCAGCTTATCGAGATTGAGTGCGCTCAGCTCGGCGATATTCTTTTCCGCTACCTTGAACCAGAGACTTTCTTTTTTCAGGCGCGCGCCGTGACAACTATCGCAGGTCTTCAGCTCCATGAATTTTTCTACCCAGTCGCGCAATGACTCGCTGTTGTTGGTGGCAAACCAGCGACGCAACATCGTGACCACGCCTTCATATTCGGTCGTATAAATATTGTTCTCCGCTGTGTCAAACTCAGGTAGTGTGTCTTTCGACGCAGCATCCTCACTGCCATAGAGCAACACGTTCAACGCTTTTTGCGGAAGCTCTTTCAGGGGTTTATCAAGACTGATTTTATACTTCTTCGCTATCTGCTGCACTTGTTTGAATACGTATGCTTCCCGTTCCTCTCCCAGCGGGGCGATACCACCTTCGTTGATGCTAAGGTTCCAGTCGGGTATCACGGCATCCATACTCACCTGGTTGATGGTGCCAAGCCCCTTGCATTCGGGACAGGCGCCATAAGGTGAGTTGAACGAAAACGTATTGGGAGAGGGTTCTTCGTAGCTAATGCCGGTGTCTTCACACATCAGTTGCTTGCTGTATTGAACAACTTTATTGTCGTCGTTCACCAGCAGGAACATCAGGTCTTTACCCGCCTGCAGTGTTTTTTGCACGCTCTGGCTCAGGCGTACTTTCATATCGGGAGTTACGGCCAGCCGGTCTATCACTACTTCAATGTCATGTATTTTATAGCGGTCCACCTGCATCCTGGGCGTAAGCTCTTTTACTTCACCGTCTACCCGGACCTTTACATATCCTTTCTTACGGATGTCTTCAAACAATTCACGGTAATGACCTTTGCGGCCACGTACCAGCGGGGCCAGCAGGCTTATCTTCTTGTTTTTGAACCTGGCAAAGATGTTGTCAACGATTTCTTCTTCACTGAACTTTACCATTTTCTTCCCCGTATTGTAGCTGTAGGCATCGCTGGCGCGTGCATAGAGCAGGCGCATAAAATCGTAGATTTCAGTGATGGTGCCTACTGTTGACCGGGGGTTTTTGTTGGTGGTCTTCTGTTCAATGGAAATGACAGGGGAGAGACCGGTTATCTTATCCACTTCCGGTCGTTCCATATCGCCGATAAATTGCCGGGCATAAGCGCTGAAGCTTTCCATATAGCGCCGCTGGCCTTCGTTGTAGATAGTATCAAAGGCAAGCGAAGATTTACCGCTGCCGCTCACGCCCGTAAATACCACGAGCTTGTTTTTCGGGATACGTATATCGATGTTCTTCAGGTTATGTTCACGCGCGCCGAATACTTCGATAAACTCGGTATCCGCTGCGCCCCTCACCTCTTTTTCGATAATCGCTGTAGTACTTTTTGTCCCATTGCCGTTGCCCTGAACCGCTACTGACTGATTCACTTTCTTCATCGTATGGTTATAGTAATAAATTGGAGGATGTCAAAGATAAAACAAAATGAGAGCGGTTTTGTTGGGAAAGGCGTTATACTCCCAATAGGTTCATTATCAATAAGTAAGTACACAGAACATGGCATACCCTTCCTGCCTTCAGCACCCGGAAATAAAAAAGCCGGTGTAGTATACACCGGCTTTACCTTTTTATTTATTGAATCAACACCTGGTTATTTGTGCAGCGTAACGGTGGGCGCCGTGACAAGCTTGCCGGCGGTAACAACTATATTGCTGATAGTTGTGTCCTGGTAGCCGTGCTGGCCCTTGAAATAGATGGAGTAAGTACCTGCGGCAGCACCACGTACCTGGTAATAGCCTTCCCAGTTGGGCAATGCATACAAGGTATCCGATGCGTTGTATACCATCACAAAGGGCGAGGCGCCTGCCGGCAATACACGTCCCTGTACTTTCGAAAGTGCATTGTCATTGAACGCAACTACTTCGGGATACAGCCAGTAAGCGCCATTCCAGAAGACAACCGACCTGGCAAGGTTAAAGTCCAGCCAGAGTTTAAACTGGTTGTTGGAAATGTCGGCTATATTTCCATGTATTATATTAATATCAAAGAACGTGGTCGTCCATGCAATGTTGAGCGGGTAATGTGTAACGCTGTCGGTGTACACAGAGTCGCGGGTGCCCAGTGTAATCCTCACCTTGAGCACTTTGCCGTTGGTGATAAGACCCGAAGCCAGCAAGGTGTCCGTACCGTTTCTCAACTGGAGTAAATCATATACGCCGGGAGTGACCGAAAGCGTATCCCAGATGAGCGTATTGGAATTATGACAACCGCGGTAATCATTGTCCCATTCGTGCGGAAGATCGGGATCATTATGACCGGCGGCAGTATCTATCAATACGGCTACCTGCTTAATATCAATAAGAACTTTGTAAAACGAGATGGGAGCGTCCATCATAACGATAGACATTTGTGCTTTGCCCGAAGGGATATTACTGCTGGCGGAGTTGTCTTTCTTACAGGCGAAAAATAACATGCACGCTATGAGGCTGCCGGCGCCGGCCGCAAGCCAGGTTGTTTTTGTTTTCATATCGAGTTAAAATTTTAAAGTAGAAGTAAGCTGATAGTTGATCTTTTTTTAAGGGATTGAGCCGGCTATAATACACCCTTAATTTTCATGCCATTTTTTATAGTGTGAACAAATACTGTGTTTCGATACTAGTTTACGCAACACCTTATAAGAGGGTTGGGTACCGGGGCTGTATAACGAGGGATTAACGATTGTTAATCAAAACCCGGCCCGAAGCGCCTTTATAAGCAGGTCGTTTTCATACTCTTATCCCTTGATTTTAAAAAAGGGCATAAAAAATTTGGAGGTTTCAGGAATTGCATAGTACTTTTGCGGCAGTTCTTTTTACATCACTTATCAAGAAAGGCTGAGGGTAATGGCCCGTTGAAGCCTTGACAACCTGTTTCGTATAAGTACTACGATACAAGGTGCCAATTCCATCCCGCCGGAGGCGGGACAGATAAGTCAGATTAACAGCTCTGCAATCATTTACCAAAATAGTTGAAAGCTCTTCTGACTCACCGGAAGAGCTTTTTTTATGGCCTAACCGCCTGCTCAAAGCTCCTCCTGCAAAATTTCTTTGATTTGCCCGTGATGTGTAACAATTTTTTTCAAGAGCAAAACTATTTTAACAATGAGCAATGCAACAGAACTGATTCACAGCATTCCCGTAGACCCGCTTACCGGCGCCATCAGCGTGCCTATTTATCAAACGTCAACATTTGTCCAGGAAGCACCGGGTGTAAACAAGGGGTACGATTACGCACGTACCAATAACCCCACCCGCGCCACGCTGGAAAGCGTTATTGCGCGACTCGAGAAAGGGACCACCGGTATAGCCTTCTCCAGTGGGCTGGCGGCTATCGACGCTATTGTTAAACTGCTCGAAAGCGGCGATGAGATTGTAGCAGTAGACGATATTTATGGAGGCGCCTTCCGCCTGTTTACCCAGGTGTACCAGAAGTTTGGTATCAGCGTGACCTATGTAGACGCGACCGACGCCGCCAATGTATTCAATGCCGTCACACCCAAAACAAAACTGATCTGGATTGAGACCCCTACCAATCCTACGTTGAAGATTTCGGACATAGAAGCCATTGCAAAAATTGCCAAAGCCAACCGTTGTTTGCTTTGCGTGGATAATACATTTGCTTCACCCGTCTTACAGCAACCGCTTACGCTGGGGGCTGATATTGTAGTGCATTCCGCTACCAAATACCTCGGCGGCCATAGCGATTTGATTGCCGGCGTGGTAGTAACAAAAGACCCGGAGCTGGGCGCTAAAGTGAAATTCCTTCAAAATGCCTGCGGCGCTATCCTCGGGCCGTTTGACAGTTGGCTGCTTATCCGTGGCATCGAAACATTGCACCTGCGCATCCGGCAACATTGCTCCGCTGCACAAGCCGTGGCGGAATACCTGGAAAAACACCCGGCCGTAGATAAAGTGTTTTACCCCGGCCTGCCTTCGCATCCCAATCATGGCATTGCCAAAAAACAGGCAAAAGGTTTTGGCGGCATCGTTTCCTTTACATTAAAGGATGATACCGAACAAGCCGCTACCGATTTTGTTACCAGTACTGAGCTCTTCCAGCTTGCGGAAAGCCTGGGCGGCATTAAAAGCCTGCTTTGCCACCCGGCGCAGATGACACATAAAACCATCCCGGCCGACCAACGACGTGCTGCCGGTGTAGCCGATAGCCTGGTGCGATTGAGCGTTGGACTGGAAGAAGTAGAGGACATTATTGAAGATTTGGAAAAAACATTTGAGAAACTAAGCTATAAAATACAGGAGAAGCAGGTTGCCGTGAATTGCCAGTAGTGACAATTCATTCAAAAAAAGAAAATATTAATCAAACAGATATATGACAGCACATAAGCAGTTGACGATTGGATTGTTCGGATTTGGCGTAGTAGGCGAAGGCCTTTACAAGGTATTGAACCAAACCCCCTCACTCAAAGCCTCCATCAAAAAAGTATGTATTAAAAACCCCGGCAAAAAAAGAGAAGCCCCGGCTGATTTATTTACCACCGATAAGGATGTATTGCTCAACGATCCCGAAATCAATGTGATCGTGGAAGTGATCAATGAAAGCGAAGCTGCGTTCGACATTGTTTCCACTGCGTTGAAAAACGGTAAAGATGTAGTAAGCGCCAGTAAGAAAATGATTTCCGAACATTTGCCGGAACTGCTGGGCCTGCAACAGAAATATGCGGACCGTTCCTTACTCTACGAGGCCGCTGCCTGTGCTTCGATACCTGTAATCCGCAACCTCGAGGAATATTACGACAACGATCTCCTGCATTCCATCAAAGCCATTGTAAACGGCTCCACGAATTTCATCCTTACCAAGATGTTCGAAGATAAGCTGGACTTTAACAAGGCCCTCTTACTGGCACAGCAGCTTGGCTTTGCAGAAAGCGATCCTTCACTGGACGTGGAAGGCTATGATGCTGCCAATAAATGGACCTTCCTCCTTACGCATGCGTATGGCATTGTGGAGAATACCGGCAACATTGTGTTCAACGGCATTCAGAACATCCAGTTGAGCGATGCCGCCGTAGCCAAAGAAAAGAATTATGATATAAAGCTGGTGGCCCAGGCCAAGAAACTGCTGAATGGCAAGGTGGCCGGGTTTGTGTTGCCCCAGTTCATCCGCCAGGATGATCACCTGGCTTTTGTAAAGAATGAATACAATGGCGTGGTAATTGAAAGCTCGTTTGCCGACAAGCAGTTTTTTTACGGCAAGGGTGCGGGCAGTTTTCCTACGGCTTCCGCCGTACTGAGCGATTTATCCGCCCTGCGCTATCAATATAAGTATGAATACAAAAAACTCTATCACCATACACCCAATGAGCTGAGCAACGACTTTTTTGTAAAGGCTTATGTGAGCTTTGATGACCTTAAATACATTCCCAAGGAAAAATTTGAATGGATAGAAGAATGGCATTCCGACAAGGAGCGCAAATACCTTATCGGGGTACTGAACTTCAACGAGCTGAGAGAAAACAGTTGGTGGAAAGAGAATAATACCTCGCTCATTCTTACCCCCGAGCCGATTATCGAAGATGTGGAAATCCGCAAACTGAAGAAGAAGAGCCTGGAACTGGCGGGGATAATGGAATAGACACTGGCATTGGTTGTTTTTAGTATAATGGTTTCAATGCAAAAGGTCCCGCCTCAGCGGGACCTTTTCGTTTTTTTTAGCCCCCGGGCAACTTTCCGGTTCCGGGTCGCGTATTTGGAGTTACCAATAACGGGAAAGCTAAAAACTTGTCATGAGAAAAGAAATCCGGTTTCTACTGGTAGCATTGTTGCCCCTTGCGGGCAGGGGACAGTCCTGGACACGTGTGACGGATGTTCCGAAAACAAAGGTTTATTGTCTTGAACGGCACAACAATACCCTGTATGCAGGGACAAGCGATCATTTATATATTGGAGCTGACAACGGGGCAAACTGGACCGCCTCATCGTTCCCGGGCAGTGTCTATGTGTTGTCGGCAACCGAATACCATCATACCATTTATATAGGCACTGGCTATGCCGGCGTACTTACCAGCAGTGACGGGGGTGCTCACTGGACGCCCCTGAACACTGGCGCTCCCGGCGACCCCGTTTCGTGTTTTGCCGTTTGGAAGGATCATTTATATATGGGCACCCTGGGCGACGGTTTTTACGTGCTGGACGAAGCTGCCGGGCGATGGAACCCGTTCAACAACGGGTTTTATACCAATGTAGACGGCAATATCTGGAGCCTGGTAGCCACCGATACCACGATAATCGCGACTGCCGGCGTGAACGGCTTTTTTTATCGCTACAATCCCGGGCCCGCAGCCTGGGAAAACACGGATTACCTGTCAATGGCCGCCCCGGGGTTAGGGGTGCAAAGCCTGGCATCGGACAGCAGCGGCAGCCTGTATGCCGCCGTCCCCAATAGCTTCCTGCTGTTCCGCAGCGACGACCGGGGCAGTCACTGGAACTTCGATACGACAGGGTTGCATATTCCTTCGTTCGCTATCGAGAACAGCATTGTTTTAACAGCCGGTAGTAAAAAGAATTACTTCGCCAACAATTTCCTCTCCACGGGCGGCAACCAGGTGCGGGTGTATGAGCGGGATAATAATGCAGTGCCGGGTACTCCCTGGACGGCTACCGATACGCTTTCCAATGCCTTTTTTTATGCCATGGTGGAAGGGGGTAGCCGTTTATACAGTGCTCAGGACAGCGGCCTGTATTATAAAGGTATGGGGACTGTTGCCAGCACTACTCCCAGGCGGGCGCGTTTT
>DASYCT010000427.1:0-4475 GCA_036500065.1 Chitinophagaceae bacterium | reverse complement strand
ATAAACACTGATATTTAATTCCGGCGCCCGGATATTCGCCACAGCTTCCTCCAACACGTTTTTTATAAAAAGAAAGCTGTCCAGCAATATACGGTGTGCTTCATAGAGGTTGAGCGCCCGCACATACAACAGCCTGCGGCTGCTGTCGAATTGCTGACGATAACTATAATCGTAATACCCACCGTAGCGATGAAACGAGGGATTGTACTCTTTTGCGTCGGTATTCCAGGCCAGGCAAAGCTGGTACACGGCGTGTGCCCTCACCGCTGCCCAGGATGATTGCAGCAGCGTTTGCAGGTAGTGCTCATAGTGATTTTTTATGGTAGAATCGGATGACAGGTTGCTGTAAAAGTATTTTCTTGCCAGGCTTTCGATATAATAACCGGCTTCCGGGCTGCCGGGCTGGTGAAACTGTATCCACTGTTTGTAAAGACTAAAAATATACCGCCCCCTGGAGGTAAATAGCGTCGTGCTGTCCGGTAATTGTATAAATGCATCCTGTGAAAAGGATAGCCAGGTCGTGTCGCCTTCCAGGACTGCCCCCCGGAAAAAGCCCTCCGCCATGTTGATCCTTTCAGCATAGACAAGATCGGCAAACCGGGGTTTGAATAAAAAAGTAAACGGGTCGGACGACAACCATAGCCATTCTTCGGGCGGAAGATCATCGAAAGACGGGCTTAATTGCAGGGCTGTATCGAGCCGTTGTTTTATAAGATCGCTTAGTTCCTGCAGGCCCATGGAAGCGTAATTGTGCAAAGGATCATAAGAATGATAAAGCATCCTGTTGCCACGTTGGGAAATGCCGTTTTGGTATTCGCTTAGCCGCCGGGCCTTCAGCAGGTACATAATCACCCTGAGCCGGGGAGCCGTGCGGGGTTGCCGCAGGATGCTGTCTATGAACAGGGCATTTTTGAAAAACAGGGTGTCTTCCGTGGTTTTGTCGGCTATCGCCAGCAGGTCGGAGTAACATCTTGCAGCTTCCACCCAACGACCGGCATCCAGGGCCTGTTGCTTAAGCAATAACAGGGTGTTCCTGGTATCCCCGAGGTTCCTTTTTTGGGAAATAGAATGTTCGATTGCGGACCAGTCAGGGGGATGGGGGGTAGGCTGGGCAGCCGAAACAAGCGATGCCAGCAGGATAAGAAGGGAGACAAAGCTTTTTTTCATCGGCGTTTTTTGAAAGGATGCAGGGGTGGGCGCCTTTACATAAATTGACGGTTCAAAGCTATTAAAAAGGCTATGGGCGCCCCAAAGCGGGGGTTAACATTTATATTAAAGTTTTGCAACAATTTTTGCACAAACGGGCTTTTTCCCGCGAAACTATCCTAAATTGAATCAGCTCTTATCAAAGCCAAACTATCCTTACCCCGGGGAAATCGTAGAGGTTAACACCATCGTTTCACCTTTAAATTTTACTCCAATGGTTACAGCAGACATCTCACAGCTTTCCGCTGAGTGCAGTAGCTGGCGGCAACATCTCCGCAACTACCGTGAAGAATTCACTCAGCTAAAAAACCAGCTCCGGCAAATAGCCCGCCGGATTACACAGAAAGACCAGCTCACCGATTTGGATCACTACGAGAACCAGTTTCACATCCAGCTCATCAACATTCACGACCTGAAACATTCTATCAGGAGTCACGATTTAAAAGCAGCAGCAGAAAAGACAGCGCAAAGCGGCCAGGTAAGTGTCACTACCTGGGTCGAGCACGAACATTTGCTGGACGATTACCAGCGATTGGAACTTATGTTACAGGAATTAAAGGCGGGTTTCCGGAATTTCCTTGCCAGGCTTAACTGATATTAAAGAAGCCCGTTCTAAGTACCCCGTTTTTTTAATGTGGAAATGTGATAAATGTGAACATGTGGCAATTGAAGGCCGCGCCAACGCATTTTCACATTTCCACCTTCTCACATTTTTCATCCCCTCTCCAATACCACACCTACGTAGCAGGTAACTACCCATTGAGTTCTTTGGCATCATCATTATTCATTTTTAAAACTTGTTTGCCATGGCAGAATTTGATACCTCACACGTAAAAAATATTGTCTTGCTGGGCCACTCCGGCTGCGGTAAGACAACATTAGCGGAATGTATGCTTTTTGAAGCCGGCCTTATCAGCCGCCGCGGTTCCGTAGCACAACGCAATACCACCAGCGATTACCACGAACTGGAACAGGAAAGAGGCAACTCTATTTTCTCCACGCTCCTGCACACTAAGTGGCGTGGGTACAAGATCAATATTATCGACACCCCCGGCTACGACGATTTTGTCGGCGAAGTCATCTCCGCGCTTCGCGTGGCCGATACGGGGGTAATGCTGCTCAACGCAGTGATGGGAGTGGAAGTAGGCACCGATCTTACCTGGCAGTACACCGAGCAGTTTAAAACGCCCATGATCATCGCCGTCAACAAGCTGGACGACGACAGCGCTGATTTCGATAAGACCGTGCGCGAGGCAAAAGCCCATTTCGGGCCTAAGATAACCGTGGTGCAATACCCCCGGCAACAGGGCGCCGGTTTCCACGAAATCATCGACGTGCTGCGCATGACCCTTTATAAATTTAAAGACGCGGGCGGCAAACCCGAAAAACTGCCCATACCTGAAGACGAAAGAGCCCGCGCAGAAACCCTGCACAAAGAACTTATCGAAGCCATCGCCGGCAACGACGAGGTGCTGATGGAAAAATATTTCGACAAGGGCGAACTGGACGAGGATGAAGTAAAGGAAGGGATGAAAAAAGCCATGATACAGCATGACCTGTTTCCCTTGTTCTGCCTGTCGGCCGAGCGCAATATGGGCAGTGGGCGGCTCATGGGCTTTATCGACAATGTATGCCCGAGCGCGAATGAAATGCCGGCGCAACAGACGATTAAAGGGTCGTTGCTGCCCTGTGATGCCAACGGACCTGCCTGTGTGTTTGTGTATAAGACCATCGTGGAAAGCCATGTAGGCGAAATGAGCCTTTTCAAGGTATTTTCCGGCACGGTCAAAAGCGGCATGGAACTGGTCAACGCCAGCACGGGTGTATCGGAAAAAATCAACCAGTTGTACGTGGTGGAAGGGCATGGCCGCACCAATATCAACGAGCTGGTGGCCGGTGATATCGGCGCTACCATCAAACTCAGGAACACCCATGTCAACAATACCCTGCACGAACGGGCAAAGAACATCGAATTAAAGCCCATCGTTTTTCCCGCTCCCAATATGACGGTGGCCATCGAATCGGTCCGCAAAGGGGAGGAGGAGAAGCTTTCCTCCGCCCTGCACACGCTGCGGGAGGAAGATCCGACCATATTGGTAGAAGTATCTTCCGAACTAAAACAAATACTCCTGCATTGCCAGGGCGAGCTGCACCTGGCGGTGATCAAATGGAAAATAGCGCATATTCACGGGCTGGAAGTCAAGTTCAGCCGCCCGGGCATTCCCTACCGGGAAACCATCCGCCGGATGGCCGAATCGAGCTACCGCCACAAAAAACAGAGCGGCGGTGCGGGCCAGTTCGGTGAAGTGTTCATGCGCATCGAGCCCTGGCACGAGGGGCTGTCCGATCCCAAAGGGCTGACCGTTCGCGGGCGCGAGGAATACCCCCTGAACTGGGGCGGCAAACTGGTATTTTACAATTGTATTGTAGGGGGTGCCATCGACACCCGTTTCCTGCCCTCCATCCTCAAGGGTGTGATGGAAAAGATGCACGAAGGCCCTTTAACGGGCTCGTACGTGCGCGATGTGCGGGTCTGCGTCTACGATGGCAAGATGCACCCGGTCGACAGTAACGATATTTCCTTTAAGATAGCCGGTCTGCAGGCCTTCCGCCAGGCCTTTCAACAGGCCGACCCGCAGATACTGGAACCTATTCACCACCTGAAGGTATGGTGTCCTGACGATCTTACGGGCAACGTTATGGGCGACCTGCAAAGCCGCCGAGCCATCGTGGAAGGCATCGATGCCGATGGTCATTTCACCCGCATCGAAGCCAAAGTGCCCCTGGCAGAGATGTACGATTATTCTTCCTCGCTCCGTTCTATCACACAGGGCCGCGCCAAGTTTCATATGGAGTTTTCCGACTATGCGCCGGTGCCAATGGAAATACAGCGCAGGTTGCAGGAGGAATATGGAAAAACTGTGAAAGAAGAAGTATAAACAGTATTCAGGTATTTACAGGCGAGGTATTGATGCGTATCGTAGGTGGGGTGTCTGTTTTCCCGGCGGTGCGCACCTGTATTTCTTGCTGGAGGATGTTGATCAGCTCACGGTAACTTTCCAGCACCCGTTCGGCGAGTCCCATTGCCTGGGCCCGGGTGTATTTATCAGTGGCATTTGCCAGCAGCTCGACCAGGTCGTCTGCTTCCAGAGCTTTGTAATAATTGTGGTTATTTATCATGGGTAACCGTATCACAGAAATAGGCGCGGCTTAATTATTGTAAAAACCATGCCGCTATCATTTTGGCCTGTACGGAGATGTGGTTGTTG
>DASYCT010000426.1:0-7615 GCA_036500065.1 Chitinophagaceae bacterium | reverse complement strand
GCTTATAATTACCCTCATAATGTAAATAAGGTAGATACGCTCATGACCAATTGCAGTTGGGGCGAATACTGCTTCAGCCTGAAAGACCCCGTCTACCCGACACCTATCTATGAGACCCTGGTCTGTCTCGTGCTGTTTTTCGTGCTCTGGTCGCTCCGCAAGCGTATCAAAGTGCCCGGCGTCCTGTTCGGGGTGTACCTCCTGCTCAACGGCATCGAGCGCTTCTTTATCGAGAAGATACGGGTCAATACTAAGTACGACCACCTGCCTTTTCAGCCCACACAGGCTGAGCTCATTTCTTCCCTACTGGTGATAGCAGGCTTATTCTTAATAATTTATCTACCCAAAAAGGCGGCAAAATCGGGAATAGCCTGATTGCCCGCCACTCATTTCCCGATTTTACCACTTGTACCAATCGGACGTGTTTTTGTAACACGCGATAGCCTCTTCGCGTCCCACGTCTGTCTTTCAAATTGCCAATAGTCAGTAAAACAAGCCATCTAACACTAAGCAATGTTCCTTGCAATACAAAGTACCTACCTTTGGGTTGTAATAATCATACTAAAGTACGTAACTCAATAAAAAGCAACGTTTATGAAGAAAATGACGACCCTGCTGATGGTCCTTAGCTTAACCACCTTATCTTTTATCAGCCAGGCGCAAACCGGGACCGGGAAAGTATCCGGTCATGTTGTGGACGGAAGCCAGAAAATAATCGCTTCCGCCACGATAACCCTTTTAAAAGCATCCGACTCCTCTGTCGCCAAAATCGGCGCAGCTAATAAAGACGGCAATTTTGTATTCGAAGGTATTGGCAAGGGCAGGTACCTCGTGTCTATTTCTGCTGTTGGGCATCAGAAAGTTTATTCCGACATCTTTGAGCTGCCTGCCGCCGGGCAGGTCGATTTGAAGACCATCGAACTGGTGCCTACCGCCCGGGAGCTTTCCGCGGTAACGGTGACCGGCCACAGGCCATTAATAGAACAGCGGATAGACAGGATGGTGGTAAATGTAGATGCTGCGGTGACCAATGTCGGCGCTACAGCATTGGAAGTATTGGAAAAATCGCCGGGCATTACGCTGGACAAGGATGGTAATATCAGCCTGAAAGGCAAACAGGGCGTGCAGGTATTTATCGATGGCAAACCCTCGTACCTGAGCGGGGCCGACCTGGTGAACCTGCTGCGCAATATGACAGCCGCCCAACTGGACCAGATTGAAATCATGACCAACCCGCCCGCCAAATATGATGCGGCCGGTAATTCGGGTATCATTAATATCAAGACAAAAAAGAATAAGGTTAAGGGGTTCAATGGAAGCGCCACCGCAGGTTATTCGCAGGGAGTGTACTGGAGCACCAATGAAAGCCTCAACATGAATTACCGCAACAACAAGTTCAACGCTTTCATGAATTACAGCTTTAATAAAAACAACGGTTTCCAGCAACTGGACATCCACCGCAGCTACAAGGCCTCGGATGGGAAAACGGTGATAGCCCAGTTTGATCAAAGCGCTTTTATGCCCCGGACCAATATCAACGACAACCTGAAGGTCGGCCTGGATTACTATGCCACGAAGAAAACAACGATTGGTTTTTTACTTTCCGGTTTCGTAAACCCGGGTACTAATAATAATTACAATACTTCTTATCTCAAAGACGCCAATGGCGTGGTGGACTCCATTGTGAAATCCAGCAGCCTTAATCAAAGTACCTGGAAGAACGGGTCCGTGAACCTTAATTTCCGTCATGAATTTGATTCAACCGGCCAGGAACTAACGGCTGATCTCGATTATTCTTCTTATGTTTCAAGAAGCAACCAGGATTTTGTGAATGCTTCTTACTTTCCTGATCTGACACCCAAAGGCGAAACACACCTGGTGAGCAACCTGCCGGTGAACATCAATATCTATTCCGCCAAGGCCGATTATACTCTTCCGCTGAACAAAACAGCCAAACTGGAAGCCGGCGTGAAAAGCAGCTTTGTGAATACCGACAACGCGGCCAATTACTTTAATCTTATCAATGGCAACGAAGTCGCCGACTATACCAAGACCAACCGTTTTCAATACGATGAAAACATCAACGCGGCCTATCTCAGCCTGAACAAGCAGGTAAAGAAATTTGGTGTCCAGGCCGGGCTGCGTTTTGAAAACACCAATTATAAAGGCCACCAGTTGGGAAACCCGGTCGTGCCGGATTCTCTTTTTCGTCATACCTACAATAACCTGTTCCCGACGGTGTTTATCAGCTATGCCGCCGATAAGAACAACCAGTTTGGCTTGTCGCTCGGCAGGCGTATTGACCGCCCGGCCTATGGGGATCTGAATCCTTTCCTGTTTTTTATCGATAATTATACTTACCAGGCAGGCAATCCTTTCCTGAAACCGCAATATTCCAATAACATCGAAATAAGCCATACCTATAAAAACTTTCTTACCACTACGGTAAACTATAGCAGGACCACGAATTTCTTTACGGAGACCTTCGAGCAACAAGGTTTCGCCACGGTCGTGCGCAATGGCAATATCGGGGAGCGCCAGAATGCCGGAATAAGTGTGAGCGCGCAGGTGCCGGTGACCAAATGGTGGACCTCGATCCTGTACACCAATTACAACTACAATATGTTTAAAGGAGAGCTGTATGGCGAAATGCTCAATATCAGCGCATCCAATATACTCTTCAACATCAACAACCAGTTTAACTTCAAAAAGGGATGGAGCGCCGAGCTGAGCGGTTTTTACCGGTCCAAAGGCATTGAGGGACAGGTAGAGATCCAGGGATTGGGACAGGCTTCCGCCGGTATATCCAAACAGATAATGAAAGGAAAGGGCAGCATTCGCCTGAATATGCGGGATATATTGTACACCAACAAGGCAAAAGGAAATATCAGCTTCCAGGAAACGGATGCGCATTTTGAAAACTCGCGCGACTCGAGGGTGGGCAGTATTTCATTTACTTATCGTTTTGGCAAGCCGCTGAAAGGGATGCAAAACAACCGTAAAAAGAGTGGGGCAGAAGATGAGAAAAGCAGGGTAAACACAGGAAATTAAATCCCTATAGACCAGGTTGAATCCTCTCTGCAAAAACGCCTGTACAGAATTGTACAGGCGTTTTTGCGGGGACCATGATACATTTACGGTTATTTTCGTACTTGAAAATAACCGCTTATGTATTGATAATGGTTTAACTCCCTTCATCCTGTTTTAGGTTTTTGAACCGCCAAACGCTGTTCATCTTCGTGTGATCGCAGATAACCACCTAAAACACGCGCATGAAAAAAACATTTACCCTTTTAACCTTTACGCTATCGGTTCTATGGGCCGCCGCACAAGAGAAAGCGGGGAAGATAACCGGCACCGTCACCGATGCCACCGGTAAACCGCTGGAAGCGGCTACCGTGCAACTGCTGAAAGCAGAGAAGAAAGCTCTTGTAAAAGCCGTCGTGACCAATAAAGAGGGGGTGTATGAAATAACACAGCTGGCTGCGGGTAAATATATTGTTTCCGTTACGGCCGTCGGCTTTACGGCCACCAGCAGTACGGCAACGGAAATATCTTCCTCCAAAACCACGATTGCCGTGCCGGTCATCCGGCTGACAGCCACCAGCACCGAACTGAAGGCAGTGACGGTTATCGCTCAAAAGCCATTGATAGAACAAAAGATGGACCGCACCATTATCAATGTGGATGCTGCTCCTACCAATGCAGGAGCTACGGCGATGGAAGTATTGGAAAAATCGCCGGGCGTCACGGTCAATAACGATGGTGTTATCAGTCTTAAAGGAAAACAGGGGGTTATCGTGATGATGGATGGCAAACCAACCTACCTGTCGCCCGCCGACCTGGCCAACGTGCTAAAAAACCTCCCCGCTTCGGCGATAGAACAGATCGAGATCATGACCAACCCTTCCTCCAAATACGATGCTTCGGGCAACTCGGGAATTATTAACATCAAGACGAAAAAAAGTAAAACGGATGGTTTCAATGGCAGTATTACCGGTGGCGGCACGGTTGGTATGTACCGCCGGGACAACAAATGGCTTTATCCTGTCAGGCAAAATACCAGCGTCAACCTTAATTACCACAAGGGAAAAGTGAACCTGTTCGGGAGCGCTAATTACAATCACAACGAGGGGAAAAGCGATCTCGTGCTTACGCGTAATTTCTTTGATAAGACCGGCGCGCTGAATGCTGTTTCCAACGGGGTGACAAAATTTAATTTTGGTAACAATAATTATACGTTGAAAACCGGGATTGACTACTACGCTGATAAAAAGAATGTATTCGGCGTGGTATTTACCGGCTTTGCCTTTTTCGGTCACCCGACCCCCAACAGTACGCAAACGCTCAGCAACCCCGATGGTTCGGTTCAATCCGTTCTCCAGACCCTTACGCAAAACAAGCTGATCTTTCATAACTATTCCGCCAACGCCAATTACAAGCACAGCTTTGACTCCGCCGGCAGGGAACTCACGGTGGACCTGGACTATATCGGGTATAATAATACCTCAAAAACGCTGCTGGCAACGGATGTGTTCGATGCCAATAATGCTCCCGCGGGCAACCTGACGCTTCGCGGCAACGCGCCAGGCATTATTAATATCTATTCCGCCAAAGCCGATTATACCCATCCTTTCAAAAAAGATTTGGGACTGGATGCCGGTATTAAAATAAGTTATGTGAGCAATAATAACCAGGTGGTGTATGACAGGGACAATGGCATGGGGACATGGGTGCCTGATGATCGTTCCAACCAGTTTCTTTATGACGAGAATATCAATGCCGCGTATGTAAACATGAATAAGAAATGGGATAAATGGAGTGTGCAGGCGGGGTTGCGGGTGGAAAATACCAATGCAAAAGGCCGACAGGTGACTACTGATTCTTCCTTTACACGGAGCTATACCGATTTGTTCCCCACACTGTTCCTCAATTACGAAGCAAACAAGAATAATACCTTTACTTTTTCGTATGGCCGGAGGATCGATCGTCCCAATTACCAGGATTTAAATCCTTTCCTTTGGTTCCTCGACTCATTGTCCTACCGCCAGGGTAATCCCTACCTGCTGCCGCAATACTCCAACAATTTTGAGCTGCGGCATACATTGAAGGGAGGTCTGTCCACTTCGATCAATTATACCATTACCGATGACGTGATGTCGGAAATCGTAAAACAAAATACGGATACACGTATTTCCTATCTCACCACCGACAACGTGGCGCGGTTCCGCAATGTAGGCATTGCCGTGAACGCCCCTGTTAAGCTAACTGGCTGGTGGAAGGCGAACGTGTTTGTAAACGTGTTCAACAACCAGTATACCGGTTCGTACTTCAATTCGTTTACGGGTAAAAACGATCCGCTGGATGTAGCCTATACTTCTTTCAACATAAATATATCCAACAGCTTTACATTTAAAAAGGGATGGTCCGGTGAACTCAGCGGGTTTTACAATGCAAAGGGTGTGGATGAACTCAGCATCAGCGAGCCCTATTATTCTATGAGCCTGGGGGCACAGAAAACCCTGCTGAAAGGCAAGGGGACGCTGCGTATCAATCTTCGCGATCCCTTTCAATGGCAGGAGTATAAAGCGAGCACCGTGTACAGCGATATAGATCTGCATATATACAACCGGTGGAACAACCGGAGCCTGACCGTTTCACTTAGCTATCGTTTTGGCAAATCTACCGTTCCGCCGGTACGCAAGCGCAGCAACGGCGCCAGCGACGAGCAAAACCGGGTAGGAGGGCAGCAGTAGGGAGTTTTCGGAAAGTATCTTACATTTGGAGCGATAACCCGCAACAACAACCAGGAACGTTCTAAAATTTCCCTTATGCCTTCTTTTGACATTGCAAGCAAAGTAGACCCGCAGGCCCTTGACAACGCGGTAAACGTGGTCAAGAAAGAAATCGTCAACCGCTTTGACTTTAAGGACTCGCCGGTTGAGATGGAGCTCAACAAAAAAGACTTTAAACTGAACATAACCACTGCCGACGACATGAAGATGCGGCAACTGCTGGATGTGCTCATCAACCGGGCGCACAAACAGGGTATAGCCCCGGAAGCCTTCGATATGTCGAAGGACTCCTATCCCAGCGGCAAAGTGGTCAAAAAGGAAGTGCTGGTGCGGAACGGCCTGAAACAGGAGGACGCCAAGAAAATAGTCAAGCTCATCAAAGACAGCGGCCTGAAGGTGCAGGTGCAGATCATGGATGAAATGGTACGGGTAACCGGCAAGAAAATCGATGATTTACAGGAAGTTATACAGCTTTGCAAGACTGCCGATCTCGGGCTGGCGCTCCAGTACGAGAATATGCGCGGGTAATGGGAGGATTTGCTAAGGACTTACCAGCCAATATGACAGTTAAGAAGACGACTTTACCTTAATTCCGAAGGTTTTCTCCAAGGGCTCTCTATTAGTTCTCTAAGGGCTCTCCTTGAGTTGTCCCAGGCTCATCGGATGCTCATGGAAAATGCCGGTAAAATTGTCAGTCAACAGTAAAACCAGCCCGGACACTACCCCGCATTTCCATATTTCCAGATTATTCCTTACCTTCGCCGCCTTAATAAACAAACAGTACGGCAAAATCCGTACGGTCTTAAAACATAAGAAGTTATGAAAAAAGATATCCATCCCGGCAATTACCGCTTTGTTGTGTTTAAAGACATGAGCAACGGTTATTCGTTCCTGAGCCGCTCTACAGCCGCTACCAAAGAAACCGTGAAATGGGAAGATGGCAAAGATTACCCGCTGATCAAGCTGGAAATTTCGAGCATGTCGCATCCCTTCTTTACCGGTCAGAAAATGCTGGTTGACACTGCAGGTCGTATCGACAAGTTCAAGAAGAAATACGCGAAGAAAGCATAGTTTTTCTTTATCAAGAGCTTTAAAGCCATGAGTTAACCGCTCGTGGCTTTTTTCGTAGATTAGCGGATGATTCAACTCGTACTCGACGACACCCTTATTTACCAGCATTTATTTCCTTTTACGCTCACCCGGGCGGCGGCTGAAATACGCATCGGCATATTGACGATCCGGGAAAAGTGGTCACGACTGCTCGGTCACCCGGTGCTGGTCAACCGGGCCGATGATTATCTTATGCCCCCGGCCGGTGATGACGCCGGTGCGCCGGTAGTGTTTTCCGGCAATATCGTGCCCAGTGCGGCCTTTATCAGTCAATTGCTGGAAGGAGTGTACTCAAAAGAAAACTTCCTGCAGCAATCGTCGGTACGCATCCTGCAGCATCCCTGGCATATTTTTCAATACAACGATTGGGCGCTGCGCGAGGATTTCCAACTGGTCACTGTGGGCAGGCGTTCACAGCCCATACCCCCCTCCGTGATGGCCATTGCCCCCGGGAATATCTTTATCGAAGAAGGCGCCCTGTTGCAATGCTGCACGCTGAATGCAAGCGCAGGCCCCATTTATATCGGCAAAAACGCGGAGATAATGGAAGGCTCGGTTATCCGCGGGCCTTTTGCGCTTTGCGAGGGGGCCGTGGTAAAAATGGGCGCACGTATCTACGGAGCCACTACGATCGGTCCTTACAGCGTGGTCGGGGGTGAAATAAAAAACAGTGTCATTTTCGGCTATAGCAATAAGGGACATGACGGCTA
>DASYCT010000425.1:0-4583 GCA_036500065.1 Chitinophagaceae bacterium | reverse complement strand
TAGGTGGCCGCCACGCCGTTTGTCAGCGGGAATTTCATTTGATTGGGATTGATGGCCGGGTTATTCTCATCCCGCACCCCGCCATATAGCAGCTTGCCCCCGATCACCTCCCGCAGCCGCAGTTTTTTCAGCAGCGGCAGTTTATTTAAAAAGAACCCGTTGAAGAAATGATCGATCCGCAGCCCCGCATAATGATCGCTCACGAATTCCTCGATATTCATCAGGTTGTAGGAGTTGGCGCTATAAAAATACGACTGGTTGGCCGGGTGGATGATCAGCAGCGGGAAGGGTAAATTGCCACTCACATAGCCGCCCTCGATATTGATGTCCGAAAAACCAAACGGCGCCAGGTACACGCGCTTGTAGACCGCCAGGTGCAGCGCGTCATAATTGTATTGACCCCCAAACAAACCCTGGATGCCCCGGGCATATTGAAATGTTATAACCGGGTATTTATTGATGATATTCCGCCGGCTGACCTTGTTCTGGAAAAACTGCTCGTGGGGCGCCCAGCGCAGCGTGACGAACAACTGCGTGGTAATGATTTGATGCACCGTATCAAACAGGGTGGGAGAGTGCTCATACACATAAGTGAGGGACTGCGCCGGTTCTTCCTCCCAGTATTTGATACCCGCGATAAAAGAAAGATGGTTGGCAAGCTCATGGACATAGGAAGCCCTGAAAATATTATTGTACAGCCACTTGCTGTTATCCCCGCGGCTGAAAGAGTTCAGGAAGCTATTGCCCTGTGCAAAAACATCTTCCTGCCCCGGATGCTTGGTATCGTGCAGGAAACTCGCCTGGATAAAATTAAAAGGATAGAGGTACACCGACTGATGGTTCAGCGAATAGGATTCGGTCACGGAATATTTCCAGCGCTGGTCCTTAAATCCATAGCCCACATAAGCATCCGTAAACCAGGTACTGCTGAACTTCACATTGGTACGCCCGCCCAACTGCAGCCTTCTGCCTTCTACCGGGTTAAACGAATAAAAATTGCTGACCGGCCCCACATCAAACTTACCCATCGATTTATACCCCTGCGTAGACAGCGTGATATAATCCATCAGCCGGTGATAAGCAGGCATCTTCAACAGGCTGTCGGTATTGGTATAGGCTTTTTCTTCCGACACCCGCAGCGGCGGACGGCGTTCACCCGTCCAGAAGCTATCCGGCTGCGCAGCAGCCGTTGCCAGCGTATCTGCCTGCAGGCCGCTCAACACCTCATCCGGCAGCGTAGTATCCGCTACATCGGTGATGCTCACCGTTCGTTCGCCATAAAAGCCCCGGCTTTTGGGGAAAGGACTAAAAAAAGCCACCATATCGGAGGCGGACAGGTGATAACGATTCTCCGGCCCTTTTTCAAAATCCTGGTTCACCCGGAAGTTCCGCACATAGTTCAGGTTGATATGTTTGCCCACTTCCAGTTCCGCCCTGCGGATAGCATAATTGCCGTCGAGGGTAATATAAAGTGTCCCGCGAAACAATAAATCCTCCGGGTTTCTCGGCGTGAAATACAACTGCACCAGTTTTTCCCCGTCGATCACCACCGTGTCCTGGATAAAATACATATAAAAGGTAGGAGCCAGCTCGGCCACCGGGCTCACAAACTGCATGGTGAACACCGAAATCGTATTGTCATAGATATCGATGTCCTCGTACATCCGGTTCAGCGTGGCGCTGATGGCTTTCGTGTCGATGAATTCACCGTAGTTAACGCCCTTTCTCCCGGTGATAACCTTCTTTTTCTTTTCCGGGTGCCGGCGATAATAGTTTTCAGAAAATAATTCTTCGAGATATATGGGCAACAAAGTCTTGCCCGGGACCACCGTCGTATCCACATTGTTGAACAAAAACTGGTAGCGTTTCAGTACATGATGGTCCCCGTTCAGCACGTCCGGACGGTCCATCAATACCCGGATCTTTTCATATTGATGGTATTCCGTATAAGGGTAAGCGCCCGGCCCGTTGGCTGATTTATGAGCGATGACCTCGCGGATAAGCTCCACCGCCGGGTTGTTCTTGTTCCGGTATTTTGCCCTTTTAGCATTTACGATCACGTCCTTAAGCGTCGTGTAAACCTTTGAAAGATAGATCACCAGTTCCTGCGCCGAATCCCCCGCCAGCCGGATCGATCGCGGCTGGTAACCCGTGGCGCTGACCAGCAGGCTGCGGATGCTTTTGTCCGCATCGATGCTAAACTGCCCGGTGGCATTGGTCAATGTTCCCCTTGGACTGCCTTTCAGCCCGATGCTCACATTAGACAGCGGGGCATGCGTCAGCGAGTCCATCACGGTGCCCGTGATCAACCTGTCCTGCCCTGCGCCGGAGCTGTATGCAAATACCGCTGCCAGGAATATGATGATGCGCTGTATGATGGGGGTTGATTGTGGTTAATTAGATGTAATTCGTTGATACGCAGTCCCGTTTACGAAAACGGTTGAGTAAATAAAGTTACGGTTTTATGCGCATCCGT
Organism: Chitinophagaceae bacterium; assembly: GCA_036500065.1. GTDB lineage: Bacteria > Bacteroidota > Bacteroidia > Chitinophagales > Chitinophagaceae > JACMLD01. The sequence goes on along the minus strand of DASYCT010000425.1, from coordinate 2,107 downwards.
TGCGAAAAGGTTGCAAATTTACTACTCGCCCCGATGGGCCGATGATCCAATCATTTCCGAACGATAAAAACATTCCCGATGAGCACTGCCGATAACCCGTCGAATCCCAATCCCTTAACATCCCTCGATGCCTGGGAAGATGATTTACTGGAACGTTATCCCGACCCCGCTTCGATAGCCAAAGGCCGTAAGACGGAGGAATACCGGAATTATGACGCACCGCCCCGCGACACCGTACGCGAATTTTACCGGCTCAACCACCTGCACCAGTCGTATGACTTTGTACTGGAAAAGGAAAAAGAATACCTCTCTTTTAATAAAAAAGAAATGTCCGTATGGGATGCATTTGAATTCCTCAACCAACTGGTCGATGATTCCGATCCCGATACCGACCTCGACCAGTTACAACACCTGCTGCAAACTTCCGAAGCCATACGCGCCGACGGCCATCCCGACTGGATGGTGCTCACCGGTCTTTTTCACGATATGGGCAAGGTGCTTTGCCTTTTCGGCGAACCCCAGTGGGCGGTGGTGGGAGATACATATCCCGTAGGCTGCGCCTTCTCCGGTAAAATTGTGTTTGCGGAATTCTTTAAAGACAACGCCGATTACAACAACCCGGCCTACAATACCAAATACGGCGTTTATACCCCCAACTGCGGACTCAACAACGTCCACATGAGCTGGGGCCACGATGAATACGTGTACCAGGTGATGAAAAACTACCTGCCCGAAACCGGGCTGTACATGCTTCGCTATCATTCTTTCTATCCGCAGCATCGCGAAAACGCCTACGCCCATTTAATGGACCACCACGATACCGAAATGTTCAAATGGGTAACCCTGTTTAATGCATACGACCTCTATTCCAAAAACCCGGTGCCGCCGGACTGGAAAAAACTGCGGCCGTATTACGAAGACCTGGTAGCGAAATACCTGCCGTCCACCTTAAAGTTTTAAAAAAGCGCTCCTGTTTTATAAACGACTAACTGCTATATGAATAATCAACTCGTCCGTAAAGACTACCTCGTCTTTGCCGTGTATTTTATTATCGTCGCTGCTTACGGGTACTGGATTTACCGGAAAAAGAAAAAAGCCGGCACCAGCGATACCCACAATTTCTTCCTTGCCGAGGGTTCCCTCACCTGGTGGGCCATTGGCGCCTCCATTATCGCTTCCAATATTTCGGCAGAACAGTTTATCGGCATGAGCGGCGACGGCTTTTTTGCCGGTATCGCCGTTTCCGTATATGAATGGGTAGGAGCGGCCGCGCTGATCCTCGTGGGCGTATTCTTTATGCCCGTGTATATCCGCAATAAAATATACACCATGCCCCAGTTCCTCAAAACGAGGTACAATGAAACAGTGGCCATCATCATGTCAGTATTCTGGTTGTTCTTATACGTTTTCGTCAATCTTACTGCCATCCTCTACCTCGGCGCGCTCGCCATCAACGGGCTGGTAGGCGGCCAACATTTCCATGCCGTGATGATCGGGCTGGCCGTTTTCTCGGTGCTCATTACGCTCGGGGGCATGAAAGTGATCGGCTATACCGACGTGATACAGGTAGGCGTACTCATCATCGGTGGTCTCGCCACCACCTACATGGCGCTGACCCTTGTCAGTGAAAAATTCGGGATGGGCAAGGATGCCCTCGTGGGTTTTAACCTTCTGCTGAAAAATGCACCGGACCATTTTCACCTGATGCTGAAAAAACCCACCGAAGGAGCCCCGCAGGAATACGTCAATAAATACCTTATCCTGCCCGGCCTCGGCATGTACGCCGCGGGTCAATGGATCAGCAACCTGAATTACTGGGGCTGCAACCAATATATTACCCAACGTGCCCTTGGGGCTGATCTCAAAACCGCCCGCACCGGTATTCTCTTTGCCGGTCTATTAAAGATACTCATGCCCGTTATCGTCATGCTGCCCGGCATCATTGCTTATGTGTTGTATAAAAGCGGCCACCTGCCCCAGCTGCAGGGAGGATTAAAAGACGGAGCCTATTCCGCCATCCTGACCCTTTTGCCGCAGGGGCTCAAAGGCCTTGCCGTGGCGGCCCTGACCGCCGCTATCGTCGCCTCCCTCGCCGGTAAATCGAACA
>DASYCT010000424.1:0-25134 GCA_036500065.1 Chitinophagaceae bacterium | reverse complement strand
ACAACCGGGCAGGTCAACGGGCTGTTACCCTTGCTGGGCGGCTGTGTGACGGCTTATTTTGTTTCCTTTTTCCTGATGGATGGAACCATCATGACCGAAAAAATAAAACGCCGGGGAGTGATAACGCCCGACTCCTACGAGCCGGATATTTTACTGGGCATTACCGTGCAGCAATTGCTTGCTCCCATTACTGCGGACCCGGCTAATAAGCCTTACCTGTATTCCACCGACGATGTGGGCTTTGCCGCCGAAATGATGGGCAAGTTTAATATCGATAGCCTGGTAGTGCTTGACAACAATACGTCCGGTAAACCCATTGGGATCATCACAGCGCGTGCTATCCTGAACTTTTACAGCAGGCAGAAACAGAAAACACATGCCTATCATTCGCCGGGCAGAACAAAGAGAATGCTGGTGCAGGGAAGGAAATTACTGCAGAAGGGATGGCCTGATTATTTGAGTAAATGATTTTTTAGCACTAAAATTCAACTATATGACAAATTATGATAGTAAATCACCCTTCGCAAGAGCGTTTATGACAGCGGTATTCATCGGTATTATGGATACGCTTATCTGCCTGATATTTAATGTGGTGTACCGGAGCTTCAACGGGTTCCCGTTATCGGCGATTTTCAATGTGTCCGTACTCATCTTCGCGGTTAACCTGCTTTTTATGGTTATCGGCATTATTTATTTCGCTTTTATAAAGGCCTTTAAAAAGGGAGATATTCTCTACATGATCGTATTTGCGGCGCTTACCGCTTTCTGCATCTGGAAAGGATACGGGACACACCGTTCGGACGACCCCGAAATCAATGCGCAGTTCCACGGGTTGTTAGCGGGTATGCTCCTTATCATGGGCATCAGTGCCTCGTTCTTTATACCGTATTGCTATCACAGCAAGAAGTTTGAAGAGCATGTATTGTAACAACGACCCCACCCCCCAACCCCCTAAAGGGGGAGCAGAGATCTCGTCTCCCCCTTTAGGGGGTTGAGGGGCCAGGTCGTTTCATTGCCAGATAGTCGGTGGGCGTCATGCCAAACTGTTTGAAAAAGTTCCGCCCGAAATTTGTTTGTGAACCGTAGCCGACCATGTCGGCTACTTCATAGATCTTATACGTTCCTTCCACCAATAATTCCGCCGCTTTTTTTAACCGGGTGATATTAATGAGTTCGCTGGGAGTAAGGTCCGAAATGGATTTTATTTTCCGGTACAGGGTGGGCCTGCTCATGTTCAGCAGGCGCGCCAGCTTCTCTACGTCCAGCGCCGTGTCTTCCAGGTTGTGGTGGATGGTTTCATTGAGCTTTTCGAGAAAATGTTCGTCGGCGCGCGAATAGGCCATGCTTTTTATGTGCACCAGCGGCGAGCTGGCAAAATACTCTTTTATCTTGGCGCGGTTGGCGAGCAGGTTGGCTATCTGCACCTGCAGGTACTCGGGCGAGAACGGTTTTTCAATATAGGCGTCGGCGCCGAGTTCCAGCCCTTCGATTTTAGATTGCAGTGTATTGCGGGCGGTAAGCAGGATAACGGGTATATGGCTGTAATCGAAATTCGTTTTAATGATCTTGCACAGCTCGAAACCGTTCATAACAGGCATCATGACATCGCAGATCACCAGTTGAATGGCTTCTTCCTTTAGTATGTCAAGCGCTTCACGGCCATTGAGCGCCTTGATGACGGTGTATTTTTCATTTAATTCATGCTCTACAAATTCAAGAATTTCCTCGTTGTCGTCCACTAATAGTATAACAGGCTTCATTAATTGGTATTTATTGCTGTTACAGGGGTTTCTTTCGGGGCCGGGCTGTCCTCATTGTCCTGCCGTATGGGCATGGTAAGTGAGAAAACGTTCAGGTTGTTTTCCGGTTTTTTGAGGTCCAGCACGCCTTTGTGCAATTGCGCCAGCGAACGCGAAAGCGCCAGGCCGATGCCCGTGCCTTTTTGTTTTTCCGTTTCTTTCAAACGGAAAAACGGTTCGAATATCTTTTCTTTCATTTCGTAGGGGATCAGGAAACCATCGTTTTTGACTTCGAGGGTAAAGAAATTGGCCGAATCGGAAAAGGGAAGCAGGCATACCAGCACCTTCCTGCCGGAATATTTAATGGCATTGCTGAACAGGTTGGTCAGGATCTTATTGAATGCTTCAATATCTACATAAGCAAACAGGGGAGTGGCAGGCATCGTGAGGTTGAAAATAAGGTTTTTTTGTTCCGCCAGCGGTTTAAAGCTGATATAGGTTTCTTCCAACAGCTCTGAGATGGGAGCCTGTACGAAGCTAAGGCTGAAGCCCTTGATTTCCGTTTGCCTGAAATCGAGCAGTTGATTGGTGAGATCGATCAGCCGGTTGGTATTGCGCTCCATGATGCGCAGGCTGTCTTTTATTTCCACGGTTTCGCCTGCCTTGCGCATTACTTTTTCGAGCGGTCCTTTTATCAGCGTGAGCGGGGTGCGTATTTCGTGGGCCACGTTGGTAAAGAATTCAATCTTCGCCTCGAAGATTTCTTTTTCCTTGACGATCTCCAGGTGTTCTATTTTGCGCGCATTCTTTTCTTCTACCTGGCGGTGGTAATTGCGTATGAAGGAATAAATAATAAGGAGGCTGACCAGTGAATAAACGGCATAAGCCCATATACTGGCCCACCAGGGCGGAAGGATTTCAATAGCCAGCGTGGTTTCATGTTCATTCCATACACGGCTGCTGTTGGACGCTTTTACTTTAAACGTGTACCTGCCGGGCGATAGTTCTGTAAAATAGGCCTTGCGGTTGGTTTTAAGATAGGTCCAGTCTTTGTCCAACCCATCCATCTTATAAGCGTATTCCGACATTTCGGGCGCCGTATAGCTTAAGGAAGCAAAATCGATGCTGAAGGTGGACTGGTTATAATTCAGTACGATCTTATCGGTATAGGTAATCGATTTTTTTAGCGGGGAGCCTTCTTTGGCGATGCCGGGGTCTTTGTTGTACACCTGGAAACCGGTGATATATATCGGTGGAATAAAGGCGTTTTTTATAAAGGCGTCCGGGTGAAAGGAGATAAGTCCTTTTACGCTTCCGAAATACATTTCTCCTTTGCCGTCTTTGAATGCGGAGTTGAAGTTAAACTGGTCGTTGAGCAGGCCATCGTTGCGCGTGTAGGTGGTCAATTGTTCGGTTATCGGGTTGAAACACACCAATCCCTTCGATGTACTGATCCATAAATTGCCGTGGCTGTCTTCCAGCAGGCTCAGGATAAAATTGGTAGGGAAGCCTTCGTTGGTCGTGTAGCGACGGAAATTTTTGGAGCCCGGGTCGAATTTGCACAGGCCGCCTTCGGTAGCGAACCACAGGTTGCGGTGGCTGTCTTCGAAGATGCAGTTTACCCGGTCACTGCCCAGGCTGTTCCTGTCCCTGGCATTGTACATGAAATTGCCGCCCTGGTGGGTAAACGTATTATAATAGTTAACGCCGTTGCCATAGGTGCCGCCCCAGACAATGCCGTGGCTGTCTTCCAGCAGGGCGGAATACCAGTTGTTCAACGGCATACCGGGGAGCGCCGTAAAATTGTCTTCGTGCCGGTTGTAAAGGTAGGCGCCGCGGGTGGTGCCGATCATAATATCGCCTGCGGCATCCTGGTAGAAGCAATAAATAAAATTACTTTTCAGATCGTGCTCGCCGTTGCCATCCGTATAATGGCGCATGACACGACCGGTTTTAATATTCATCACATCCAGCCCGTGTTCAAAAGTACCGATCCATAATTCATTGCCGTTTACCAGTAGCCCGTGTATATTGGTGTAAGAGATACTACCGCTGCCACCGCTCGGCATAAAATGGGTAAAGACCCCACTGGCTGTATCCAGTTTGTTTAAGCCTGCATCTTCCGTTCCAATCCATAAGTGTCCTTCATGGTCCTGGTGTATTTCGCGCACCACGTAGCCGCTCAATGAATTCTCCCCGCTTTTGGGAAACAGCTTGCGAAAGGAATTGTATTGACGAGGATAATAATTAATACCGCCGAAATAGGTGCCCGCCCATATACCGCCTTCCTTATCCTTGCAGAAGGTGTAGACTGCGTTGTCTGAAATGGAATAAGGGTCGTTGTATTTTTTACTGAGATTGGTAAGCTGTTTGGTTTGCAGGTTATAGATGAAGATGCCCGATTCGGTGCCTATCCAGCATTCTTCTTCCGAGGTCTGTATAAAGTTACGGGCGAAGATTTCGGTTTTGTCCGGGTTGTAGGTGAGTATGTCCGTGTACGTACCGGTCCTGGAATCAAAGAGCTTGGCGCCGTGAACCGACGTGCCGATAAGGATGGCGCCGCCGGAAGTACAATAAATCTTTTCTATCCAGGTATTGGATTGTTTGGAGGAATGGCTATAGACATCCGTGGCCCCGAAGCGGTCGATGGACGGATTGTATTTTTCCATCAGCCCTGTAGGGGTCGAAACCCAGAGCGACCCATCGGGTGTATTGCAGAGGGAAGTGGCTTCGAAATACCTGCTGGTATCATAATGTACCAGCCGGTTGTTTTTTTCGCAGTACTTAAATAAGGTAAAGCCCTGCACAAACCAGAGGTTCCCGCTGGTGTCCATTTGTATATCCCTGATTTCCCTGTTGGTCGTTCCCTGCAGGCGGCTGAAACTTTCGGTAGTGGCATTGTGCCGGTACAATCCTTTCTCCGTGCCTACCCACAACACGCCGTTGGGGTCTTCGTACAAACTGTGAATGAAATTACTGCCGATGCTGCCCGTATCGTCGGGATCGCTGCGGAAGGTTTTGAATGAATACCCGTCAAATCGGTCCAGTCCATCCTTGGTTCCGAACCACAGAAAACCCTTTTTATCCTGCAGACTACAGATAACGGCGTTGTTGGACAACCCGTTCTCTACCTGGTAATGCCGGAAATAATAGGGTTGCGCGCCGGCAGTAGCAACGGCCAGCAAGAAAGCAGCAAGTAGTATGGTTGAGATGCGAATAATATGAAACGCGAATGGACGCGAATTGATGCGAATTTACGCGAATATAAAACGCCAATTAGCGCGAATAAGGATGAATTTACGCGAAGGTGAAACCCGAACAGGCATGAATTGTCGTAAATATGAACGAACTGACCATTAGCGCTAATTCGCGTCAATTCGCGGTTTATTCGCGTTGCAATGAGAGGTTTTGATGAAAATATGATACGAAATGAGGAGTAGGGGGCGGAAATTTGTATGACCTTTACGAGGTTAAGTCTTTTATAATGAAGAAATGATGGGCTTACCTGAGATTGACTTGCCATTTTTCACACCGTCATACCTCACAAGCTCCTCCTTATAACTTATTCACCGTACTTGTTTACCTGTTGCTCCCGGTGCAGCTATCTGCAAAGGGGGCCCGGCAGTTTTTTAGCCGGATGGTACTATCACCGGGAAGCCTGACCATCTTCCTGCTTTTTTTGTGATAAAATGAATAAGCGTTATAATGACACTTAAAAAGTTTTAAAACCAAATTAATGCTATATGAAAAAATGTAAAAAGCGATTGCCGCGGGTAAGAATGTGGGCTGCCTTTCTTACTTCGTTTTTTGTTTTGTTGGCGAGCTTTTCCGTTTCAGCACAGACACCCCGCCAGGGAGTAATAACAGATAAGGACGGCAGACCGGTAGCAGGAGCTACGGTGACCGTAAAAGGAAAAAATATCAATGCGGTTTCCAGCGACAACGGTTCTTTTACTATCGCGGCCAACACAGGCGATGTACTGGTCATTAGCTTTGTCGGGTATGAGAATTACGAAATGAAGGTGGGCAGTAAATCCAACCTTTCTGTCCAGATGGCATTAAAATCGGACCCCCTGAATGATGTGGTGGTAGTAGGTTATGGTACGCAGCGTAAAAGGGATCTTACCGGCTCCGTGGCCGTAGTCAACGTGGAGGATGCCAAGAAAACAGCTTCTTATGATGTCGCCAAAATATTACAGGGACAGGTGGCCGGTATTTCGGTACAGGGTTCCGGCGAGCCGGGCGGCTATGTACAAATAAAGATCAGGGGTATCAGCACCTTTGGCAACAACAGCCCGCTTTTTGTCGTGGATGGTGTCCCGGTGGATGGTCCTTATGATTTCTCCACCAATGATATTGAAAGCATACAGGTGCTGAAGGATGCTTCCGCAGGAGCCATTTATGGTTCCCGTGCGTCAACCGGCATTGTGATCATTACTACCAAAAAGGGGAAACCCGGTCCTTTAAGGATCACCTACAATACTTATTTCGGTGACCAGTCTGTCCCCAAACGCCTGCCGCTTACCAACAGGGTACAGTACCAGAAGATAACCGATGCGGCGGAAACAAATGCGGGCCTCGTGCTTGCACCGGGCAATGACCCCACCAATCCAAAGTTTATCAGCAATGTAAATACTGACTGGCAGAAAGAAGATTTTAAAACCGGTAATATTCAAAACCATGATTTGAATTTCTCGGGCGGCAACGAGGTAGCCACCTTCAGCGCCAACCTGGGCTACTTTGATCAGTCCAGTGTGTTTGCCGGGCCACAGAACTACAAGCGGTATTCTTTAAATACCAACGTACAGGGCAAAAAAGGGATCTTCAGCTTTGGCGCCAAATTCGCTTATACGAATTCACATAAAATAAATAATACCTATCCTCACCTGCATCCAAACGTAGGGAACGCGATTACCAACCTGCTGACGGACATACCTACCATGCCGGTGTATGATTCCACTCGTCTCGGTGGCTACGGCGGCACCGACAATGCTATACAGAAAGCTATCTGTATAAACCCCATCGGGATGAACAACCTGATCACGGATTACAGCGACCGGAGCAGGATGCTGGCCAATGCGTGGGGAGAAATCGAAATAGTGAAAAACCTGAAATACAAGATCAACCTTAGTTACGACAACCTGAACTATGAGAATTTCTATTTCGAGCCGATGTACGACCTGGGCTGGTATTATACCAACAATATCGCCTATATGTCCGACCAGAAAGGAAAGAATACGACTTCACTGACCGAAAATACCCTGACGTATAAATATACGCTCGGTAAAAGTTCGCTTACCGCGTTGGCCGGTACTTCTTACCAGATGGATAATTATTCCTGGACAACCGGTACCGCACAGGGATTTACACCGCCTTATTTCTACACGTTTAATGCGGCCAGCAGCGCTTATCCAAAATCGATAGCGCAATACCTGGAAACGGCTACGCTGGTGTCGTATTTCGGAAGGCTTAACTACAATTACAATGATCGTTACCTGCTGACGGGAAATTTCCGCCGGGATGGTTCTTCCAAGTTCAGCCCGGCCAACCGTTATGGTAACTTTGCCTCTATCGCAGGCGCCTGGAATGTTTCCAATGAGAAGTTTATAACATTGCCTAAAGCAATCAACACCCTTAAAATCAGGGCTGCTTACGGAACGCTGGGCAACCAGAATATCGGCAGCTACCTGTACCAGCCGGTGGTTAATTCAAATGCAAGCTACCTGTTTGGCATCAACCCCACGCTGGCCCCGGGAACAACGACCACTTCCGTCGTAGACCCTGCTATCAAATGGGAATCAAAAGTCACTTCCAATGTGGCCATCGATATGACCATGTTTGACAGCCGTTTTAGCTTTACCGCCGAATATTATGCCAATACGTCGAAAGACCTGCTGGCTGCTATTCCAATTCCCCTGTCGGTTGGTTCAACGGGTGGCGCTAACCCCAATACGGTGGTCACCAATGCAGCTTCTGTACAAAATTCGGGTATAGAGTTTACGGCCGCCTGGCATAAATCGAGTGGTGCGTTTAATTATACCATCAGTGGAAATGTAAGCACGCTGAAAAACAAAGTGCTGGCCCTCGGCGGTTCCAACAACCCGATTTATGGTGTAGGAAGCAAATCGGAGATAGGACAACCTGTCGGCCAGTTGTTTGGATTCCGCACACAGGGACTTTTCCAAAGCAATGCAGACGTTGCCAGCCATGCGCTCCAGACAGGAGCTGCTCCCGGCGACGTGAAATTCCTCGATGTCACCAAGGATGGAACGATTACGGATAGTGACAGGGTGTACCTCGGAAACGCCATCCCGAACCTGTATTATGGATTGAATTTCGATGCATCCTATAAAGGGTTCGATATTTCGTTCTTCTTCCAGGGAAGTGCAGGCAACAAAGTATTCGATGGTGTGTACGCTCAACTCATGGCGGGCCAGTACACCAACCACCATATCGATGAATTAAATTACTGGACGCCGACGAATACCAATACGAACATCCCCCGGCCGGTCATCTATGATCCTAATGGCAACGGCCGCTTCTCTGATCGTTTCGTGGAAAACGGTTCTTATATAAAACTGACGAATGCGCAGATTGGGTACACGTTCCCCGTCAAAACACTGGCGCCCACCAAAATCGTGAAGTCATTCCGCTTGTATCTTTCAGGGCAAAACCTGCTGACGATAAGCAAGTACAAAGGCTATGACCCCGATTTTATCAGCGACGGTCTTTTTTCAAGGGGATACGATTATGGTTCTTTTCCTAACCCCCGCACCATCATGGCTGGCTTGCAGGTAGGTTTTTAATAAAAATCACTCAAAATACTTTTATGAAAAAGAATAGTATTCAATGGTTGTTGGTTTTGTTACCGGTTGTTTTCTTCAGTTGTGATAAGAAACTGCAACAGGTAAACCCCAATGAACAAACATCCGCGTCCTTCTGGCAAAATCAAAATGATGCCATCGCCGGCGTCAATGCCGCTTACAGTTCGCTGATTGAAGATGGTACCTTTATGCGTATGACCCCGGCTATGCTGGACACGCGGGGAGACGATGTGCACAGCAATAGTCCCTGGCCGGTGCTCGGCAATATGGGAAGGTTTGCCCTCGGTACCGGTGACCCCAGCGGTTATGGATGGGCGTTCGGCGATTATTATGAAGGCGTAAACAGGGCCAACCAGGTGCTGGAATTCGTGCCGAATATTTCTATGGACGCCGCGCTGAAGACGAGGATACTGGGACAGGCATATTTTTTAAGAGGCCTGTATTTCTTTTACCTCGTGGATCTTTTTAATAATGTTTCCCTTCCGCTCCACTCTGCTAAAACACCGGCCGACTTTTTTGTTCCCCAGTCGCCGGCAGCCGATGGATGGAAACAGGTGATTGCTGATTTAACCACAGCAGTAGGCATGTTGCCTGTCTCTTATGCCAATATAACGGGTCTTGACGCCGGCAACGTGGGAAGAGCTACCAAAGGCGCCGCAATGGCTTACCTCGGTAAAGCCCTTTTGTTCAACCAGCGTTTTGCAGATGCGGCCGTCCAGTTTAAAGCGGTGATCGATTTGAACGCCTATAGCCTGATGCCCAATTATGCCGATAACTTCAAAGAAGCGACCCGGAATAACGCCGAATCTATTTTTGAAGTGCAGTTCTCCCGCAACGTGGGTGGTTCCGATGCCTCCTGGGGTGGTGAGCCACAACCGGGCTGGGGTAAGACGGAAGGAAGGGCGGTAACGTACGGCGCACGCGGATTTGGCTATACCGATATCCAGCCAACGCTGTCGCTGCTGGCGGAATTCCAGACAGAGAAGACGGCTGCCAACCTGGACGACCCCCGCCAGGATGTGACCCTGTACCACAACAAACCGGGGTTAATGCTATACGGACAGTTATTCAGTACCTATTATGCTGCCAGCCCGAACGATCTGAATGATGTGTTTTCTGCTAAATACGAAAACGGCGACGGAAGCGTGCCCGATGAGTTTGCATTGATCTGGCGCTCGGCCATCAATGACCGCCTCATGCGGTATGCCGATGTATTGCTGATGTATGCAGAATGCCTCAACGAAACCAATCAGACAGCGGCTGCATATCCTTATATCCAGCAGGTAAGGACCCGTGCGGGTATGAAGGACCTGGCGACCATAAAGCCCGGCATGACGCAACAGCAAATGAGGGATCAACTGTCGCATGAACGCGAGGTCGAATTTGGCCTGGAAGGACACCGCTTTGACGATCTTCGCCGCTGGGGATGGTTGTCGGATGCTACCAGGCTGGCCCAGCTGAAGCTGAGAGACCCGGAGTTTAACAGTTATCTCCCCGGAAAAGAATTTTTCCCGATACCCCAGAGCGAGATTGATAATAATCCCGGGTTTAAACAAAATCCGACGTATTGATCGATATTTGATAATCTGCGACAACCCTTTACAAGTTCCTTCGACAAGCACGGGATGACATCGGAATGATGGTCAGCCTGCGCTTGTCGAAGGCCTTTGAAGGGAATCCGTGGAAAGATTATCAAACGAAAAAAAACATTAAAATGATCCGACTCTCCCGGCTATTGCTACTTATTTGTGTATGCTTACCTGGCTACCTGTTTAGCCAACAGGCATCGGTGACCCTTCAAACGGGGGCGGCAAAGTACAGCATCAGCAAAAACATTTATGGTCATTTTGCCGAACACCTCGGGCATTGCATCTACGGCGGTTTTTATGTAGGTGATACCAACAAGGTTATTCCCAATACGGACGGGGTCCGCAATGACATCATAGCGGCCCTGAAAAAACTGAAAGTGCCGGTGCTTCGCTGGCCGGGAGGCTGTTTCGCGGATACCTATCACTGGAAAAACGGGGTAGGGCCAAAAGCAGACCGGCCCGCGATGGTCAATAAGTGGTGGGGAGGGGTAACGGAAGACAATAGTTTCGGCACGCACGATTTTCTGAATATGTGTGAGCGCATCGGCGCCGATCCTTACCTCGCTGGTAATGTGGGCAGCGGCACGGTGGAAGAACTGATCCAATGGGTGCAGTATGTCAATTTTGACGGCGTTAGCCCTATGTCGAAATGGAGACGGCAAAACGGGCGGGATGCTCCCTGGAATGTAAAATTCTGGGGCGTGGGCAACGAAGCATGGGGATGCGGCGGCAATATGACCCCGGAATATTACGCGGATATTTATAAGCGTTACGCCACGTTCATGACCGACTGGAACAACAGCGATCATTTGTTTCGTGTTGCCTCCGGCGCCAATTCCGCCGATTACCACTGGACCGAAGTGATGATGCGCGATATTCCTTCTTCTTTGCTGGAAGCGGTGGCCCTGCACAATTATTCCTTTGTGGACTGGAACAATAAAGGCTCTGCTACGGACTTCGACGAACAGCAATATTTTGCTACGATGAAGTCGGCGCTGAGCATGGAAGAACTGGTCACAAAGCACAGCGCCATCATGGATAAATATGATCCCAAAAAGAAAATAGCGCTGGTGGTGGATGAGTGGGGAGGATGGTACAATGTGGAACCGGGCACCAACCCGGGGTTTTTGTACCAGCAGAACACGATGCGCGATGCCATGATAGCCGGTGTGACCCTTAATATTTTCAATAATCATTGCGACCGGGTGCGCATGGCCTGTCTTGCACAAACCATCAACGTATTGCAGGCGGTCATCCTCACCAACAAGGAGAAGATGATCCTGACGCCGACTTATCATGTGATGGAGATGTACAACGTACACCAGGACGCAACGCAGATCCCGGTGACGGTGACCAGTGATATGTACAGCAACGGCAAGGATGCATTGCCTTCGGTGTCGGTATCGGCTTCGAAAGATAAAAATGGGCTGACCCATATCTCGCTGGTCAATATCAACAGCAGTAAAGAACAGCAGGTGACGATCAGTACCGGCGAAGTTGTATATAAATCGGTTACCGGAAGGATACTGGCCTCCGCGCACCTGCAGGACCATAACACATTCGACGACCCTGAAAAGATTAAACCGGTTCCTTTTGGCGCCGCTGGTATAAAGGGAAATACCATACAGGTGAAATTACCACCTGCTTCCGTAGTGGTGCTGGAATTAAAATAGCAGTTGTATGAAAACAAATTATCATCGTGTCATTATCGGTGTCTGCCTGTTCCTGGCAGCGGGCACTATGTATTCCTGTAATAAATCAAGCGGGAATAGCGGCAGTGGCGGCGGTCCCACAGATACCACAGGCACTACCCCCGCAGCATTCGACATTACTTCCATTCACGATACCTATGCCGACGTGGCGCCTTTTTCGATGTACCAGAAATGGGGCTCGTACAATGTGCACGATCCATCTATTAAAAAATTCGGGGATTATTATTATTGTTATAGTACCGATGTGGGATACGGTATTACCCCTCCCCCCGGCATACAGATACGAAAATCAAAAGACCTGGTGCAATGGCAATTCGTGGGTTGGGTATTCAACGGGTTGCCCACGATGGGCTCCCAGTTCATTACTACTTCGGGCGGTGTTCCTAACAATGGATTGTGGGCGCCTTACGTGATGAAGATGGGCACCGAATACCGTTGTTATTATGCGCTGGCCAGTAACGTTGGCCGCCTGAGCGTTATCGGGTTGGCGACGGCGACGAATCCCGAAGGCCCGTGGACGGAGAAAGGCCTGGTCGTGGTTTCAAAAAATGACAATACCACGCAGACAAACGCCATCGACCCCACGGTGGTCGTTACCAACAGTGGCGATCAATACATGTACTACGGCTCGGCATGGGATGGCATTTATATTGTTAAACTAAACCCCACTACCGGTCTTTCCGCCGTGGGGGGAGACAAAGGGGTACGTATCGCCAATCGCGGGTTTACCTCCGGCCAGTACAACGGCAATATCGAAGGCCCTGAAATTATTTACAACCCAACATTGAATAAATATTACCTCTTTATTTCGTACGACTGGCTGCAAACAAAATACAATGTCCGTGTTTGCAGGGCGGATAATCCCACCGGCCCGTTTTTGGATTACAATGGGGTCGACGCCAATACCAATATCGATCACGGCCCTATGATTGAGGCGCCCTACCAGTTCATGGGTCATGGCGGCTGGCAGGGAACAGCGCATTGCGGTGTGTTTGATGACGGCAACGGGCAGTATTACATGGGCAACCAGGCAAGGCCGGGTGTGAACAGCAATTATATGGATTTGCATGTGCGCAAAATATTCTGGACGGCCGACGGCTGGCCGATTGTATCGCCCGAGCGATATGCCTGGGAAGACAACAGCGTGCTGCCGAAAGATTCACTGGCAGGCAGCTGGGAACAGATCGTGCTGAACTATCGTGTAGTGCCGGGCTATGGCGACCAGCAGGTATTGCCCGATATGCAGGTAGCGGTATCGCTGACCATCGGGGCCAACGGTACGCTGAACGGTGATGCCGGCAGCACCTGGACCTACAACGCACCCTGGATGCAATTAAAATGGAGCAATGGCACCACGCAGAACGTATTTATACAGAAAGGATGGGATTGGGAGAACGAACGAAACAGCATCATTTTTACCGGCCTGGACAATGTGGGCACGGCCACCTGGGGTAAGAAGAAATATTAACACATGAGTCTTGTAAGACAGCAGTTATCGGCTAACCGGGAAACTATAAAGGAACGTACAATGCTATTGTACACTTCTTCCTTTATAACAGGGTTGTTATGCCTGGTCCTGTTCCAGGACTGCAATACCTCCTCCGCCGCAGGTAAAAGTGATTTTCATTTCTCCCTGCTGGATAAGAGTCATACCGGTATTGATTTCAACAACAAAGTCACCGAAAGTGATTCCGTTAATTTTTATACCAACGAATACATGTATATCGGCGCGGGGGTCGCGGTTGGCGATTTCAACAACGATGGCTTGCAGGATATATTTTTTTGCGGCAGCCAGGTGAGCTGCAGGCTGTATCTTAATAAAGGCGATTTTAAATTTGAAGATATTACACAAAGCGCCGGAGTGCAGACCAGCGCATGGTGCACCGGTGTCAGTGTCGTGGATATTAACAACGACGGGCTGCCTGATATTTATGTATGCGTGTCGGGCTCGCGCCAGCCGGAGAAACGAAAGAACCTGTTGTTTATCAACCAGGGCAACCTTCGTTTTAAAGAAGAAGCGGCTGAATACGGGCTGGATGATATGGGCTATTCCACACAGGCGGCATTTTTCGATTATGATAAAGATGGTCGGCTTGACATGTATCTTTTAAACCACCGCCTGTACAATGATTATCCCAATGCCGTTGTTCCGAAAGATACCAGCGGCAATTCACCGGCGGCGGACAAGCTCTATCGCAATATGGGCATCCGGCCGGGCACCAACCACCCGTATTTTAAGGATGTCTCCAAAGAAGCGGGGATCAAAGAAGACGGGTATGGGCTGGGCGTTACCATCTCGGATTTTAACAACGATGGCTGGCCGGATATTTATGTGGCCAATGATTATATCGGCAATGACCTGCTCTGGCTGAATAATAAGAACGGTACTTTCTCCAATTGTATTTCGCGGTCGCTGCGGCACCAGAGCTATAACAGCATGGGCGTGGATGCCGCCGATATCAACAACGATCAATTGCCGGACCTGGCGGTACTGGATATGCTGCCGGAAACAAATGAACGAAAGAAGATGATGTTTTCAGGCGTGGGGCCGGAGAAATACGATATGGAACGAAGGATGGGCTATGAACCGGAGTTTACGCGGAATATGCTGCAACTGCACAACGGCAACCGTTCTTTTAATAATAAATCCGAACCCTTTTTCAGCGAAATCGGTCAACTGGCGGGTGTGGCGGAAACAGACTGGAGCTGGAGCGTGTTGATTGCCGATTTCGACAACGATGGCTGGAAGGATATGCATATCACCAACGGGCTTGAAAAGGATTTGACCAACAACGATTATGTCTACTACCGCCGGGACCTCCACCAGGGCGGGTATGGTTTTGGGGATGCCAAACAGCAGGGCATGGATAAAAAAGCCCTGGAAACATTACGGGAACGGCTGGATGCCTGCGGCAGGGTGCAGTTGAATAATTATATGTTTCGCAGCAACGGCGATCTCACGTTTACCAACAGCACCGGGGATTGCGGGATGGCGACGCCATCGGTATCGAATGGGGCGCTGTATGCCGACCTTGACAATGACGGCGATTTGGACCTGGTGGTCAACAACATGAACCAGGAAGCATTCGTATGGAAAAATGAAACGCGGCAATCGATTGCCGACAGCAGTAATAATTTTCTTACGCTCCGCCTGGAAGGCGATAGCCTGAATACCGCCGGTATAGGCGCTAAAATCACCTTGTACAACAAGGGCGGCATTCAATTCATCGAACAATACCCGGTACGGGGTTATTCTTCTTCGGTAGACAACCGCCCGCACTTCGGGCTGTCCGGTCAAACAAGCATCGATTCGCTGAAAGTGGTATGGCCCGACGATAAATCGGAAACCGAATACGGTGTAAAAGCCAACCAGTTGCTTACACTGGATCATGCAAAAGCCCGGGCGGCAGATACACTTGCTGAAATAGCCACCCGAACGCTCTTTACTGCTATCCCGGCGGCGATTGATTTCAAACACGACGAAACGCCTTTTTTTGATTTTGGCTACCAGCGCCTGCTCCCGCAGAAGTATTCCCAATTGGGACCGCCGCTGGCAACCGGTGATGTAAATGGCGATGGGCTCATGGATTTTTTTGTGGGTGGCGCTGCGGGGCAACCGGGAAAAATAGCGATCCAGCAGAAGGACGGCAGTTTCCTGGCAAAGGATATACTTGCCGGGCAGAAAAGAGAAGAGGATATCGGGGCGGCGTTTATCGATGTGGATGGCGACAAGGATCTCGACCTGCTGATCACTACCGGCAGTACGGAGCTTGGAATGGATTCAGGTTATAACCATCCCCGGCTGTATATAAACGATGGCAAAGGAAATTTCACGCTGGACGAAGCGGCCATCCCTCCGGGAGTGACCGGCATCGCCCAGGCAATCGCCGTGGGTGATTATGACGGCGACGGTGATATGGATATTTTTATCGGTGGCAGGGTATCATCGGCGCGGTTTCCTTCTATACCCCGCAGTTATCTTTTACAAAACAACCACGGCAGGTTTACCGACGTCACGCAGGAGGTTTGCCCCGAATTGGCTTATCCCGGTATGATAACATCGGCTGTATGGTCGGATTTCAATAATGATAAAAAGCCGGGCCTGGTCCTTTGCGGGGAATGGATGCCGGTACGTTTTTTTAAGAATACGGGTAAAAAGCTGGAAGAAGTGACTTCCCAAACGGGGTTGACGAATATGACCGGGCTGTGGCGATCGTTGCAGGCCGTGGACATCGATAACGATGGCGACATCGATTATGTTGTTGGCAATATGGGCTGGAACAATGACTGGCATATCGCTCCCGGCAGACCGATGGAGCTCTATGCAAAAGATTTTGATGGTAACGGTTCGATGGATTTAATTTCAGCGAATTATGTAAAGAACAACCGGGATAAGTATGAGTTGTTTCCCTGGGCCGACAGGAATATGCTGGCCGAGCAGATGCCGGGTGTCAAAAAGAAATTCCTGTTGTATGCGGACTACGCCAAAGTGACCATGAACGAACTGCTGGGAGGTCTTACTACCACGGGGATGACAAAGCTGGACTGTGAAACGACCGGCAGCGCCTGGCTGGAAAATCTCGGCAATGGAAAGTTTGCCGTTCACACGCTCCCGGTAGCCGCCCAGTTCGCGCCTGTCAACGCCATCATCGCGGAGGATATCAACGGGGATGGGAATATCGATTTGCTGATAGCCGGCAACGAATACCAGAATAACGTGATGACCGGGTGTTTCGACGCCTCCTACGGCCTGCTGCTGGAGGGGGATGGCAAGGGAGGATTTCGCGCGGTGCCGCCGGTTAAAAGCGGGTTTATCATCGACGGTGATGTAAAAAGTTTGAAAATAATGCGCACGGCGGGAAATAAAAGAATACTCGTGGCGGGGGTAAACGATGAAAAATTGAAATGTTTTGAAATAAAGGCCGCTGGAAAATAACAGGATCTTTTAAAAGCAGTCTTATAAAATAAATCAGTATGGAAAAGAACAAGTTGATAATTGGAATGGTAGCTGCCTGTTTTTTATTTGTGGCTGCACAGGGCCAACACGTACTTTCAGTAAAAGTAAATGAACCGAAAGCCGATATTCAACCCACGATGTGGGGTATCTTTTTTGAAGACATCAATATGGGTGCGGATGGAGGTATTTACAGCGAACTGGTAAAAAACCGCTCCTTTGAATTCAACCGGCCGATGATGGGTTGGAAGATATTGGGCAAGCCGGAGACCGAAGGTGATTTCCTGGTGCTGAACCGTGGGCATGTCGATGCGGCCAATCCGCGTTTCCTGCGGGTGACCCTGCATCACAACACGATGGGCAGCATCGGTCTTAACAATGAAGGTTTCCGGGGCATGGGCATTAAGAACGGGGTGAAGTATGATTTTTCGTTTATGTACCGCCAGTCGCCCGAAAACATAAAAATGCATGTGGAGCTGGTGAACGCGAAGAACGAGTCTATTGGTAATGCCAACGTAACGACCGGTATCACCGGCGCCGATTGGAAAAAACAGTCGGTGAGTTTTGTCGCCAGCGCTACCGAATTGAAAGCAAGCCTGAATATCTGGTTTGAAGGCGATGGGGTGATTGACCTCGATATGGTTTCGCTGTTCCCGGGTGATACCTGGAAAAACAGGCCCGGCGGCATGCGTGCCGATATGATACAACTGCTGGCGGATATGAAACCCGGCTTTATCCGTTTTCCCGGTGGCTGTATCGTGGAGGGCTTCGATCTTGCACAACGGTATCAATGGAAAAAAACCATTGGCCCTATCGAAGACCGGCAGTTGATTATGAACCGCTGGAACAATGAATTCCCCCACCGGCCGACACCTGATTATTTCCAGACCTTCGGCCTCGGCTTTTTTGAATACTTCCAATTGGCCGAGGACATCGGCGCCGAGCCCCTGCCTATTCTCAATTGCGGGATGGCCTGCCAGTTCAACAGCGCCGAAGTAGTGCCGTTGAGCGATCTCGATCCTTATGTGCAGGATGCGCTCGACCTGATAGAATTCGCCAACGGCGATGTCAATACGCATTGGGGTAAGATAAGGGCCGATATGGGACACCCCGCCCCGTTCCATTTAAAGATGATGGGCGTGGGAAATGAAAACTGGGGACCGCAATACCTCGAACGGCTGCGCGTATTTACAAAAGCCATCAAGGCAAAATATCCCGATTTCAAGCTGGTCAATAGTTCGGGTACCGACCCCAACGGCGAACGGTTTGACTATCTCAATGGCGAACTGCGCAAGATGAACGCCGATATTATCGATGAACATTACTACCGTAAACCGGAATGGTTTCTTAGCAATGCCCGCCGTTATGATAACTATCCGCGCAACGGCTCGAAAATATTCGGGGGCGAATATGCCGCACAGAGCGATAAAACAGTGAGCGTGGACAATAAAAACTGCTGGCTCACCGCGCTTTCAGAAGCGGCGTTTATGACCGGTCTTGAGCGCAATGCGGACGTGGTTTGCATGGCCTCCTATGCGCCGCTGTTTGCCCATATAGACGGGTGGCAATGGACGCCGGATCTTATCTGGGTAAATAACCTGCAATCTTATGGCACGCCCGATTATTATGTACAGAAATTATTTTCACTTAATAAAGGCAATAAGGTAGTGCCTATCACCCTGGGCAACGAAGCGGTGGCAGGGCAGGACAGCCTTTATGCCACTGCCTGCCTGGACACTACTACCAAAGAACTGATCGTAAAGCTGGTCAATGCCTCCGCCAAAGAGCAATCCAATACCTTATTGCTGGAGGGGATAAAAAAACTGGCCCCGCAGGGTAAGCTCACGGTAATAAAGAGCGACAACCTGTACAGTGTAAATTCCTTTGCCGAACCTCAAAAGGTGGCGCCGGTTGAATCCGTTATTGAAACAAAGGGAAAGCAACTGAACCTTCTTGCAGCGGCTTATTCGCTGACCGTGTTGCGGGTAAAACTTTTATAAACTTAAAGACAGTCCGTGATGAAAAATTTCCTGCTGCTGTTGTTCCTGTCGCTTGCCTTGCAAGGTTATGCACAGCAACCGCTTATTTCGGTACACGACCCCGTTATGATAAAACAGGATAGCCTGTATTATATCTTTCATACCGGTTTTGGTATTTCAGTATGGTCGTCTCCCGACATGAAGAACTGGAAAAAGGAAAAACAGGTATTTGCTACCGCACCCGCCTGGGCAGTGGCTGCGGTGCCGGGTTTCAGGGGCCATATCTGGGCGCCGGACATCAGCTATCACAACGGGCTGTATTATTTGTACTATGCCTGTTCTGCTTTTGGAAAAAATACCTCTGTCATCGGGGTGGCTACCAATAAAACATTAAACCCGTCTTCCCCGGAATTCAAATGGGAAGATCATGGTAAAGTCGTCCAGTCGGTGCCGGGACGGGATATGTGGAATGCGATTGATCCTAATCTCGTGGTGGACGATAACAATACGCCCTGGCTGGCGTTTGGCTCCTTCTGGAACGGTATCAAGCTGGTGAAGCTGTCGCCCGATATGTTGTCCGTGGCTGAGCCGGAGGAATGGTACACCATTGCCGCGAGGCCCCGGGATTTCGGCCTGGCCGATACACTGGCGGGAAATGCCGCCATCGAAGCACCGTTTATCTTTAAGAAAAACGGGTATTATTATCTCTTTGTTTCCTGGGACTATTGCTGCCGCGCCGAGAAAAGCACCTATAAGATGGTGATAGGCCGCAGTAAAAGCGTCACCGGTCCTTATTTCGATAAAAAAGGCGTCGATATGAAATTCAACGGCGGTACGCCACTGCTGGAAGGGGATAAGAACTGGTATGGCGTGGGCCATAATGGTGCGTATACGTTCGACGGCAAGGATTACCTGATCTTTCACGGTTATGATGCGGCAGATAAGGGCCGCTCCAAGCTGCGCATCGAAACCATGCAATGGGATAAAGACGGCTGGCCTGTGGTAACACCCTCCATGTAATCGCCGGTAGACATGCTTCTCCCGGCCAATGAGCCTGTGGGGTTTTGCTTTATTCCTTTACGGCAACGATTCTTATCCGTTTATAATCGGCATACCAGGTGCCATCGATATAATGAGCGGGAGCAAGGCGTTGCTGCACTTCGTCGAGAATGGATAATTTTTCGGTTTCGGAAATGCCGGAAAAGAGGTATTCACCAAACATCAGGAACCAGTCGCGCATACCGTTTTCTCCTTTCAGCGGGGTGGGTCGATCGATATGTTCTGCACGGGTGACGCGGAAGGATTGTTTTTCCAGTTCGGTAGCATATTCGCCGATGGAAGGATAATACCAGCAATTTATCGTGGCATGGCTGCTGTATCCCCGGCGTATCAATACGTCTTTTAAACCAGCTAACATGCTGGCATTATTTCCCTTACCGCCAAATTCGGCTACAAACCTTCCCTCGTTGCTGAGCAGGGCATAGATCCGTGCGATTACCTTTTCCTTCTCGGGTATCCAATGTAATACGGCATTGGAAAAGACGGCATCGAAGGGCTGGTTGAACTGCATGGTGCGTGCATCCATTACCTCAAGCGTTAAATCGGGGTATTTTTCCCGGGCTTTTTGTATCATGGAAGAAGAGCTGTCTACGCCAATTACGCTGGCGCCGGCAACCATTATTTCGTGGGTAAGATCGCCGGTGCCACAACCGAGGTCAAGAATGCGTTCCTGCGGCTGGGGATGCAGGTACGATAAGATGGCTTTGCCATACATGGATACAAAATCGTGTGACTGGTCGTAGAGGCCTGCATTCCATTTCATGTGTTTCGGTTTGACAGGGTAAAATTAAGTGGAATAATTTAACTATCTTATACGATGCGTTTTATTCAATGCCTGCTGGCGGGAATTTTTTATACGGGTTTTGTTTTGGGCCAGGCTCCCGCACGGCCTTTTCCGCAACATACGGTGTATTACCCCGGGGTTATCAAACCCTCCCATATTTCACAACAACGAATGGATGACAGTGTTCGCTCGTTTTATACCGCCTGGAAGGAACGCTATGTCAACGACGATTGTGGGCCGGGACAGTATTATATATGGTACGAACTTCCGGGCAAGCAATGTGTGTCGGAAGGGCAGGGTTATGGAATGATCATCGTTGCGATGATGGCGGGGTTCGACACGGCCGCAAAGACGACCTACGACGGTCTTTTTCGTTATTATAAAGCGCATCCAAGCAGGAAGAGCCCGTACCTGATGGCATGGGCACAGACAAAGAACTGCCGTGACCTTGACCGTGGTTCGGCTACCGACGGAGATATGGACATCGCCTGGTCGCTATTGCTGGCCGACCGGCAATGGGGCAGTGCGGGGGCGATCAATTACCGGGAGGAAGCGCGCGGTATGATAAGCGCTATCCTGCAACAGGAAGTCAACCGGCAGACGTTCTCTGTTTTGCTTGGCAATGATATAGAAGCCGATAGCAAAGATTATTTTGATATGCGCAGCTCCGATTTTATGCCGGCGCATTTTAAATCGTTTGCAAAAGCGGGGGATGATACAAGCTGGAACAGGGTAGTCGATGCGAGCTACCGGCTTTTTCACCGGATGCAGGCTGATTTTAGCCCCGATGCAGGGCTTGTTCCCGATTTTATCCAACATGTTAACAAGAAACCTGTCCCTGCACGTGCGCATTATTTGGAATCAAAGTACGACGGAGCTTATAATTACAATGCCTGCCGTGTTCCCTGGCGTGTTGCCACCGATTTTATTCTTTACGGAGACGGGCGATCGAAATCGATGGTGGAAAAGATCAACCGGTGGGTGCGCGGCACTACAAAAGATATCCCCGATAATATATCCGCGGGCTATAGCCTGGGCGGTAATGACCTGCCCAGACGTTATTTTGAGGCCGGGAGCTTTATTGCATCATTTGCGGTTTCGGCCATGGTGAGCGGTGATAACCAGGCCTGGCTGAACAGCTTATGGGATTATACCGTTTCTTTTGACCTCGACCAGTTTGATTATTACGACAACAGCATTAAGATGATCGGCCTGCTGTTGCTTTCGGGGAATTACTGGGGGCCGTAGAACGATAACAGATTCTCCCGTCCCATCGGGACGTCTGGTAGGTAGAAAGGCGGATTTATTCGTGATGGGCTACCTACGAAACGTCCCGATGGGACGGGGGCAACGACCCATAGTTATCCAACAAACTTCTTAATAGCTGCTGACGGGAGAGAAATTCTTCGAGGCATGCAGGAAACGCATTTCCCTGCGTGCATATTCAAACAGGCCTTCTTCTTTTAGCTGTACCAGCAGGGTAGTGACCGTTTGACGGCTGCTGCCGATAAGCTGCGCGATTTCATCCTGTGTAAGATAGTTGGGAATAACGGCCACATCGTTGATGATAATTGCCTTGCTGCTGTTTTCCGCCAGCAAATCACGCAGGAACGAGAGCAGCCGGGCGCGTACATCTTTTTGAATAATATTCATCAGCCTGTTTTCAAACTTCTTTAACCGGAGGCCCACCAGCTTGCTGTATTTGATCGATATCTTCGGATTTTTCTTCAGCAGGCTGATAAACTTTTCAATGGTAAACGAACAAAGGCTTATGTCGGCTTTGATGGCCTGGGCAAACTCGCCGTCGAGATTATTTTTTTCGAGAATAAACTGGCCGAAGAAATCACCGGGCTTTAAGATGTCTTTTGTCAGGATGGCGCCCGAATCATCTATTTTCCCCAACAGGATATGTCCCTGCTTGATAAAATAAATGACATTGTGGTTAAAGGCTTCAAAGTACACATAATCGCCTTTTTTTACCTCCTTATAATTGTCGAGGACATCCAGTTCTGCATATTCTTCTTCCGAAAGGTCCGACCATAAAGTACATCGTCTGAGCAAGAGCGCCTGGTTGTCCAAACTCATAATTCAATTGGGTTAAGTGAAGCATTAAAGATAATCATTTTCGGTCCTTCAGGATTTTGTCTACCGTATGCCCCTGCTTACTATCTTTGTGCATGCCTGTTACCGACGACCAGATATACACACTGGAAGCATTTTTTAAGACTGCTTCGTTGCCTGCTACCCTTCAACTGGAACCCGGCATCCGGATAATGAATGTGCCGCAGTTTGTACAAAGCCACCTGGAAGTGCTGAAGGCCAACCGGGGACGGCCGGTGTACGATACCTATTACAACCGTTTGCTGCAGGCCAGGAAACTGATGGAAGGAACTGCTTAGGGGAGTGCCTGTAAAATGGTATATTTATAAATGAAACGAACAACCGGTTGCTTTATCCTTTTCTTTTTCCTGTCCTGCTTTCAGCCTTCATCGGCGCAGACGACAATTACCAACCCCATACTGGCAGGGTATTACCCGGACCCGAGCATCTGCCGGGTAGGTAAAGACTATTATCTCGTCAATTCTTCGTTCTCCTATTATCCCGGCCTGCTGATTTTTCACAGTACGGATTTGGTCAACTGGCAGCCCATCGGCGCTGCGCTCAACCGGCCGGAACAACTGGACCTGTCGGGGCTGGGTGTATCGATGGGATTGTTTGCACCGACCATCCGCTATCACAAGGGGACGTTCTATCTCGTTTGCACGCTGGTAGGCAAGGCAGGAAACTTTGTTGTCACTGCCAAAAACCCTTCTGGTCCATGGAGCAATCCTGCATGGCTGCCACAGGTAAAGGGTATTGATCCCTCATTGTTTTTCGACGATAATGATAAGGCATATATCGTTTTTAACAGTAGTCCCCCGGATAACAAGCCGCTGTACCCGGGGCATGCCACGATACGCCTGTATGCCTTCGATGAAGCGGGGCTAAAGACCACCGGTGAAGAGACGATACTGGTAAACGGGGGGACGGATATCACCAAAAAACCGAGGTGGATCGAAGGGCCGCATCTTTTTAAGAAAGACGGTTATTATTACCTGTTATGCGCGGAAGGCGGAACGGAGTACAAGCATTCGGAGGTGGTCTTTCGCAGCAAGACTGTGGATGGTCCGTATGAGCCCTACCAGAAAAACCCCGTACTTACGCAGCGGCAGTTGAACCCCGACCGGAAATATCCCGTCACTTCTACCGGTCACGCAGATATGGTGTCTACACCCGATGGACGCTGGTATGCCGTATTTCTTGGCTGCCGTCCTTATTCGGGTGATTTGTATAATACCGGCCGGGAAACGTTTATGGTGCCGATGCAATGGAAGGATGGCTGGCCGGAAATCTTACCGGCCGATGCAGCCGTGCCGTATACCTGGACCATGCCCGGGGCCGCAGTCAAAAATCCCATAGATGGTTTCAGCGGTAATTATTATTTCAGGGATGCGTTCAAGGTCGGTCCGCTTAATATGCGCTATAGTTTTTTACGAACCGTTACCATGCCCTGGTACACGCTCAACAACAAAAGGGGCGGGCTCGATATGCTGGTCAGGCCGCAAACCTGTTCGGGAAAAGAAAATCCGTCTTTTATTGGTTTCCGGCAGGCACATGCAAAAGGACAGGCCGCCATCTCCTTAACCTTCTCGGCAGCAGCGGAGAATGAAAAAGCGGGCCTGCTGATTTTTCAAAATGAAAACCACTACTACTTTCTTTGCCAGTCCGTGCAAAACGGGCTGCCCGTTTTGCAATTGTATAAAGGTCCCGGTAATGCGCATGCAGCCGATGCACCCGAACTGCTGGCTTCAAAAAATATCAGCCGGTTGCTAAAAGATCAGAAGCTGAAAATAACGGCCAATGGAGCTGTCTATTCATTTTATTATTCGGACGAGGGTGGCAAATGGGTATTGCTGAAGGGCGATGTAGATGCAAAATTCCTGAGCACTGCCGTGGCCGGGGGATTTGTAGGGTGCATGTACGCCCTGTACGCCACTTCTTCGGGCAAGCCTTCCTTTAATAAAGCCCGGTTTAACTGGTTCGAATACAAGGGGGATGACGACTCATTTAAAAAATAACTCCCTTTTTCTTGAAAATACCCGCCAGCCGGGGTGACCTTTCCCGGTTTCAGCCATTTACTATAAAAGCTACTACAATGAATGATCAAAAGATCATCGAACTGATACGCGACGGTAAGAGCGATCGGGCGCTGACAGTCCTGTATAAGCATTTCCCTATGATGCGAAAGCTGGTGCTGACCAGGGGCGGTACTGCGCAGGATGCCGAAGATATTTTCCAGGAAGCGTTGATTATTTTATGCAGGAAGGCCGGGAAACCCGGTTTTATCCTTACGGCGCAATTAAGTACGTATTTGTTCAGCATCTGCCGCTTTTTATGGAACGACGAACTGAAGAAAAGAAAGCATGCCCCCACCGGTGATTTTGAGACCGGCCT
>DASYCT010000423.1:0-5404 GCA_036500065.1 Chitinophagaceae bacterium | reverse complement strand
GTTGCCGCCGCCAAGAGTATAGGGCAATTGCCATCCACCGTCCGTTTTAAGCATCGGCAATTCGTAGTCGCGCCAGTTGTTAAAAGAACCGGCGAGCATGACCTGCCGCGCGTTGCCGTAGCCTGCGAGGCTGAACGGGTGGGGCTTGCCGATGCGCACCACGGAATTATAATCATGTAACTCATTGGGAAATTTAACGGGGTTGGCCGGGTCTGTCATCCAGTTGTTGCCATCCACCACGAAACGATAGGTATAGGTGCCGCTGGCCAGGTACAGCGGCAGTTGCCAGCCCGTGGACGTTTTGATCATCGGCAGGTCGTTCGATTTCCAGTTGTTGAAGCTACCCGACAGGTACACTCTCCGGGCATCGCCGTACTGGTTAAGCGTAAACAATGTATTGGTTTTGTAGTACACCGAATTGACATTGCCCCTGCCGTCGTTTTCCATGAGCTGGTTATCAGGGTCGGTCGTCCAGCCGCCATCGATGATAAATTTATACCAGTATTTACCGGGCTTCAGTTTTACCTGCGCAATCCAACCGCTATCGGTGGGCTGCATGCGCAGGGCTCCGTTTTGCCAGCCGGTAAAGCTGCCGGCCAGCAATACCCTGCCCTTGCCCTGGTGGCTGCGCAGGAAGAAAGTGACGACCGAATCATTTATGGCAAAAGGGTATTTGTTTTTAAACCGGTTGTAGCCATAGACTATGCCGTTGTTATCGGCAGGAAACAATTCATTCAGCGAAGGATGCTTCTCCGTAAGTAAGATCCGGTTGTCAGGCGAGGCCGCCCAATCAGGACCGGCCAGCCGCTTGCTGATGAGGAAACTCCCTTTATTGGAGTTTTCTACCTGCCAGCCGAGTTTTTCGAGCGAGTCGCCATCGTGTTTTTGCAGCAACCCTACCAGTCCGATGCCGGAAAGATTGAATTGGGTGATAAAGCTGTCCAGTGATGCACCGGTGATGTTACGGCTCAGCTCGATGCGCATTTTACCGTTCCAGATGCCGTAGCTTTTTACCGAGGCGGGGGGCTGTGCGGCGGCAGGTACAAAGCAAAGGATCGCCAGCGCGCACAGGCAAAAGCCTGCGTTTTTACGAAGGGTCGCGATGATGTTCCTTATTTCCATATATACATTTTGTGAGATACAAAGTTAAACCCTATTTTATGCAACGACAGAAAATCAAAACCCAGCATGCCGTCGATACAGTTGTTATAGGAAAAACACATTTTTTCCAGGTTGGTGATCAACACCGGCAGCCGGAATATTTTATCGCCGCCAATCCGGATGTCTTCGAGGTTGCCCGTGAGGGCTTCCACTTTGGTGGTCCCGCTTCCGCTAAGCAGTACACGCCCGCTGACCACCACGTGCTCGAGTATCTTGTTGGACAGGCGGCTGTCGAGCACGTTCGATTCTGCAGCACAGTCGATCACGAATTTCAACCGCTTCCCGGCGGTTTCGCCATAGGCGATGATCTTATCGTCCGCCAATTCAATCGGCACGGTGCGGTAGGCGCTGGTGTCGCGGAGCAGTTCGCTTTTGTAGGTGGCGGCTTCTTTTTTGCGGACCAGGTGGAGGTAGAGCAGGCCTTTTTCATAATCGATGATCATTTCAAACGATTTGAAGAGCTGCATGCCAAGCAGGCCAAGTATCTTGATGTGTTTACTGTTTTCGATATGTCCCAGGTTGATCCGATCGGCTTCGGTGTGATAATAATGAATGCCGCCAAGCGAAAAGCTGTCGACCATCACGTGGGTGCCCTGGTTGACGGTGCCGGTGATGCCCCCGTCTTCCCCGTCCTGGTCGGGCAGCTGGCTGTATTGCCGGAAATAGGTCAGGTTTAGCACCAACCCGGGGGCGCCCGTGTCCAGCACAAAATTGCCGTCCGTCGTGTCGGCCCTGGCCCTGATAAGGATCAGGTTGCCCGCACGACTAAACGGAATCACGCAGGTGGCCGAATCGCTGCTGACGACCGGGTCGAGTCCGGGGATGATAATATGGTATTTTGTGGTATCCGCTGCCGGTCTGCCTTGCGCCATGGCCGTCCACCCCAGTACAAAAGACAGTAGTATGGCATAGCGCAGGAACAGCATTGTTTGGCGGATCGGTTTGGAACAACTTAAAAGTAAGACTGTTGGATGGGTATCCGGGTCCATCTGTCGAAAAAAAGCGGGTTGATGCTTTGTGCAAGTCAAACTTTAACGTTCCTTCTACAGTTCCGGCATAAGTAACAGGCGTTTGTGGGAGAAGCAATGGAACTACGAACCGTTTATAAACAATCATACTTCCTCGGCTTTATATACCCATGTTGCGGCGGCGGCAGCAAAACAGGAGGATAGGGTTTATGCCCATGAACTTTATACGGCGCTTGTTTCAACGCTACCCCCTTGATAAACCTAACCTTCGCGGTAGCATACTGGTCAGTCAGCATTTTCGGTATTTGGGCAATTGTCTTTTCCATGGCTAACAATCTTTTAAGTAGTAAATACTTAAACCATGCCATTCTAAAACCGGTCCTGTTAAAAAAGAGGGCGGGGAAAATAGTACTCAACCCATGCACAGGTTGTACACAGGCAATTTTTCCTCGCGGCCGTTTCAGGCATATTTTTCTACCTTAGCCCAAATAACTGTGTATGAGAGTAGTTATTACTGTCTTCCTCTTCACCCTGTGCTGGCCGCTGCTAAGCGCCGCGCAAACGCCCGAGCTGTATTATAAAGATGGAGGCAACAAGTTTGCCGCCAAAGACTACAAGGGCGCCATCGACGCCTTTACCAGCGCCATCGGGATAGAACCGGGCTATACCGACGCCTGGTATTTTCGGGGGCTCACCAAGTTTATGTTGAAAGATTCCACGGCGGGCGACGATTTCACCAAAGTACTGGAACTGGACCCTAATAAGGTAAAAGCCTGGGGCTTCCGCGGCATGGCCAGATTCGGCCACGGGGAATACGCTTCGGCCATCGCCGATTTCAGCCGGGCTATCTCGCTGAAACCCGATTACGATGAAGCCTGGTTCTATCGCGGCAATTCCAATTTTGAGTTGAAAAACTATTATGCCGCCGTGGCCGACTTCGATAAGGCCGTGTCGCTGCGGGCCGACTATACCGCCGCCGTGTACACGCGCGGGCTGGCGAAGTTCATGCTGCAAAAATTCACGGAGGCCCTCGCCGACATGGATAAGACCATTGCCATCGATCCCAATTACTCCATCAAAGCCTATTATTTCAGGGGTATGTGCCGCGTTCACCTCAACCAGGTCCCGCAGGCATGTGCCGATTTGGAAAAAGCCGCCAATTACGGGCTGGCGGACGCGATTGAAATGAGAAAAAAGTATTGCAAGTAAAACTCCCTACCTGGGCACTTCAAATATAACGGTCTGGAACCGGTCGTTTTCCTTCCGGGTGAATACGCCTTTAGAACTTAACGTGAGCGAATCGCAGATCTTCCAGTGGATAGTGTCGGTGATCTGGTGCGAAAGACCATGCGACTGGGCAGGTTCTTTGACGACATAGGTGCTGTCGTCCAGCCGCGTCGGGTTGGAAGCGATATAATAGTTCACGTTGTAGGCATGAAGCAGGTCATAGAGCTTCTCTGTTTTTGATAGCCGGTTCATATATTCTTTGTCCATCACCAGGCCTTCCAGCTGGATAAGCGGGCTTTTTATCAAATAGCCCACGATGCCTGCGCGGTCGCCCATGGCATAGACGCCCTTATGATGTTCCTCGAACTCTTTGATGTGCAGGCCGCCGATATGCAAAATATCCACCTTGCCCTCACCCTCGGAGGAGGTCTTATAGAGGGGCAGCGAATAAAACGCCCATATCACAAAAGAAAACAGCACTACCACGGCGGCAAAAGCGGCGGCGGCATAAATAAACCGGTTGAGCCCTGCCAGCCGGGGATTCGGGGCCGAAAAAAGCGCCCCGCCCTGTGCCGACAGCATAAACGCCAGCGGCGGAACCGGATAGAAATACCAGGCCCAGAGCGCCCAATCGCTGCGAACCGCCGTCAGGATATAAAACAAGAGGGTGACCAGCGCCAGCAGGTGGAAATATCTTTTTGCTTTAAAATCGCCCGTGAGCGCCACGAGGATAAAAAGACCCGTAACCGCTACATTGTACACATTGTAGGGGAAGTAAAAGGCAAACGATTTGAGACTGGCGCCGTTGACCCCGCCGAGTTTGACAACCGTTTTGGCAAGCCCGCTGACGGGAAAAGAGGAATGATACAGGAAATAATTGACCCCCAGGTAAAGCGCCACCGGCAGGCCCATGATAACAAAAGGGGCAAGCATAGCGCTCCGGCCCCGCCGGGGGATATGCTGGCTGAAGTAATAAAAAAACAGGGGCAGGGTGATGACAAAAGAGTCAATGCGAATGAAAAACGCCAGGGCGACCAGCAGGGCGGCGCGGTTGACACTGATGCTGCCGGTGCTTAGCTTAAACACAAAATAAGTAAGCACGGGAACGATAAACAACGATTCCATGCCGGAATAGCTGATGATATAATAGCCAAACAGCCCGAGCAGGAAAAAAAACGTGGCCGCATAGCCGCGGGGCCGCAGTTGCCGGAGCAGCACCAGCGAAGCGATCATAAACACCAGGGCCATAACAAAGCGAATGAACACCAGTTCCGGTGCACCGATCAGGTGGGCTATGTACACCAGCAGCACGATAAAAAACTGGAAGAAAGGCTGGTAGCCGTTGGTATAAATATGGGACGTATAGCTAAGCCCGTCGCCCCGGGTGAAGCTTTGCGCTATTTTAAGATAATAATAAAAATCGTCGGTGAAAGAGGCGTATAAATTGACCGGGGACTGCCCGATGGGAATTAAAAAGCTGACAAAGAGAAGCAACACTACCAGGACCGTCAATTTGTGGAGCGTGTCCTTATGAACATCGTTTAACAGACGCATCAGTAAAGGTTTATGGTTGTAGCTTGTCTACGCCAAAATAGTGCCCTGGCCCCTCTTTCCTGCTCCCCGCTATCGAAAATAACTATTTTGTAAAGTCGATCGAGTCGGTCACATCACCGCAACTGATCATTTTATCCTTGAATTTAGGGTGTTTTCTGCCGAGGTAGGGATTTACCACTTCGCTGCTGTTGCTGATCCAGGTGCCGTCTTCCGAATCATTGAAAGCCATGGGGCAATGCAGGTGGAATATTTTCATCCGGTCGTAAGCCACGGAGCGGGTCAGATCGTACAGGGCATCGGAAATGGCCTGGAACTTTCTTTTCTTTCTTACCAGGTCGGGTTCCACGGCCAGGCTGCGCGCCGAGTCGCTGATGGTGGTCCGTTTAAGACCGGCGATGATCTTAATAGTGCCGGTGCTGTCGCCCCTTATTTCGTTGACTTTCAGGCTGTCAGCGCAAACAACCAGGAGCCGGGCGGCGGCATCGGCTTTAGTG
>DASYCT010000422.1:0-4766 GCA_036500065.1 Chitinophagaceae bacterium | reverse complement strand
TTAAAAACCTATCGCAGCGGTTTTGAAGCAAGAAACGTGGTAGAGCAGGTGGTATTGAACAAAAACTTTCCCCGCTCCGCTATTTACTCGGTAAACCAGTTGCAGCGTTATTTTGAGCGCCTGAAAAGCGAGCGGCATGCCGAGAGCTATCACAAAATAGAGTTTATGCTGGGCCGGTTGAAAAGCAAGGTCAACTATTCAACGGTAGACAGCATCCTGGAGCAGGGGCTTCATGAATACCTGAACGTGATAAAAAAAGAGCTGTATGAAATCGGTATCGCCCTTAACCAGAATTATTTTGCTTACACCTAACGGTACAATTCCTATTTTTGATAAAACCTTTAACCGCCTCAATCCATGTCCCGATTCAATATTCACCATGTAACCAGGTACACCTACGAAGAACCGGTAAGAGACAGCGCCAACCAGGTTATCCTGTTTCCTATTCGTGATGAATACCAGGAGCCCATCAGCCAGGAACTAACGATCACGGGCGAACCGGTGGTGGAGATTTACAAAGACTATTACGGCAATGAAGTAGGTTCTTTCTCGTATGCAGAGCCGCACAGGGAGCTGGTGATCGATTCAAGGGTGGAAGTAGAGGTAAAAAGCAAACCCCTGCCGGATGATATGGCCCCCGCGGAAGAACAGTGGCTGCACCTGTTGCAGGCCAAGCAGGTAGTCCCCTATCTTGATTTTACCCGCCTCGAACCCTTTCCCTCCATTGAAGAAGCCCGGAAAATAATCAACGGTCTCGACACCGGGAAACTAACGCCCTTGCAGGCGGCCAAAATATTAAACGAATACGTTTATAAAAACTTCGGATACGATAAAGGCGTCACCGATGTGGAAACCACGCTGGAAGAAGTATGGAAATTAAAAGCCGGCGTATGCCAGGACTTCGCGCATGTGCTGCTGATCATGCTGCGCATGATCAATATCCCCGCGCGGTATGTGAGCGGGTATATCTGTCCCAATAAAAACGGCATGCGCGGCGAAGGCGCGACCCATGCCTGGGTGGAAGCCTATATACCTTATTACGGCTGGCTCGGATTTGATCCCACCAACAATAGCCTGGCCAGTCATTTGCATGTTCGCCTGGCCGTTGGCAGGAGCTTTAGCGATGTATCGCCGGTAAAAGGCACTTACAAAGGCACTTCGCGCCATGTGCTGGAAGTGGGGGTAACGGTATCGTATGAAAATGGTGAAAAGCCTGAAGAGCAACTGGCCGTGCTGGTAGCCCAACCGAGTAAGAACAGCCCGCCGCCCGGCACTTCGAACTCCTATCGCCGGCATTTGGAAATGATGCAGATGCAGCAGCAGCAATAAAGCACCCTTCGACACTTCGACAAGCTCAGTGCAGGCCCCGCTCAGGGTGACAGGTAAATTTATAAAGTAACATACCGCTCGCGCAGCAGGCGGGCCAGGTTGATAACAGCCCCTTTGCCGCCGGTGTCTCCACTGTTGCAAAGCACGATAACCGCGATGTTTTTCTCCTTGATGATCTCCACATGGGTGTAGAAAGGCCCTACCGTACCATCGGATTCGGAAATATGATTGCCGTTTACTTCGAGGTTGGTCCAGCCAAAGCTGTATAACGGGTAGATGTAATGCATTACTTCATACATACGGGGAGCCAGCACTGCTTTCCCGCCCCGCAGCCCTTTCAGCTCGTCCTGTACAAAGCGGATATAGTCGCCGATGCTGATATTGGCATCGACGGCGCCGGTAAACACCGGCGATATATGGAACCAGTACTTGGGGTCAAGCGCTATATAGCGATCGGATTCCAGCCAATGGCCCCAGGGCTCGGAAGGCGATAATGCATTGGGCCAGCCGATTTTTACATTTATGCCTAATGGCTTATTTACATATTCTTTCAGCAGGTCCTCCCAGGGTTTGCCGGAGGCTTTTTCGAGCATTGCCACGGCTGCGACGGTATTGGCATTGGAGAAGTGGTAGACCCGTTTGCCAGAAGTGTCCTGGCCTCCTTTTCGCTGGACGGCCCATTGAACAAACTGCTGGCGTTGCTGCACCGGGGTGCCGTTGAACGGCGGAACGCTGTACATTTCCCTGAACTCATTCATCTCTAGCAGCCCTGCCTGCTGCGAAAGCAGGTCGGCCAGTATAAGGCTGCGAAATTCGGGGCGGCATTTAGCCGCCATAAAGGGAAATAGCTGCAGCAGGGAGGTATTCCATTTTATCTTTCCTTTGGACACCAGTTGGGCCGCTATAAAAGACGTCAGCGACGTGGTTGCGGAACCCAGGTGAAACCGGTTGGCAAGGGAAATACTGTCTTTGGTGCGAAACTGCCGGTAGCCCACTCCTTCCATCAGCAACACGCTGTCATCGCTTACCACGGCATATACCAGGCCGGGTATCCGGCGGTGAAAACGCACAGAATCGGCTAAAGCACGGGTATCCTGGGCCTTCGCAAATAAACATGCGCTACATAAAGCAAGAAATGCTACTACTCGTTTCATACGGGAAAAAGATAGTGAAGATGATTTTATTCACCAGCTAAAGCTATGCAATATACAGATCCGGTGGTTTCAATAGTCCGTTTTGATGCTGTTATTGAACGGGATTCGGAACTGGTAAGCCAGGTTCTCATCATCGCTGTCGTCCAGCACATCCAATCCGTACCGGATAGCCCGGGGGTCTGTGTATTGAAAGGTGCCAAAGAGCCTATCCCATAACGAAAAAATGTTGCTATAATTGCTGTTCGTGAACGGCCGTTTATAGTGATGGTGCACTTTGTGCATATTGGGTGAAACAAACACCCAACTGATGGGCCGGTCCAGCCATTCGGGGAAAATGATATTGGCGTGGTTGAAATAGGTGAACACAGCAGAGACGCTACGGTACAGGAAATAGAGCCAGACGGGCATTCCCATGAACAGCACCCCTACGATCATAAACGATTCGCGAAACAGCCATTCACCCGGGTGGTGACGGGTGCCCGTGGTCACGTCCACATGGGTATCGCTGTGGTGCACCATGTGAAATTTCCACATCCATTTTACTTTGTGCATGATATAATGGGGAATGTACTGGCTGAACAGGTCGCCGCCCAGCAGGCCGGTGAGGATAACCGCCCAGGCGGGCATCGAAAGCCAGTAGATCAGCCCGATTTTATGCACGGTCACATAATGACAGACGCCGATGGTAGCCAGCCCGAAAAGAAGATTGAGCACGATGGTGGTCGACAGGAAGACCAGGTTGACCCCGGCATGGCGGTAACGGCGGTAGGAAAAACGGAACAGGGGGTAATAGCCTTCGGCCACCCAGAAAAGCACCATGCCGCCGAGTAAATACAGCAGGCGGTGCGCACTGGAGATATGTTCCCAATATTGAATGAACTTTTCCATCTGGCAGGTAAGCGTATAGAGTAAGTTACGAAAGAAAAACGGATCAGGGTGAGCCGCTTTTACAGCCGCACAAGGCCGGGCTCAAAGCGACCCACCTTAGCTTATCCCCGGCATTTCGGATAGTTCCTTCCCGCAGTGGGTACAGGTGTAGGTGGTGGTGATTTCCCGCTCCTGGCCGTTGGCCAGCATTGATTTGAGCTTGCCCCAGAAACCGGGGAATTCTTTTATAATGACCGTTTTGCGGAAACCGGTTTGCCCGCAGGCGGGGCAGGGGAGGGTTTGCAGCCATTCGCGCTCGGTTTCTTCCAGTATTCCGAGAGCGCGCTCCACATGGGGCTCCGCCACCATCAGCTTTATCCCGCCTATGGCGGGGCTGAGCAGGGGGTCGATGGTGATGGTATGCTCGTCTTTCAAGTGACAGTTGATGCCCAGCTCCTGCAACATGGAGAGCTCCATATTGGCCTTCACATAATTGTCGTACGCACTGATATTGATAAAGTTCATGTCGTTGTCTTCCTGCTGCTAGTTATTCAGCATCAGGGGCATTACCAGCATCAGCAACTCTTCCCCGTCTTCTATTTCCGTGGGTTTTATGATGCCGGCCTTGGTGGGGGTGGACAGTTCTACGCGGACCTCGCTGCTATCGGCGCCGCTCAGCATTTCTATCAGGAACTTTGCGTTGAAGGCGATGGCGAGGTCTTCCCCGTCATACTGGCATTTCATGCGCTCGGTACCTTCGAAGCTGAAATCTATATCCTGGGCGGCCAGTTGCAACTCGCTTCCATGAATATTCAGCACGACCTGGTTGGTGCTTTTGTTGCTGAACACGCTCACCCGGCGCAGGGCGCCCTGGAAATCGTTTTTGCCTACAATCAGCTTGTAGGGATTGTCAGAGGGGATAACGACTTTATAATCGGGGAAACGGGCGTCAATCAGGCGGCAGCTCATCTGCGCATTGCCATGTTTTACAAACAGGTGATTGCTGTTGTAGTTCAGCGTGATTTCATCCGCATTGGCGGGCAATACGCTTTTCAGCAGGTTCAACGGTTTCTTGGGAACGATAAAGGAATCTGCTTTGGGGCAGCTTACATCGGTTCTTTTATAGCGCACGAGGCGATGGGCATCGGTGGCCACGAACTGGATAAATTTCTTGTCGAGTTCTACGAATACACCGGTCATGGCGGGGCGAAGATCATCGTTGCTCACCGCGAACAGGGTTTTATTGATAGCGGTTACCAGGGCCAGCGAGCTCATGGTAAACGAAGCGGTATCATCGGCGGCGGGTTCCTTGGGGAAATTGTCGGGGTTTTCACCCATTACCTTGTACTTACCATTGTCACTAGTAATTTCCACGGCGAAATTCTTATCGATATTGAAGGTGAGGGGCTGGTCAGC
>DASYCT010000421.1:0-8064 GCA_036500065.1 Chitinophagaceae bacterium | reverse complement strand
ATCCAAAAAACATTATTCCATTGTTGGAAGTAATGAAGCTGTCTGAAAAAACATCTACCGTTTCTTCCGTTGTGATGTCCGTTTCTTCCGGTTTGTCGGAAATACTAAAGTCGAGGTTGGCCGCAACGCTTTTACCCTGTTCTTTTAATACGCTGGCCCTTTCGAGTACAATCCGGAGCGACCGCATGTTCCGGTAAAAGCCTTCAAACAAGGGAATTTTTTCCCCTGCTTTTGTTTCTATGGTGGTGGCTTCCATGTATTGCGATGCAATCAAAAACCGCATTTTTTCGGAACCGGTAAGACGTATCGATTCCACTTCATCCCAGTAAATCTTTTTTTTCGACCAGGGAAACCGTAATGTCAATCCCTCCAGCGTAATGGTAATGCGGGGAATGATTTTCCATAAAAAATAATAGCAGTACAGGATAAATACCGCAAAGATCTCTGCTGCATGTACGGCGGAAGCCGGAATGCCCGCGTGATCCCCGTAACTTTTTTTACCAGCCGATAGTATTGAAACGATACATGCAATAAAAAAAATCGTCAGTATGCCCATAGTGGCATAGTATTGATTAAAGCTGTATTTGCTTCTAAGCATCGGAACAGGATTATTTATACTGCAAAATATTCACCGTCTCCTTACAAAACCCATACTCTGCCTTGTCGTTGCTGCTGACGATTACAAGGCGGCCTTTACAATACCGGTCAATCAATTGCTGGTACAGCGCAATACCCTCTGCATCCA
Source organism: Chitinophagaceae bacterium (assembly GCA_036500065.1). Classification (GTDB taxonomy): domain Bacteria; phylum Bacteroidota; class Bacteroidia; order Chitinophagales; family Chitinophagaceae; genus JACMLD01. The sequence continues at coordinate 7,319 of DASYCT010000421.1, read as the reverse complement.
GGTTGGTGCAGGGTTCGTCGAGCAGTATCACCGGCACATCGGAGAAAATGGCCTGCGCCAGTTTGACCCGTTGCTTCATGCCCGAAGAATAATAGCGGATTTGCTTATGGGCAGCGGCTTCAAGACCGGTGCATGCAATGATTTCTTGTATGCTGAGATCGGGAAGTAACGGTTTGAAGGCCTGGTGAAAATGAAGGAACTCGGTGACGGTCATTTCTTCAATCACTTCAAGATAGGGAGCGGCGATGGAGATGTGGCGGTAGAGTGTGTCGGTTGCCAATCCGTATTCCAGCTTCCCCTCGCTCAGCCCCAGCGCCCCGCCAATCGCCTGCAGCAACGTGGACTTGCCCGAACCATTGGGCCCGGTAATGGCATAGCTGGTGCCGGAATGAAAGCTGTAATTGAAATGGCGGAATATCCAATCGCGGTTATAACGTTTGCCGGCGTCAGATAGCGAGATCGTCATCGGGATTGCCTTTGGTATAACGCTTAATGATACCACGGCCGCTTTCGCGGATAAAAGTCACGATTTCGTCCCGCTCGTCGGTGGCGGGGAATTCTTCTTCCAGGAATTCGAGGGCCTGGCTGGTGTTCATTCCCTTATTGTAGATAACCCGGTAAATGTCGAGAATATGGTTGATTTTATCGACGGTGAAACCCCTGCGTTTGAGACCTATTGAATTCACCCCGGCATAGCTCACGGGTATCCTTCCGGCCTTGATATAAGGGGGCACATCCTTGCCGACCAGCGAACCGCCGCTTACAAAGGAGTGCTGGCCGATCTGTACAAACTGGTGGATGGCGCACATACCGCCCAGGATAGCCCAGTCGCCCATGACCACGTGGCCCGCTACCTGCGTGTTATTGCTCATGATACAGTTGCTGCCGATAATACAGTCGTGCGCAATATGGCTATAGGCCATGATCAGGCAATTGTTGCCGACCTTGGTCACCCAGCGGTCTTTGGTACCCCGGTGGACCGTCACAAATTCGCGGATGGTCGTATTGTCCCCAATCTCCACGCTGGTATCCTCACCCCCGAACTTAACGTCCTGGGGGGCGGCCGCAATAACGGCGCCGGGGAAAATACGGCAGTTCTTGCCGATTTTAGCCCCTTCCATGATGGTCACATTACTGCCAATCCATGTGCCCTCGCCAATTTCTACGTTCTGGTGGATAACTGTAAAAGGGTCCACTTTTACGTTGGTAGCCAGTCTTGCATTAGGATGTATATAGGTATGGGGATGGATCATCGTGTTAAGGTTCTTGAGAAGTGGTTTGTGGGTGCCGACAGGCTCGTTATTCCCAACGGGATTTAAATTGGAACGGTTTGGTTGATGTTCTGGTTTCAAATAAAAAATTGAATATGAAGAATATCAGTCGCCTGAGGCACTGCAAAAATATAAAAAACCACGAAAGCGTATAAAACAATAATTAACGCATGTGAGTAACGCTCAAAAAACGGCCCATATTTCAATCCCCGGGCTCCCGGCCTGTTGAATTTCTGTTAATCCCTTGTAAAGGGATATATATCAATTTCTTTTAACGAGTTGGGCAACCAGGTCGGCCTCGGTAGCGATTTTATTGCCGATATAGACGGTGCCCCTCATTTCACAGATGCCCCGGCGTATCGGGGAGATAAGCTCCATCTTCAATATCATGGTATCGCCCGGCACCACCTTCTGTTTGAACTTGCAATTGTCGATTTTCAGAAAATAAGTGTCATAATCCCCGGGAGGCATGGCGTTGATGCAAAGAATACCGCCTGTCTGCGCCAGCGCTTCCACCTGCAGCACGCCCGGCATCACCGGGTTGCCCGGGAAATGGCCGGCAAAATGCTGCTCGTTGAATGTAACGTTTTTAATGCCCACGATGCGTTTATCCGTCAGCTCGATAATCTTGTCGATCAGGAGAAAAGGATAGCGGTGCGGCAGTTTTTTCTCGATTTGTTGTGTATTGTAAAGGGGGGGCTGGTTGGGGTCGTATACCGGGATGTCCTTGGTATGCTTGTTCTTCTTGATATACTGCTTGATCTTTTTGGCAAAATCCACGTTGGTGGAATGGCCGGGCCGGTGGGCCATGATATGCCCTTTGATGGGATAGCCAACCAGGGCAAGGTCGCCGATTACGTCGAGCAGTTTGTGGCGGGCGGGTTCGTTGGGAAAGCGCAGCTCAAGATTGTTGAGATAGCCTTCGCTTTTTACTTCGATCTTTTCCCGGCCAAAAACCTTTGCCAGGCGGGACATTTCTTCGGGGGTGACGGGTTTGTCGACTACCACGATGGCGTTGTTGATATTGCCGCCTTTGATAAGATTGTGTTCCAGCAACAGTTCCAGCTCGTGTAAAAAACAAAAAGTGCGGCAGGGCGCAATCTCCGTTTTAAAATCGCGCATGCTTTTCAGACCGGCGTGTTGGGTGCCCAGCACGGGGCTGTTGAAATCGATCAGGGTCGTGATCTTATAGTCCATGGCGGGCATGACCACCATTTCCACGCGTTTCTTTTCGTCGTAATGGGTGATATTGTTGTCAATGGTATACCAGGCCTTGGCGGCGTCCTGTTCGGTAACGCCGGCGTCTTCGATGATCTCCACAAAAGGCTGCGAACTTCCGTCTATAATGGGGGTCTCGGGCCCGTTGATTTCTATCAGGCAATTATCCACGCCCATGCCTACAAGGGCTGCCAGCACGTGTTCTACGGTGCTGACCTTGGCGCCATTGTCTTCGATGGTCGTACCGCGCGACACATCGGTCACCAGGTCGCAATCGGCCTTTATGACGGGCATGCCCGGGAGGTCGATACGCTGGAACTGGAAGCCAAAACCGGGGTTGGCCGGTTTGAGGGTCATGTCAACATTAATACCGGTATGTAAACCCGTACCGGATATACTTACTGCCTGTCCTAATGTATGTTGTTTATCTGGGTTGAAATTTACATCCATGAATTATTATTTCGGTTGGCAAAGATAAGGCTTTACGGGCGGACCGGGGGTAGTCCTTTCAGGCCGTTTTTCATGGTATGAGTTGTTTGTTTAGTAGCTTTGAAGGCGTATGCTTTCTGTCCGTCATGAAGTTTTTATTGAAGTGGCCACGCATCTCAGCTTTTCAAAGGCCAGCGAAATCCTGTTTATCAGCCAGCCAGCCATCAGCAAGCACGTGAAGGCATTAGAGGAATATTATAAAACCACGCTGTTTGAACGAAAAGGCAGCAGCGTCGTGCTTACGGCGGCAGGCAAGCTGCTGCACGAACGCCTGATGCAGGCCGTACAGATAAAAAAGCAGCTCGAATTTGAAATCAGTACGCTCAAAAACCAGTTCAAGGCAAAAGGCCGTTTGAACCTGGGCGCCAGCACTACCGTGGCCCTCTACATTATCCCGAAAGTATTGTCGGAATTTCACCAGAAATACCCCGATGTGCAGATAAGCCTGCTCAACCGCAATACCGACACGATTATCCAGGCCCTGCTCAACCAGGATATCGACGTGGCCATCGTCGAAGGGAATAAAAAAATCAATGCCATCCATTACCAGCCCTTTATGACCGACGAGGTGATAGCCGTATGCAGCGCCAAAAGCCCGATTGCGCAGCGCGGAACCCTTTCCATACAGGACCTGAAAAAATACCCCATCGCCCTGCGGGAGCAGGGCTCCGGCACGCTCTCGGCCCTGAAAGCCAGCCTGTTGAAGCATCATATCAAATTGTCCGAACTCGACGTAAGCGTACGGCTGGCGGGTACGGAGGCCTTAAAGAATTTCCTCAAGGAAGACAATTGCCTTGGTTTCCTGCCCCACCGGGCGCTGCTGAAAGAATTGAGGGACGGAGAACTGGTAGCGGTTAAAATTGAAAAGCTGCATATTATCCGCAATTTCCATTTTATCCAGCGGCAGGGTACTGAAAATGACGGACTTAACAAATCCTTTATCAAGTTTGCCAAAGCGCATTATGTGCATTAGGGTCTCTCCGGGTATTGCGTCATTATTCGCATGAATGGATCGCTCAATCTACACTCAAGGAAGACTCAAGGAAGAGCGAAGGAAGACTCAAGGAAGATGCCGGGATAAATTGGCGGAAAAATGCCCCGTTTTTAGACTTTGGTCGAATATTCATCCACCCCGGGTTGCCTCTGCTGTACGAAATAGCTATAACAATTAGTTATGAGGCATAATGTTTCTGTATTGGTTTGGTTATAATGAAGCGTGTAGTTTTGCAATATGATAGCCTTACCAAAACCACTTTCTTACGCCGCCTGTCTTGAGTGCGCGCATTGCAAAACAGTCTATTCCATTTCGGAACTGAATACCTATGCCACCTGCTGTAACCAGCCGCTGGTCGTGAAATACGATTACCCTTCCGGTTATTACCGGGAAGACCTGGTTTTTCGTGAACGGAGCATGTGGCGGTATTTTGAAGTCCTGCCGGTCATGGACCGGAAAAACATAGTGACCCTCGGAGAGGGTATGACGCCGATGCTGCCGCTGGAAAAACTGGCGGCACGCTACGGTTTTGCCGATTTGTGGATGAAAGACGAATCGCTGAACCCCACCGGCTCGTTTAAAGCGAGAGGCATATCGATGGCCGTTTCCAAAGCGAAAGAACTGGGCATAACCCGTTGTATCGTGCCCACAGCCGGCAATGCCGGTGGCGCGCTGGCCGCCTATTGCGCCCGTGCCGGCATCCAATGCACCGTGGTCATGCCCCGGCATACCCCGCAGATGTTCAAACAGGAATGTGAGCTTTACGGCGCCGAACTGGTGCTGGTGGACGGTTTGATCAGCGACTGCGCAAAGAAAGTAGCCGAGCTAAAGCAAAAAAGCAACTATTTCGATATATCCACCCTCCGGGAACCCTATCGCCTGGAAGGAAAGAAAACGATGGGGTATGAGATAGCCGAACAATTCAACTGGCAGCTCCCTGATGTGATCCTTTACCCCGCCGGAGGCGGTACCGGGCTGATAGGCATCTGGAAGGCATTTAAGGAAATGATCGATATGGGTTGGATAAGCGGCCCTCTGCCCCGGATGATGGCCGTGCAAAGCCTCAACTGCGCGCCGGTGGTAAGAGCTTTTTATGATGCAGCAGGGTGGAGGGAAGGGTTTACCCCGCAGCCTTCACTGGCCAACGGGCTGGCGGTGCCTTACCCATTTGGGATGGATATGATGCTGGAAGTGCTGCACGAAAGCGGTGGCATGGCTTACGCGGTGAGCGAGGAAGAGATCGTAGAAGGGGTAAAAGAAATCGCCCGCACAGAAGGCATGCTGATAGCGCCCGAAGGTGCAGCTACCTGGAAGGCCTTGCAGCATTTGCGCCGGATGGATCTGGTCAATGAAGGCGACCGGATCGTGTTGCTGAATACCGGTAGCGGCTACAAGTACATGGAGAATATATCATGAGAAATCTTCAATAGGGTTTAAGACAAGGGATGGTGTCGGACGCAAGAAAGATCCCATCTCTTTTTTATACCTGGTTTACGAAAACGGAGGCCCGCTATTCTACCCCCGTTATGTTGGCTTTATCCGCCAGCATTTGTCTCACCAGCACCTCAAGTTCTTTCAACCTTTTTTCCAGTAAAGGCAGGTTGCGTCCCAGGGCCTGGCTGCGAAGGGCGGCGGTATAGTCAAAGGCGGGAGAGCCGGTAACGGAGGTCCCGGGTACTTTGATGGATTTGCTCACCCCGCTTTGCGCGTTTATCTTGCTGCCATCGGCGATGGATATATGTCCCACGATACCGGCCTGGCCGCCAATCATCACATTATTACCGATCTTGGTGCTGCCGCTTACGCCGGACTGCGCCGCAATAACGGTATTATGGCCTACTTCCGCATTGTGTCCAATCTGTATCAGGTTATCCAGTTTGGCCCCGGCCCTGATAAGGGTGGAGCCCATCGTGGCGCGATCAACGGTAGCATTGGCGCCTATTTCCACAAAGTCCTGTAGTATCACATTGCCGATTTGGGGCACTTTCTTAAAGCTGCCATCCGCCAGGGGGGCAAAACCAAAGCCATCGCTGCCAATGACGGACCCGGCATGTATGGTCACATTTTTGCCGAGTACGCAATCATGATAAATTTTTACACCGGGGTATAAAATGCTGTTGTCGTCTATTGTTACATTTTCGCCCACGAAAACCTGTGGAAATATTTTTACGTTGTTTCCAATCACCACATTATGGCCGATATAGGAAAAAGCGCCCACAAAGACATTATTACCGAGCCGGGCCGATTTGGAGATATGAGCCGGTTCTTCGATGCCGTTCAGTTGCTGCGTAGCCATTTCCTGGTATTTGGAAAGCAGGGTGGCAAAGGCCGAATAGGCGTCAGGCACACGGATAAGCGTAGTTGCAACCGCCTGTTTTAATGTTTGCGTGCTATTGATAATAACGACGGATGCATTGCTGCTGTACAGGTATTCTTCGTATTTCGGGTTGGCAAGAAAAGCGAGCTGGCCGGCCTGCGCTTCCTCAATTTTGCCAAAAGAGCCTACCTGGGCATCGGGATTGCCCTCAATAGTGCCATTGATCAACAGGGCTATTTGTGTGGCTGAGAATGTCATAACAGCAAATATAAAATTTTTTGACCGGGCGCGACAGATTATGCTGTATTAACGCATTATCTACCTGCGAAATGCCTTTAACAGAACCGTCTTTGAATAAAATATTGATGCGTTCTTCGTTAGGATCATAGGTAGTATTGACGGCTTCGCCGGTGAATACCAGGTAACGGGCTTCCGCTTCGCTGATATGAAGGCATTCACTTACCCTGTGACGGAGTTGAAGCACTTCGCTTTCATCGAAGGGAACCGATTGGAATTTTACTTTTAACAGGCGGCGGTTGATAAGGCCGCGGCATAACGCAGACAACACCTTGTCTTTATCGTCCATCCAGTTTTTAATGGTGCTCAATACATCGTAGTCGTCCAGCAGGCAAAACTTATCGAGGTGTTCGCCGGTATCATTGCCCCGGTATTGCAAAAAGAAGTTGAGTGCAGCGGTGGTGGCCTTTAGTTCATGACCACCGGCAATCAGTTCTTTGGCCCGTTCAATGATCCGCACCAGCATTTTTTCCGCACTTACCACGGTCTTATGCAGGTAGACCTGCCAGTACATGAGGCGGCGGCTGACCAGGAATTTTTCAATGGAGTAAATCGCTTTTTCTTCCACGACCAGTTCCCCCTCGTGCACGGTCAGCATCTTTATAATGCGGTCATAGCCAATCACGCCTTCCGAAACACCGGTAAAAAAGCTGTCACGCGTGAGGTAATCCATGCGGTCCACATCAAGCTGACCGCTCACCAACTGGTGGAGGAATGGTTTTTTATAGTTATT
>DASYCT010000420.1:0-3523 GCA_036500065.1 Chitinophagaceae bacterium | reverse complement strand
GGACGAACGCATACAATTTGAAACCATTCGTATAGACGGGGCGCTGGCGATTGTGTGGGCGCCTTATCAATTCTTCTACAACGGGAAATTAAATCATTGCGGCGCCGATTCCTTCCAATTGGTACGTTCTAACGGGAAATGGAAAATCCAGTACCTCATCGATACACGCAGGAAGGACTGCCAGTAAGCTCTCTTTATTTCCCGGCGCTGGTCAATTGCCCGGGGCGATATTATCGCCCCGCATGATAAACGAAACTTGTCTAAACCTTTAATATGAAATATGCTCTTTTCTTCGTGCTTCTTTTCATCGTAGGGACAATGGCCCAGGCACAGACGACAGAAGATTCCGTAAAAGCGGCTGTCAACCTGCTGATTGAGGCCATGAAAAACTCCGATTCAGTAAAGATGGCATCCGCATTTGCCGACGGCGCTATTCTTCAAACCGTTAAGACGAACCAAAGTGGCTTTTCATCTATACAGACCTGGCCGATAGCTTCTCAAGCTATATTAGTCCCGGGCTCGGCAATAGACGAACAATTAGGATTTGAAACCATTCGTATAGACGGGCCGCTGGCTATGGTGTGGGCGCCTTTCAAACTCTACATCAATTTGAGATTATTTCAATACGGCGTCGCGTCCTTCCAACTGGTGCGTTCCAATGGAAAATGGAAAATCCAGTACCTCATCGAAACACACATGTCATTCGACATCCGGTAAACGCCCTTATTTTCTGGTGCGGTATTTTTTATTCACCTTGTTGCTGTAGAAATACTCATTTAACTGTTCCTCTGTCATTCCATTGGTCAGTTCCAGCGGGACGTCGACAAGCTGAACCTGCATTTGTTTCAGCTCGTCTTTCAGTTTGGCGGTCTTCTTTACAATATCAGGGTCGCGTTCGCCCACAAGAGAATTATCCTGGATCATAAAATCCAGCCGTTTGATAGACGAGCGGATCAGGGAAGCCTGGTTTTGCTCGGTTGTTTTGACCGGGGCAACGGCTTCTTTCACGGGCAACATGGTCAGGCCCACGCTGGGCATAACGAGCCCTACATTCTTGGTGCCGGTATTAGCGGAAGAAGCGAGGACACTGCCGGTCAGGGCGGTGGAAGAACTGGTGATATCAAATGTAGTTCGGGTGTTCTTGGTTTTTTTTACGCCTTTGTCGAGGACCAGGAAGGTGTATTTCAGTTGGAGGATGTACATCTTTATATTGAGCACCACCTGGTCATATTCCTTCAGCGCAAGGGGGTAGTTGAGTGCGTCGCGGACGACGATCCTGACGATACCCGTATCTCTCACCTCGAATTTATTAACGCCGATAAAACTCAGCAGCAGCACTTTTACTTTTGCCGAATCGGTTTCTTTTACAAAATCGAAGGGGGGCGTCCAGGTAAAATCGTCATCGCATTTCTTTACCTGGGTATAATTTTTAATCGGCATGTTGGCGTAAAAGCTGATGCTTTCGATGGGAAAGCTGCCGTTGTCGCATTGTACCTTAAAGCTCACGGTATCGCCCTCGTCCACGGTGAGGGTGTTGCTGACCGATGGTTTCACTTTGGAAGGAATAATATCGGTATTGTAGAACGTAATGTTGAAAGAGGTATCTACCCGTTCTTTCGGGTCGCGGAGATTTTGTACGCCGATGTCCACTTTGTAGTTGACATCGTATTTCAGTTTGCCGGAAAGGAAATAGGATTTTTCCGCTTTGAAGCTGAGGCGGCCATTGTCCTTGTTGATGCGAAGTCCTACGGGCGAATTGCGCAGGTACCAGAAATACCGGCTGGGGTCTTTATTGATCTGCAAATCGTAATTAAGCGAGGAGTCGACGTGGATGGTAAAAAAAGGGCTGAGGTTGATGATACGCAACACAGAATCATACTGCATTGATAAGCTGGTGGGTGCTACTACCGGAGCCGTGCTGTCATGTTGCGCTGGCGGCTTTTTAAGAGCCGATGAGTCCTGCTGTGCTAACGTGATTCCGGGTACAATCAAAAACGCCAAAACGATGAAATGGAAGTCCAATCTCATGTGCCTGGTATATAGGTATTAGAATCCCTGCAATATTACTCTATTTTGCTTAAAGTGTGTAGCGCGGGAACGAACATTAACCATTTTCTAAGTCTTTAAGGCTGGCTTTCAACTGTTCAAGGTAATTGCCGTATAATCTTTTTATATACCATTTTGCAAAAAAATACATCATGACCGACCACCCGGCAAAGAACAGGGCATAGAATAAAAAGCCTCTTACCCAACGAAAGCCATGGGCTAGTTCCGGTCGCGTAATAATATCGCGGTAACCTGTAACAAGCCCCAGCAGGAAAACCAGCGGAAGTACCCACATGGTAAAGCGAAAATACAGGCGTGTAAACCGCTGTAATAAATCTATCACCTGTTGCAGCCGTTCTTTTACGGCTGGTATGTTTTTTTCAAAAAAGAGGATTCTCCGGTAGAATAACGCGGTATATGTCATAAACAAAAAACAGCCGATTGCGACGACAATGAAAATACAGCGGACATACAATAATGAATAATGAATGCCTGCCCATGCGATAGGCAGGAACAGGAGGTTTATAAGCAGTTCGAAAACGATGCTTCTTTTTATTTTACCGATAATGGAATTCGTTTTGCTGTGAATGGATCGCTCCAGCTCACGGGGAGAGCGCAATTGCAGCGGTTCTTCCAGCTTTGTCCTCAACACCGATTTGAAATCGTCCAGTTCCATGTGCCTCTTTTTTCAATTACAAATATTTTTTACTGCTGTCCCGCAATTTTGTCTTGATGCGGTTCATTTTCACTGCCACGTTGTTGATGCTTATTCCCATGATGTCACCTATTTCTGCATAACTGTATTCTTCGAGATAGAGCATAACAAGGGCTTTGTCGATGCCCGATAGTTCCCCGATGGCCCGGTAAAGCGCGTTTACTTCTTCCTGCATGCTGTCGGGACTGTTTTCCGGCGGTGAGAGAGCGGGGGTCCATTCGGTCGTTGCCGGCTGCCGCCTTTCTTTCCGGTAAAAAGTAATAGCGGTATTGAGGGCTACTTTGTACAGCCAGGTGGAGAATTTTGACTCGCCTTTAAACCGGCGGATGCCTTTCCAGGCACTGAGCATTATTTCCTGGAAAAGGTCCTCCCTGTCCGCGGGTTCCCGCTGGTACAGGTTGCATACCTTGTGTATCACCCCCTGGTGGCTCCCGATGGCCTGTATAAATTCCTGTTCTGAGTACATCGTGTGTCACCATTTGTCGCCCTGCAGCGGAAAATATTACAGTATAAAAATAAGAAACCCCGTTGTGGAAACAACGGGGTCCAAACCAAAACCATGTGCTTCTCACACTGTCCATGCTGCACTTCCGGCTCCGTAGAGCGCGGACCAATAGGATATTACTGGATAGTAATGTCTTTAGCGGATTCTTTCACTTCTGCTTTTTTGGGCAGGAATAATTTCAATAAACCGTTTTCATACTTAGCCTGTATACCGGCAGCGTCTATTTTGCTGTCGAGGCTGAAGCTGCGTTTAAAGCC
>DASYCT010000419.1:0-8649 GCA_036500065.1 Chitinophagaceae bacterium | reverse complement strand
GATAACGCCTACCTGCAAAACCGCCTGTTTTACCAGACCGTGAAGGTATATTTTGCGTAATTCTTTGATATTATTCTAATCGCTTCACCGGGGCTCCATGTTGGCAGATATCCGTATCTTCGCCCCCTCAAATAAGTTCTTAGCAGATGATTAGCAGAAGAAATATCCGGGTAAAGGTGATGCAAACGCTGTACGCTGTTGAAACAATGGAAGGCGAAGTGAAACCCGGGGAGCCGCAGAAGATTTTACACCGCTATTTTGACCAAACCCGTGCCCTGCTCGTGTACCTGGTATATACCCTGACGGAAATAGCGCGCTACGCAGAGACCAGCGCCCGCAACCGTGCCTCCAAGCACCTGCCCACCGAAGCGGACCTGGCCGTCAATACCAAGCTGGCCGGCAATGAGCTGCTCTGGAAAATACTGGAAGAACCCTCCTACCAGCTGGCGCTGAAAGAATGTAAACCGCAGTTGATAGAAGACAATGAACTGGTGAAAAAGATTTATCTCCTGCTGGCCGCCACCCCCGAATACCTCGAATACATTTCCGTACAGGGGCGCGAAGGCAAAACGGAGCGACAGTTGCTGGAATTTATCTTTACCACGCTGATGCTGCCCAACGAAGACTATACCAACCTGGTGGAAGAATATTTTACCAATTGGGACGACGATTGCGAGATGATGGAACAACTGGTGATGAACTTCCTGCAAAAACCGGCTTCGTTCAATTTCATGGAGATACTGAGCAAGGAAAAACGCGGCTTCGCCAAAGACCTGCTGCAGGCGGTGCTCGACAAGAAAGAGGTGACGATGGATATGATCAAACCAAAGCTGAAAAACTGGGACCCGGACCGGATTGCCGTACTGGACATGATACTGATGCAGATGGGCGTGTGTGAATTCCTGTACTTCGAAACCATTCCGCCCAAGGTGACCATCAACGAATACATCGACCTCGCCAAGGAGTACAGCACGCCGCAAAGCGGGCAGTTTGTAAACGGGATACTGGACAATATCCACAAGGATTTGCTAAAGGACGAGAAGATGCATAAAGTGGCTTTTAAAAAGAAATAATTCAATCATTACATTTGTAAAAAACCAGCTATGCGATTTATGTTTTTGATAGCGGCGGCCGCCGCCCTCACGATGACCGCCTGCCAGGGTGGAGACAAGACAACCAGCAACGCAGTTCCTACCCAGGCCGGCCTGGTAGCGACGCCCGTTGACAGCTCCAATTTTACTACCATCCAGTGGATGGAAATGTCGAAAGACTATGGCAAAATCACCGAAGGGCAAAAGCTCGAAGTGTCGTTCCGTTTTAAAAACACGGGTGATAAGCCGCTGGTCATTTCCGCCGTTCGCCCCAGTTGCGGCTGCACCGTGGCCGACCCTCCCAAAGACCCTATCGCCCCCGGCGCGGAAGGAGAAATAAAAGGCGCTTTCGACAGCAACGGCAAAAGCGGCGAACAACATAAATCGCTTTTTGTTACAGCCAATACCAAAGGCGGCCAAAGCCATGAACTGAACTTTATGGTGGTGGTGCAGAAAAAATCCTAAACAGCTCTTAAATAGTAATTATAATAACGTACAATGACACAAGCAATGATTCTCTTACAGGCAGCAGCACCCGGAGGTTTGGGAGGCATTTCGCCCATGATTTTACTGGGTGGTATGATCCTCGTTTTCTGGCTATTTATGATCCGCCCGCAGGCCAAAAAAGCCAAACAGGCAAAAGAGTTCCAGACCAATCTTCAGAAAGGCGACAAGATCGTGACCATCGCCGGCATACACGGCACCATCAACAAGGTCAACGATGACAACACCACCATCATGCTGGAAACAAGCCCGGGCAGCTATATCAAGATCGAAAAAAGCGCCATCAGCATCGAATGGAGCCAGCAACTGAACAAACCGGTTGTTGCAACAGATAAGAAATAAGCATTCCGCCTATAATTGTTTATCCGGGTCCCCGTGCTTACAACGGAACCCGGATTTTTTTATTTTTGACTCCTCCCTCAGTCCCCCCTAAAGGGGGGGAAGAAGAGTAAAAGCTGGAAATTCATGCTTAGAATAGGACTTACCGGCGGCATAGGAAGCGGCAAAAGCACCGTGGCCCATGTATTTGAAGTACTGGGCATACCGGTCTATTATGCCGATGAAGCCGCCCGCCGCCTCATGAACGAAGATGCCAGCCTGAAAGAACAAATCCTGCGCAATTTCGGGCCTTCGGCCTATAAAGACGGTGTGCTCAACCGTGTATATCTCGCCGCGCAGGTCTTCAACGACAAAGAAAAACTGGACCGGCTAAACGCGATCGTTCATCCCGCCACAATAGCCGACGGCGAGCAATGGATGCTCCGCCAAACGACGCCCTATGCGCTGAAAGAAGCGGCGCTTATTTTCGAGAGCGGCGCACAGCGCCAGCTGGATTATGTGATTGGCGTACACGCTCCCGCCCCGCTGCGCATGTTGCGCGCCATGAAAAGAGATCACAGCAGCAAAGAAAAAGTAGAATCGATCATCAGCAGGCAGCTCGATGAGTCCATCAAGATGAAGCTATGCGATTTTGTGATCACCAACGACGAACAGCAGCCGATCATACCGCAGGTCATGGAGCTACATGAGAAGCTGCGGGCTATGAGCTCTTCTTAATACCCTTTTTTTGCTTCTTCCGTAATTCCCCAATCAATACCCTTGAGCGTTGCCGGCACTCCGGTCGACATCCAGCGCGGCTCCTTCTCTCCTTTCAGGTAATAACCGAAAAACTGCGCAAGGCGGATGGATAAATCCTTGCGGTTGCGGCGCTCCACGAGATTGTGGTCTTCGCCATTGTATGTCAGCATCCAGGCTTTTTTGCCGAGGCGGCGCAGGGCGGAGAAAAACTCGATACCCTGGTACCAGGGAACGGCGCCATCGGCATCGTTGGCCATCATCAGCAGGGGCGTTGTGATCTTATCGGCATGAAACAGGGGTGAGTTCTTCAGGTATAAATCCAGCCGCTGCCAGGGACTGTAGCCGATACGCGATTGCCCGTGTTCGTACTGGAACTCGCGGCTGACACCCGCGCCCCAGCGAATGCCGCTGTAGGCACTGGTCATATTGGCGACGGGAGCGCCCGCATGCGCCGCTGCAAACATGTTCGTGCGCGTCACGAGGTAGGCAATCTGGTAACCTGCCCAGCTATGTCCCTGCAGGGCCATCTTCGTGGAGTCGACCCATTTATATTTCTTCAGGTAGTTGGCGGCGGAAACGACGGAGTTGTAGGCGCTCTCGCCCGGCTCGCCGTTTTTATAATAGATATTCGGGTCGAAAACAAGATACCCGTTGCTGGTGAAATAAGCGATATTGATGATGGAAGGACTTGGTGCCGGCTCATGATAGAGATAACGCGTGTCGGCGTTGCGCTCATAAAAATAAAAGATGATGGGATACTTTTTGGTGCTGTCGAAGTTTTCCGGTTTGTACAGCAGGCCCTCGCTCATCTTCCCGTCGAACATTTTCCATTTGCGCAGTTCGACGCTGTACCAGTTGTAGTCTTTTTGCTGCGGGTTGATATGGGACAACTGCCGGGTCGTCCATGCTCCCTGCTGCGCATAACCCATAAATACATCCGGCGATTCGTTGTAGGATTCGCGGATGAACAACAGCGTATCGCTGTTTTTTGCTTTGGCAAATCCCTGGTAGACATGCGGCGATACGACCAGTGGCATGGGGTCCGTTTTCCAATCCAGGCGGTACATTGCCAGCCCGGCTTTCTTGGTCGCCTCGTCAAACACGGAAAGATACATGGGCTCACCGGCTTTTATCGCCTTATCGTCCCCTCTCTCCCTGTTCCTGCCAAATCCGCTAACACCCTCCCGGTCCAACTGTATATAGCGAAGCACCTGTTTATTCTTCCTGCCATAGCCGTTGGTAAAATTGCGGGAAGACAACTTGCCTTCGGGATCGCATTGCCATATATCGTATTTATCGTACAGGTACACATGGGCGTCATTTTCATCCCAGCCCATCGAACCATGAGAAGGCGGGTCGTCGGGATGATCGTCTTCTTCGTCGTATAGCGGCACTTTAATGTCGCGGGTAATTTCGGCCACCGCGCCGCTGACAACGCAATACGTGAACCAATGCCGCAGCTTCCAGTTGTACCACAAAATAAACTTACCCCCTGGCGACATGCTGGAATTGCCCCGTACGCCCTGCTGCACAAGTTTACGTTCGCCGTTCTGTACGTTGACAAGGTATAGTTTTGACAGGGTATTGCCTTCCCATTGCTGCCGGATGCGATAGCCTTTGTTACTGGCCCCCAATGCGTAAGGGGCATTGCCTTCATCGGCCAGCACCACGTTTTCGCAGGTATCCACACCCAGCGGGATGATGGAGCCGGCCCCTTCGGGGAGTACGGCGAGAAAACTGCGCTTCAGTTCCACGGGCGCCTGCAGCAATTGCTGCGGTTGCAGGTAATCGTCATTATAGTTCCATACGTCGAGACGGGCCGTTTCAAACTCCACCAGCGTAGTATCCTTCGGCGGCCGGATGGGCGCAAGACCGAGAAAGAGGCGTTTTCCATCTTTGCTGAATGTGTTGGTATAATCGGAACTGATGGTAAGCCCGTTGGCTACACCGGGATTATGACGGTCGCCCCGCAACTGCGCGCTGTCCATGCCAGCTCTATAATACCAGAGTTTATAAAACTTCTGCAATGCTTTGGTCACGCTGTCCCGCTCGGCCACGAAAGCGAGTTGAACGCCGTCCTCGTCGAACGCATAGTTTTTCGCGTCGTTGAATGCTTTCATGACGATATCCGTTTTGCCGCTGGCGGTATTGACCCAGAGGATGGCCGCGCGGCTGCTGGAATCACTGTTCTTACGCGTGGTCTCCACCACGAGCGTATTGCCTTTTTTGCTGAAATAGTATTCGCTCACGAGGTGGTATTTCTTTTCTTCCCCGGTAGTGAGGTCTTTTACCACGAGGTCGGTGCCTTCTTCCACATCATCGGCCGATTTTGCCCCGGGCCTTGCTCCCCGGGTGGCGGACTGCAACACTTTCATGCCTTTTAGCTTTGCTTCGGCGGCTTTGTTGCGCAGGCTGTCGGCCACGAGGGCAAGACTATCGGCCATGTGCAGCAGGTTATTCAGCCGCGTGAGCGAATCGGGCATAGCTGGTTTGGTATCGGGCAGTGATTTTTCCAGTTGATACGCCAGCCATCCGCCGGCTTTTTCGGGAACTTTGTATGATTTCACACGCGGTATCTTCAGCAGGCTGTCACGCACGACATCGAAGATGCCCAGGCTGTCCTTCGGCATCTGGTCGGGTGTTTTCTTTTTTATACGGGCATCCCTGCTATCCTTAAAATGAGGACGGATGCGAAAGATCACGTAACGGCCGTCTTCGGTTATCACGGCATTGAAACCACGGGGAATTTCTTTTTTCCATGAATTATCGGTGGCCTGTATGACCAGCCTGCCGTCTCCTTCCTGGGGAACGATGCCGTAGACGGCCAGTTTACCATCGTTGCTGATAGACTTTTCAGCAATGTTTTGCCAGCCATCGTACACCGAATGATCCAATGGTTTCTTTTGAGAAAAAACAGACAGTGAACCGGCGATACACGCCAGTAGAAAAAGAAGCTGCTTCATGTGTTATTATTTTTAGGAGAGCCTGGGGGCGACTAAAGTTAGGGGATTTGAGGATTGTTCGTTTGGGACGCTGAATTATTTGATCGCAGGGTAGCTAGCGGGTTCTTTGCAGGTAAATGCGAAGGGTTTGCAATGCCACCGCCAGCAGGATCAGCGAAAACCCGGCATAGAAAGAGCTGTGAAGATGGGTGTTTTCGCCAAATACAAGAAAGGCCAGCACAATGCCGTAAACGGGTTCGAGGTTATAACTGAGATTGACGGTGAAGGCGGATATTTTTTGTAGTGCGCTGGCCGAAAGCTGGAAGGCCCAAACGGAGCAGGCCCAGGACAGTACCAGCAACCAGCCCAGGTCGGACCATCCCGGGAGAATGGACGCCACGGGAAAGCGTTGCAGGTAAAAAGGCAGTAGCAGCGAGAGGGTCACAAAGCCCCCGCTGATTTCCCAACTCATCAGTGTTTCGGCGTTCATGCGTTGCAGGAACCGGCGGTTGAGTATCGGGAAGATGGCGGCAAGCAGGGCGGAAATCACGCCAATGATAATGCCCGTCTTATAGCGGGCATCGAAATGAAAAATGATATAAATGCCGGCCATCGCCAGCAGGCCCAGCAGCAATTCTATCGCTACAAATTTTCTTTTTAGTATCAGCGGTTCCAGCAGCGCGGTAAAAAAACCGATGGAAGAAAAACAAACCAGGGCCACCGAAACATTGGCATACTTGATGGCGCCGTAAAAACTCACCCAATGCAGGGCGGCGATAAAACCGGTGCCGGCAATCTTCCATTTATCGGCCGTGGAAATAGCATGTATTCTTTTGGCAAGCGAAAAAACAATCCACATAGTAACGGCGGTAATCATAAGCCGGTACCAGACCAGCAGTCCTTCGTTGAGAGTGATAAGCCTTCCGAGAATACCGGTAAAGCCCGCGAGGAAAACAGCCGTATGAAGTTGGATAAATGCCTTTCTCAAAGAGGTTAGTTGATGGTTGATATCAACCTACTGTTACTGCTTTGTCTCTGCCAGTATATCGTTGCTGACGGGGGTGAAACGCTCGATACCGGGCTTTTTTACCCGGCGGCGGTAGTCCTTGAACAGGCTTTGCCAGCGCAGGTACAGCACGCCGAGAATGCCTTCCTTGACGATGCCTTTGTTCATCTTGGATGCACCATAGGTGCGGTCCTGGAAGATGATAGGCACTTCCTTGATGCGGAAACCGAGTTTCCAGGCGGCGAATTTCATTTCGATCTGGAAAGCGTATCCGACAAATTTGATGGCATCCAGGTTGATGGTCTCCAAAACCTCTTTACGGTAGCATACAAAACCCGCCGTGGGGTCTTCTACCGGCATCCAGGTGATAAGCCGGGTATAAAAAGAACCGCCCCTGGAGAGCAATACACGGTCCCTGGGCCAGTTGACGTTGCCGCCGCCTTTTACATAGCGGGAGCCGACAGCTACATCAGCCCCGTTGCGGCAGGCGTCGTAGAGCCTGTCGAGGTCCTTGGGATTATGGGAGAAATCGGCGTCCATTTCGAAAATGTACTGGTATTCACGGGCTACGGCCCAGCGGAAGCCATGAATATAGGCGGTGCCGAGGCCCAGCTTGCCGGTACGTTCTTCAATAAAAAGGCTGCCGGAGTAAGTCAGTTGAAGATTTTTTACTATATCTGCGGTGCCATCGGGAGAACCGTCGTCGATGACAAGCACGTGGAATCCCTGCTCCAAAGAGAAGATGGCGGCAAGGATATTCGAGATGTTTTCCTTCTCGTTATACGTCGGTATTATGACAATCTTTTCCAGAATTTCAACGTTGCGGTGCAAAAATACGGCTTTTCTGTTTTAAGGAAAACAATTAGCCCTTTTTTAACAACATACGGTTAAAAATCTCCGTTAGCTTCTGCTTGGTATGGAGGGGGAAATCACCCCTCATCATCCAGTCGTAGTACTGTGGCTCGGCTTTCAGCACGTCCGCCACCGGGCGACCCTTGTGTTTCCCAAAATTGAACACTTCCACGCCTTTGTCCATAATAAAACGCCGGGCAAAATCCACGATGATGTCTTCACCGGTGAATTTCAGGATGCTTTCGATGGTATTTCCCATTTGTGGATAGCGTTCCACCTGGGCATGGAGGATTTCCATCGTGGCGCTGGCATCGGCTTCCGCGCTGTGGGCGCCATCATGTGTTTTCTGGCAGTAAAATTTGTAGGCGGCGCTCAGGGTGCGCTGTTCCATCATGTGGAATATCTTTTGCACGTCAATCAGCTTGCGGCCCTTCATATCAAACTCCACCTCGGCCCGCAGGAATTCCTCCATGAGCATGGGTATGTCGAAGCGGTTGGAATTATAGCCCCCCAAATCGCAGGAATCGAGGAATTGTTTTACCTCGTTGGCCAGTTGTTTGAAGGTCGGGGCGTCTTTGACCATTTCGTCGCTGATGCCGTGCAATTCGGTCGTCGCGGCCGGGATGGGCATTTCGGGGTTGACCAGCCTCCTTTTGACCGATTTATTGCCATCGGGCAGGATTTTGACCATCCCTATTTCAACGATACGGTCCGAACCAAGGTTTACGCCCGTAGTCTCGAGGTCAATAATAGCTAAGGGTTTCGTTAGTTTTAACATGCGTTATTCTTGTGTTATGGATGAAGGTTTTTTTACAAATGTAATTATATCTGCCGCAACATAATTCATTGATCCTCTCCCTTTTTAGGGCTACGGGACGGGAATTTAAGGAAATTTTGAGGGTGGGGGCTTGCAAGCGCCAAAAAAATGTTGTTCCTTTGTCTTCTGCTCCGTTATCCTCCCGAAAACTACTTATTTTCCGCATCCCTATTTCCTTCGAACAAACCAATCAGGCAGTATCCGCTAACCACCCACTGTTTGTATTGTTTAACTTTAAATACCACAAAATGAAAACTAAAGTATTACTCGTTGTTCTCTTCCTTGCTGCTACCATCGTTATGACTTCATGTGCTTCTTCAAGAGGCGGTTGCAAGGCTACTGAAGGCTATGTAGGATACG
>DASYCT010000418.1:0-2691 GCA_036500065.1 Chitinophagaceae bacterium | reverse complement strand
GGCAGGCAGCGAGCGTTCCTGTAACGAGAGGCTGGAAAGCTGGTAGCGTTCCAGCAGGGCGCCTTTTCTCCCGATGATATATTTGCCCACTACCTGGAAATCCTGCCAGCCGAGGAAGGCTATCTTGCTTTTAAGCGTGCCATAATAATCAAAGACCAGCAGGCCACGGGCACTGTCGTAGAGGTACACCAGCCTATCATTGTCTTCCATCCACTCCGGCGAGGGGGCTTCTTCCAGTTGCAGGCGCAGATCGCCGGTCTGGTCTATCAGGCTGCCATCGTCGCCTATCCTTTTTAGTTTTGCTTCGCCTTCATCATACACCCAGGCTGCATTGTCGTACGACTGGCAGATAGCCTTTGCCTGGAAGATATTGAGTTTGCGCAGGTCGATGGTATTGCGGGGATTGAGCAGGCGGTCGAGGACTACGATGGTACTGAAATCGCGGTAGTACAATAATACTTTCATGGGATTGGAGGCGTCGATGGAATAGACGGTACCAAAACTGGTCGCATTGCTGTAGACCGCAATGGAATCACCTTCGGGCGATAATTTCTTTAACTGGTTGGTCTGGTCCAGCAAAAAGATATTGCCCAGGTTATCGACGGTAAAGTCGCTGTACTCGCCCGGTATTTCGCGCAATAGTTTTATGGATGTATCGGCCTGGGCGAACGTGCTCCCGGCAGAGAGCAGCAACAGGAATATGAATAAATATTTCTTCATGGGTGGTATCGTTGACAATTGATGGTCAACTATTATAATATTTTAAGGCGAGGCCGTTTTCATCAAACACTGCATAGGAATCATATTTTATCCAATCGCCCAGGTTAATATAACGGCTTTTATCATTTAATGCAAAATCGATGGGCAGGTGCCGGTGACCGAAAATAAAATAATCGTAGTGCTTTTTTTGCAGCACTTCTTTGCAATAGATAATCAGCCATTCTTTGTCCTCGCCTAAAAACTTCGCATCATTGTCGCCGGTCACTGCGCGGCTGCTCTTGCTGAAATAATTGGCGATGCCCACGCCTACCCGGGGTGGTAATATGCCGAACAACCACTGGCAAAACGGGTTACGGAATATTTTACGGATGAACTTGTAGCCGTGGTCACCGGGGCCGAGGCCGTCCCCGTGGCCAATTAAAAACTGCTTACCGTTGAATTCAAATTCCTTTGGCTCAAAGTATACGGGTATGTTCAGCTCCTTTTCAAAATAGCCCTTCATCCACATATCGTGGTTGCCCACAAAAAAATGGATCGGTATGCCGCTATCGGTCAGTTCGGCCATCTTTCCCAATATGCGCACATAGCCCTTGGGGACAACAGTACGATATTCGTACCAGAAATCAAACAGATCGCCCACAATAAAAACAATGGCCGCGTCTTTCTTTGCTTCGTCCAGGAACCTTACAATCTTTTTTTCTCTTTCGAGACTGCTGGCATAATCGGGAACGCCCAAATGAAAATCGGAAATAAAGTATATTTTTTTATCGGGGGGTAATTGCATGCAGGGTTGTTGTTGATCATTGGTTCATTTTATCCCGCTCGTATTGCAATACATCGCCGGATGCTATGTATGTTTCATCTTTTAATGGCTGGTTGTACCAATAGATCCATGTCGTCATGGTTTGATTGACAATATGCACCTGCACCAGGTCCCGCAGGTACAGCGGCGGGGTTTCATTCAATCCTTCGTATTCGTCCAGTTGTGCCATTGCCCATGCAAAATCCGCTCCTTTTTTCAACCGGTACAATTCACCGGTGATAAAACTATCATCGTCCGTGGCTATGGCGCCGGGGTATTCGCCCAGGTCATACAATTTGCCTTTCACGCGTGCCGGCCCCAGCAGCTCAAAGTAAGGGCTGATATAGGTATCATGCGCGGGATGATGAAAATCGCTGCGCAAGGTGCCGTACACAAACAAGTGCTCAGGATTATGTTGCATAAGGGTATAAAGATAATTGAATCAGGCAGAATTACTGGTCTACGAGGAACACATATACCTCACCGGGTCCATGTACGCCTACTACCAGTGTTTTTTCAATATCGGCCGTCCGGCTCGGGCCGCTGGCAAAGCTGATAAGAGAAGGAAGCTGTGCGCCATATTTCTCTTTTACGGCCTGCAATGCGTCTTTTACATCGTATACCAGTTGGCTGGTATGCGCAATGCAGATATGTACCGGGGCGTACACACTTACGGAGCGCCCGCTTTCGGTGGCGGAGCTTAGTACGATGGTGCCGGTTCTTGCCACCAGGCTTTCACAGGTGGTAATGCTGGCATCGCAGTCGGCCAGCGTGGTAGCGGCAAAGCTGTTGAACGAATGGGCAATGAGCCGATCACGGAGGGCTGTTTCGCTGCAATAGAGTTTTGTCCATCCTTTTTCCTTTACCAGTGCGGCCAGTTGTGTCGCCAGTTCACGGTAATCGAGGCAAAAGGCAAACTTACCCTGTAATTGGGTGAAGGCTTCCGCGAAATGCAGTTCCAGGTCTTCCTGCCGGGGCTGGTAGAGCGAATTATTTCCTTCACTTTGCGGAAAAGGAAGAGGCGTTGAGGTACTCAACGCCTTCCGTATTTTTTTTAATATAGCTTCTTTGGAAGAAGAAACGCTCATGTCTGTTTATTCCTGGCTTATATTATGTGCTCTGTTGGTGATACCGCTGTCATACGGCGGCACGCCTTCGCTCACGGTACC
>DASYCT010000417.1:0-9893 GCA_036500065.1 Chitinophagaceae bacterium | reverse complement strand
AGGGAGACTTGAATCATACAAATTCTTTGGTGATTCCCTGGCGTATTCTTACAATAATGAATATGATAAAAATGGTCAGTTAATTAAGCATGAAGGAGGTGCTTTGGTGACACATTTTATACGTGAGATTAATCCTGATTCCATCATCATTAAGGCATTGTTTTTCTCATTGAATAAATCTTTCCAGAGTGTTAAGGTTATCATAAACGATACGTCGAAATTAGAGTTACAGGCTAAAGATGATCATGTATTTTCCAATATGAAATCATTCGCTTTCGGATTAAATATTCGAAATAAAACACACGCGAAGTTTCTATATTTAATTCGTTACAATGATAATTGTACAGGAAAGGATACGCTAGTCAATGATACGGCCAATTTCGTCAGACCTCAATGATTTTTGCAGCTAAGTATTTACCCACGGCGCAGTACAACGGCAATATATCGGAAGCCTTGTGGAAGGGCGGCTACGACGAATACCTGCGCGGCTATGAATATACCTACGACAAGGCCAACCGGCTAAAGAAAGCCAATTACGGGTTTAAGTACCTGAATGTGTACAGTGAAGAGGTGTGGGATTTTACCGAGCGGTACGATGAAATGATCGATGCGTATGATCGTAACGGCAACATACAGGAGCTGGAGCGCTTTCACGGGGCCTGGACCCGCATCGATGACATACATTACCAAAGTTATGATGGCAACAAATTGCTGAAAGTAACCGACTGGCAATGGCCTGACCCGCCAGTGGGCTACCATGACCAGGATAGCTGGATTGATGATTATCGCTACGATCAAAATGGCAATATGACCTCTAACTTCAATAAATCGGTCGATACCATCCACTACAATCACCTGAACCTGCAGGACTCCATTCATTTTTATGGAAAAGGCTATATCACTTATACTTACGATGCTGCCGGTAATAAGCTGCAAAAGACGGTCACCGACACCATGGGCGGCACTACCAAAATAACGACCTATAAGTACGCCGGGGCCTTTGTGTACAAAAATGACACGCTGGAACTCATCAGTCATGAGGAAGGCAGGTTGCGCCCGCTAAAAATAGACACCACGGCAGGCTTCTCGCTTTCTAACCTGCGCTATGCCTATGACTATTTTTTGAAGGATCACTTGGGCAATGTACGGATGGTGATTACCCCTGAAACGCAAACCGATCTATATGCAGCCACCGAGGAAACAGCCGCAGCGGCCAAAGAAAACCAATTGTTTACCAACCTTAGCAGCACACAATATGCCAAACCGTCCGGTTTTGATACCGATACCAGCAATCACCAGGTGGCCCGACTAAACGGAGACATTACTACTACCGGCAACTATCGGGTGGGGCCTTCGCTGATTATTAAAGTCATGGCCGGCGATACGGTATCGATAGCCACCCGCGCCTGGTATACAGGCTCCACACAGGCCCCACCTTCTGGCTTGTCGCCTATTGCCGACGAATTAGTATCTTTATTAACCAGCGGCCTGGAAGGCGCTGGAGCCACGCATGGCGGGGGTATTTCTACCGATGATATTAGTGGTGGAGTAAGTAATATCATACCGGATTTTTTGGACAACACCCAAACGTACGACCCCGGCAAACCGAAAGCCTTCCTGAACTGGATAGTAGTAGACGAGGAGTTTACGAAAGTAAACAGTACAAACCACCTGGGGGCGGTGCAGGTGCCCACCATTGGCAGCGGTGATACCAGCGTAGCGTTGATAGGACCTTCCAATATGGTCGTGCGAAGGAATGGTTGGTTGTATGTGTACGTAAGTAATGAAAGTAACCAGGATGTGTTCTTTGATAATATTGTGGTAAACCACAAGCAAGGTCCGGTAGTTGAACAAACTGACTATTACGCCTTTGGTTTAGAAATACCGGGACTAAGTACCCATGCGGCTACCGCTTCGACGTACGCCGACAACCGCTACAAGTACAACGGGAAGGAATCGCAAAACCACGAATTTAATGATGGCAGCGGACTGGATTGGGAGGATTATGGAGCGAGAATGTATGACCCGGAAATTGCTAGATGGATGGTGGCTGATCCATTGGCGGATGTCAGTAGAAGATGGTCCCCTTACAATTATGCTTATAACAATCCAATACGATTTATTGATAAAGATGGGTTAACACCTGAAGGTAATCCACCTTATACAATAGCGCAGTTGATTGAATATGGAAGTAAGTCCACATATTTTTTTCGGGCTATTAACTAAAGCTGGCATTACCATGGATAACTATGTAAATTATATAAAATTTGCAGGAGACAATGAAAATGAACCTACTAATACGGACCCACTTTCAGGAAAGATTGAGCTAGATCCCAATGCAACCGAAGATGAGAATGTTTTGGGACTTGCTCACGAACTTACTAATAGAATCATGAAAGATGAAGAAGGTGGACTAGAAGTGGATGTTTTTTTTGGGAAAATAACCCCGGAGGAATATGCAAAGGAAGCTTTACAATTAGAATCTAATGCTATCTATAGTCAGTTTAAAGTTGCAAAGGAGTTAAAAATAAAGAGTTTTGGAAGGGGGGCAGATCCTACATCAGACAAACAATTAAGAAGTTACGAGCGTGGAGAAATTTCAGATGAGGCATTAAAAAAGCAACTCAAAGGAAATTAGAAAAACTTTTATGACCCCAAAACAGGTAAAAAAGCATTTGATATTTATAAAGCAAAAGGGCAGTCGTTAAGGGATTATGAATTAAAATCTAAAAATTTACTCGATAGCCTGGAGCCACCTGTTTCGCCACCAAAGAATGAACCCAAAAATATAGCCCCATGTCAATGTGTAACACCACCTTGGATAAAGCAAGTTGAGCACAATACATCAAATCCTGATAAGTGAAAAAATAGAACCTAATATGATTAAGAAGATATATATCAAAAAAATTTATTAATAATAAGACTTCTAAAAATCTATATGAGAAAAAATATCTTTATTGTAATCATCCTTATTTTATCTACCCGGCAAATGTATGCACAGTTTGATTCTGTAGAGAATAAGGTTTTTAATAATGATTCTATTAAATATCATATTGCTCATGTCACTCCTAGCGTATACAGAAATCCGGATGTCGTGATAGGCATGTATTTTGTTCGAATTGACAATCCCAAAATTTCAAATGAGTTTAAAGAATACTTACTTAAAAAAGATACCACGTTTTGGATCGGCCACTTATATAATAATCAATCTGATTGGGCTACCAATTTGATTTTGTATTCCATTTATCGTCAGAGTGCAGATCAAATTACCTATTTTTATCCAACAAGAGATAAATGGATAAAATTTAAACCAATTGATATTGATTTCTGGAGAAGTTTTTTTAAAGGAAAGACGAAGAAAACTAAATAGTGTCTGTCCATAAAGTCTAGATTTTATCGACCAATCTAGTAGTCTATTGACCTCTCTCAACTGTGAACCGTCAACTTACATATCAATATACCGAACCCTGATCCAAACATCCCGGTTCCGCCCTTTATCGTCCGCGCAGGAAATCTTTACCGGCCCCTCTTCCGGCAGGAAGAACTGCCGGGTTTTGACATCGCAGGACTTATAAAACCGGTTGTTGATATACCAGTACACTTTGCTGACATCATTGCCTGTCTTGCAAACGAGTTGCAGCGGTTCGGGGTGTTTTTTACTGATAAGGTACTCCGAGCCGTTGGAGGGCGAAGTGACCAGCGGCGCACCGTCTTTGAATACTTTCTGGCAGTCGGGATTGTGCGGCGGAATGCGGGCGTAGGCTATCCGGTTGTCGTCCATCCATGCCTGCATGTCGGGCGGTATAAATGTGTACCATTTCTTTTTATAGCCGTTGACCGGCGCACAGGCCTGGCAATAGGATATTTTTTCATCCGCGCTTACCATTACTTCCACGCGGTTATCGCATTTTTTATTCGGAGAGACAAGGGGTATAAAATAATCGGTCACGATGTCGGTGCAATAGTCGTTGGGAGGCAGCCCGGTTTCGGAACATACCTTGCGCAGGTCGCAATCGTTGGGTTGGGTGTACCATTCTTCGTCGCTGTCGTAATCGATGGTATTAAAAATCTTAAAGAGCAGGGGGGTGGCGATATTGGCGCCGCTGAGTTCGGGTACGCCCATGGCCGAGAAATTGCCGGTCCAGACGCCCACGGTGTAATGACGGTTGTAGCCGATGCTCCAGGCATCGCGGCGTCCGTATGAGGTGCCGGTTTTCCAGGCAATCTTTGGCATGCGTTCCGTGCTTTGCCAGTTGAGCGGGAAATCGGGCCGGTTTACTTTTGACAGCGTTTCGGTGATCATAAAACAGGCGGCCGTACTCATGATGCGGGTGCGGGAATGAAGGCTGTCGTCCTGTGTGTAAGAAGGCTTGCTGTAGACGCCTTCATTGGCAAAGGAGGCGTATAGCCCCGCCAGCTCTTCCAGCGTAGCGCCGCATCCGCCGAGTATCATGGACAGGCCGAGCTTTTGCTGATCCTTTCTTACCTGTTTGAAATCGCAATCCGATAGTTTTTCCACCAGCTTATCTTTCCCGAGGGCGCGCAGGCTTTTTACCGCGGGTATATTAAGGGAATGTTCCAGCGCATATTCCATCGTTACATAGCCATTGAACTTCCGGTCGTAATTCTCGGGAGTGTAGCCGCCGTAGTTAACAGCCACATCGGTGATCATCATCTTTGGCGTCAGCAGTCCCTGGTCGATGCAAAGACCATAGAGCAGGGGTTTTAAGGTGCTGCCGGGCTGGCGGATGGCGGCAGCGCCGTTTACCTGTCCTCCATCGGTGGTATCGGTGAAATTTGCCGAGCCGATATAGGCAATTACTTTGTGCGTGGTATTATCGATGATAACCACGGCTGCATTGTGGATGTTTTTAAGACTTATGATCCTTGAATAATCCTGCACCAGCTTTTCAACTTTTGCCTGCGTGCTCATCCTGATGGTAGTACGGATGGTGGGGCCCCCCTGTTGCTTCAGCCGCAACGCAAGATGGGGTATAAGATGAGGGACCGTGCCGCGGGTAGCGGTGAGCGGCTCCTGGAGGGCATCGGCAATTTCCTTTTCGGTAAATACGTTGTCGGCGGCGAATTTTTTCAGCCAGCGGTTACGTTCTTTTATGATCCGGTCGTTGTTTTTCCCCATGACCAGGGAAGAGGGACGGTTGGGTATGATGGAAAGGGCGGTAATCTCTGCCAGAGAAAGATGATCGGGATTCTTTTTGAAGTAAAGCTCGGAAGCTGATTTGACGCCCTGGATATTGCCGCCGTAGGGCACGAGGTTCAGGTAAAGCTGCAATATTTCATCCTTGCTGTATTTCAGTTCCAGTTGAAAGGCGCGGAATACTTCCACGAGCTTGTTGAAGTAGGTTCGTTTTTTGGGTTCCAGCGCCCGCGCCACCTGCATCGTAATGGTGGAGGCGCCGGAGGTCCGTTTCATCCGGAACAGGTTTTTGACAAATGCCTTGCCCATTGCCAGTGGGTTGACGCCGGGATGGTAGTAGAAGTATTTGTCTTCTTTCTGAAGGATAATTTTTCGCAGGAGCGGCGAAATTTCGTTCAGCTCTGTTTTCATCCGCCATTGCTGGTCGGGCGCGAGGAAAGCGTTTACAAGCTCGCCTTTGTCGTCGGTAATCACCGTGGAATAGGTCACCCGGTCGGGGAGGGGAAACAGTGCGTTGAGCAGGAAGAACAGGAGGATAAAAGCGCCGATAGTAATCAGCAGGCGCTTGCCAAACTTTTTTATATGGTGGCGACGAATCCTCATGCCTGTTTATTCAATTAACAAATTCTTATTAATAATTATTTGCAAATACGGCTTACCGTAATGTATCTTTCTGCCAGCATCACAACTATATGGGCGACTCAGGCCATCCTCCTTAGCTTTATCGAATTTCCCCTTTTTCTTTTTCCCACCGGGAAAAATGAATTGTTTTTTTAATTCCTTTTTGTACTTTAACGTCTCCTTTCAACAAACCTATCAACCCGAACTCAATATGCGTATTGCTACTTATGCCCTGACAGCCCTGGCGGTTGTTATTTTTTTGCCTGCCTGTAACCGCCATGCTGTAGTACTGGATTTTACCAATGCCCGTGATGAGGTGCCTCAACTCGGCAACCTGGTGTTCCGGTTCAACCAGCCGCTGGTAAAAGACTCCCTGCTGAACCAGTGGGACTCTACCCAATACATCCGTTTTGAACCTGCCATCGCCGGCCGCTTTCGCTGGGAGCATGACGACGAACTGGTATTTTCACCCGCCCGTCCTTTATCGCCCGCGACTTCCTACGCAGCAAAGCTGGGCAGCGAAATACTGCGTTATTCTTCATACGACAAAATCGAGAAAGCGGATGATGTCAGTTTTCGCACGCCGGACCTCAAGCTGGAATCCACGAATGTGACCTGGATACAACCGGATGAAAATTCCCGCACGGCGATTCCTCAACTGGACCTGTATTTTAATTATGCCGTCAATCCTAAAACATTAGGGGATCACCTGGCAGTGGAAGTGGACGGAAAGCAGGCTGATTATACATTCCAGACGCTTTCGGCCGATACCCGGTTATCGCTTCGCCTGAAAGATATGGGCACGGACGACAAGGATTATGCAATCAAAATAAGTCTCGACAAAGGCCTGCTTCCCGAAGGCGGCGCCAATGCTACCAAAGAGAAAACAGAAACGAAAACATTTATTCCTTCGCCGTACACGCTTTCAATCAACGATGTGGAAGCTGAAAACGATGGGACGACAGGTCATATAGCTGTGAAGACGAGCCAGCAGGTAGTGGAGGATGGGCTGGCATCGTATGTCAGGTTATCACCGGCGGTTAAGTTCACGGTTCAACCCACCGACGATGGGTTTACGATTTCCAGCGAAGGGTTCGACGCCAGCAAGACCTATGATCTTACACTGGTCAAGGGTCTGCGGGGCAAGATAGGCGGGGTGCTGAAAGACGATTACCAGACCACGGTGGGTTTTGGTAAGATAGCGCCGGCGATCAGTTTTGCCAACAGCAAAGCGGTATACCTGGCAGGCCAGGGAGCAAAGAATATCGAACTGAAGATCGTGGGGGTGACGAAAGTGAAAGTGATTATCTCCAAAATCTATGAGAACAATCTTTTGCTGGCCAACAGCCGGGGTTATTATCCACGGGAAACCGGCAACAGGAATAATGAATACGAAGAGGGTGACGAGGACGAGAATGCCACTCTCGGCGATGTGATCTATGAAAAGATAATGGATACGAAAGACCTTCCTAAAAGCCCGGGCGGTCGTCTTTTCAATTTCAGCATTGCCGACAAACTACCGGATTTTAAAGGCATCTATCATATCAAGGTAAAGTCGATGGAAGACGAGTGGGTGAGCGATAGCCGGTTTATATCGTTGTCCGACCTGGGGCTGATTGCCAAAGAAGGAAGCGACAAGATTTCAGTTTTTGTCAATT
Source organism: Chitinophagaceae bacterium (assembly GCA_036500065.1). Taxonomy (GTDB): domain Bacteria; phylum Bacteroidota; class Bacteroidia; order Chitinophagales; family Chitinophagaceae; genus JACMLD01. The sequence goes on along the minus strand of DASYCT010000417.1, from coordinate 2,456 downwards.
CGCTTAAAACGGCTACGGCGGTAAGCGGTGTGAATGTGCTGGCTTATGGCGCCAACAACCAGTTGCTTGGTACGGGCAGTACCAATGCCGATGGCGTAGCGGAGATTAATTATACCAAAAAGGAATTTGCGGGTTTCAGACCGGCGATGATCATTGCCAAGACGGACAATGATTTCAACTACCTGCCATTTAACAGTACGAAAGTAAATACCAGCCGTTTCGAAGTAGGCGGTAAACACAGCAATACGACAGGGCTGGATGCCTTTATCTATCCCGAGCGTGATATTTACCGGCCGGGTGAAAGGGTGAATTTCTCGGTGGTCGTACGCGACAAGCAATGGAAAAGCCCGGGCGAGATACCACTTAAACTGAAATTCCTGCTGCCCGATGGCAAGGAGTTGAAGACCTTCCGCAAAAACCTGAATGAACAGGGTTCAATGGAAGGGAGTATCGACGTGGCGGCTTCCGCCATCACCGGTAGTTATTCGCTGGAAGTATACAACGGCAACGATGTGCTGCTATCAAGCAAGAACTTTATGATTGAAGAATTTGTGCCGGACAGGATCAAGGTGACGGTAAAGCTTGACAAAACGGTGTTGCTGCCGGGTGACGGGACGAAGTTCAGCATCAATGCGCTCAACTTTTTCGGGCCGCCGGCCGCCAACCGAAATTATGAGTGTGAAATACAGGTAAAGCAGAAAGCATTCAACCCCCAAAAATGGAATCAATATAATTTCTCTATTGCCAACGAAGGTATATCGTTCGATAAAACGGTGAACGAAGGAAAAACCGATGATAATGGCAATGCCACGGAGGACTTTGCGGTAAAAGACGAATATAAGAATGTCGGCTTGTTGCAGGCAACGTTTTATGCAACGGTGTTCGATGAAACGGGGCGGCCGGTGAGCCGGAGCGCACAGGCGGATATCTATACGCAGCCGGTGTTTTTTGGCATCGGGGAAGATGGATGGTGGTATTACCCGCTCAACCAGGCGATCAAATTCCCGCTGCTGGCAGTGAACAAAGAGGGAGAGGCCGTAACGGCAAAGGCAAAGGTGGATGTGATCAAACATGAATACCGAACGGTGTTGACAAAGAGCGGGGAATATTTCCGCTACGAATCGCAGAAGGATGATAAACTGGTAGCGTCCACCGTGGTGAGCGTAGGCGGCGAGAATACCAATTATTCATTTACCCCGCATACACCGGGCAATTATGAACTGCGGGTGTCACTGCCGGGTTCGGCGAGTTATGTAAAGAAAGAATTTTACAGCTACGGCGGATGGGGCGGAGACAACAGCTCGTTTGAAGTGAATACGGAGGGTAATATCAATATCGAGCTGGATAAGACATCCTATGTCACCGGCGAAAGCGCCAAAGTATTATTTAAAACGCCCTTCAGCGGCAGGATGCTGGTGACGATGGAGACTGACAGGCTGGTTTCCTACCAATATGTAAACGTGGAAAATCGTACCGCTTCGATCGATTTGAAACTGGGTACCGGGCATCTGCCCAATGTGTACGTGACAGCCACGCTTATCAAACCACACGAAGAAAGCGATATCCCCCTGACGGTCGCGCATGGCTATCAAAGTATCCGCGTGGAAGAGAAAAGCCGGAAGATGGAAGTGCAGATACTGGCGCAACAGGCGGTGCGTTCGCGCACGCACCAGAAGGTGCGGGTAAAAGCCGCGCCGGGCAGCTACGTGACGCTGGCGGCGGTGGACAACGGCATATTGCAGATAAGCGATTTCAAGACACCCGATCCGTATGATTATTTCTATGCGAAGAAGGCATTGGAAGTAAGCGGTTATGATATATACCCGCTGTTATTTCCCGAAATACGGGGGCGGCTGAGCAGTACCGGGGGCGATGGCGATTTGGATATGGACAAACGCGTGAACCCGATGCCGAACAAACGCATCAAAATAGTGAGTTACTGGAGCGGTATTGTAAAGGCCGATGGCAGCGGGGAGGCATCATTTGAATTTGATATCCCGCAATTCAGCGGCGAAGTGCGGCTGATGGCCCTGGCGTATAAAGACGAGAGCTTTGGCAGCAATGAATCGGCGATGAAAGTAGCCGACCCGCTGGTGTTGAGTACAGCATTGCCGCGTTTCCTGAGCCCGAAAGATACGGTGACCGTCCCCGTGACGATCACCAATACTACCAATAAAGCCACTACGGCGGTCGCCACATTGAGTGTGACGGCGCCTTTGCAGGTGGTGGGAATGGCGAGGCAATCGCTTACATTGAATGCCAACAGCGAAGGCCGGGCCTTGTTCCAGGTAGTGGCCGATCCCGTAGTAGCCGAAGCAAAAGTGAAGGTCAATGTGGAAGGGCTGGGAGAGCGCTTTAGTGATGAAACAGATATAACGGTGCGTCCTGCATCCACCCTGCAAAAGCAAACCGGCGGGGGATCGCTGGAAGGGAATACATCACAGCATCTGTCTATC
>DASYCT010000416.1:0-5267 GCA_036500065.1 Chitinophagaceae bacterium | reverse complement strand
GGGTTGTCATTGCTGCCTGCCCGCTGGAATGCAGGAGGGCTTTGAGCGGCAGGGGGCCACCACCGGGGCCTGTGATGCCGAATGCTTCGAACGCACAGATCTTTTCTTCGGCTTCGGTAAAGCTGGGATTGCCCCAGCGGGTGTATATATACCCGGGCTCCTGGCCGGCAAAGCGGCGCATGCCCTGGTCGGCCGTATCGAACGTAAAAGTTGACGTGGCATAGATAGGGGTCAGGTGGGAGGACAATGGATCGTTTTCATGACCGGCGTGAACCGCCAGCGAGCTAAAACCGGTGAGTGGAAAATTTTTATCGCTCATGTACCAAAAAGAATTTTAATTTGAAGGATAAAATTAGGTCAATTAGATGAAGGAACTCCTGCAACAATCTGCCGCTTATAATGTTTGGGCCAATCAACAACTGGTAGAAGCGGTGCTCCGGCTGCCGGAAGATCTGCAAACAAAGGAAACGCCTTCCAGTTTTCCCGGTTTACATCGCACCATTCTTCACCTATGGGATGCGGGAAGCATCTGGTGGCAGCGACTGAAGTTGCAGGAAGTAGTTATTCCTCCCTCGCTCCATTTCAACGGCATTACCCGCGATGCGGCCAACGGCCTGGTGCACCAGGATAAGTTATGGGAAAGCTGGGTCAACCAAGCCACGGAAACAGCGCTGCAACATGTATTCGCCTACCAGAATTCCAAGAAGGAACATTTCAAGCAACCCATGTACCAGGCACTTTATCACCTGTTCAACCATAGCACCTACCATCGCGGACAGATCGTGACGATGTTCCACCAGTTGGGTGTGACTAAGATACCGAATACCGATTTTATTGGATGGGCGAGGAACACAACCAAACGCCACCCCCAAACCCCCTAAAGGGGGCTTTGATCCCGAAGCAGGCAAAAGAGTTTATTAAACTTGTCAGTTCATAAAAACGATAGCCGCGCTGAAAAGGGCGGCTATCGTTTTATAAATAAAAGAATGTTTCCAATTACTTCGGGATCTGCCAGCCCCCTTTAGGGGCGGGGGGGTGATCCCCATTTCACCAGGGTCGCTCCCCAGGTAAACCCTCCGCCGAAGGCAGCGAGTACGAGGTTATCCCCTTTTTTGAGTTGTTTTTGCCAGTCCCAGAGGCAAAGCGGGATGGTGCCCGCCGTGGTATTGCCATAGCGCTGGATATTGATCATTACTTTTTCGCGGGGAAGTCCCATCCGGCTGGCCGTGGCGTCAATGATACGCAGGTTGGCCTGGTGGGGCACCAGCCAGGCGATATCATCGCCGGTCAGGTTGTTGCGTTCCAGCAGTTCTGCACTGACATCGGCCATGCCTTTTACGGCAAACTTAAAAACAGCCTGTCCTTCCTGGTAGGCAAAATGCTCCCGGGCGGTGACTGTTTCAATGCTGGCTGGTTTTACAGAACCGCCTGCTTTCATGTGCAGGTAGCTGCGGCCGCTGCCGTCGGTGCGTAAGATGCTATCGCGTATGCCATAGCCATCGGTATTGGGTTCCAGCAATACAGCGCCGGCGCCATCGCCGAAGATGATGCAGGTGGCACGGTCGGTATAATCGATAATGGAGCTCATTTTATCGGCGCCCACTACCACCACTTTTTTGTAACGGCCGCTTTCGATATAGCTGGCGCCGGTGGTGAGGGCAAACAGGAAGCCGGAGCAGGCCGCACTCATATCATAGCCCCAGGCGTTGACGGCGCCTATTTTGTCGCATACGATATTGGCGGTTGCGGGAAAAACCATGTCGGGGGTAACGGTGGCGACTATCAGGCAGTCGATTTCGGAGGGTTGGATGCCGCGCTGGCGGCAAAGGTCCAGTACGGCGGGGATTGCCAGTTCGGAAGTGCCCCTGCCTTCGCCTTTGAGGATTCTTCTTTCTTCAATACCGGTACGGCTGCGTATCCATTCATCCGTCGTTTCTACCATTTTCTCCAGGTCTGTGTTCGTAAGCCTGTCTTCGGGAACATAACCGCCTATTGCTGTTATAGCGGCGCTAATTGGTTGATTCATTGTACGATCAGGATTTGAAATATTGGTAAAAATAGGTATTAATGTGATAAACATTACTTTCGCAGCTATGATAGCCTTTGTAAAAGGTGTTTTTGTGTACAAAACCCCCACCGTGGTACATGTGGATGTGAACGGGGTGGGATACGAAGTACAAATAAGCCTTACCACCTACTCGCATATCGAGGCCCTTCCTTCCGGCCTTCTGCACACCTACCTGCATATTCGCGAGGATGCGCAGGTGCTTTATGGCTTTTTTGAGCCCAAAGAAAAGGAAATGTTCATCCAGCTATTAGGGGTAAACGGCATCGGAGCAGCTACTGCCCGGGTAATGCTGTCCAGCATGCAGGCAGAGGAAATCGCCCGGGCGATTGTGCAGGGAAATGTGAAGCTGCTGGAAAGCATAAAAGGCATTGGCAAAAAGACGGCGGAACGGGTGATTTTGGAGCTGAGAGACAAGTTGGGAAGGCATTCCACGGAATCGAATATATCTCCGCTGGTAAACAATACTTTAGAGTCAGATGCGTTAAATGCTTTGCTCGCTTTAGGCATCGGGAGATCCGCTGCCGAACAGGTAGTAAAAAAGGTGCTGGCAAACTCACCTTCCCTGGCAAAAGCAGAAGACATTATAAAACAAGCACTGAAAATTCTATAAGCCTATCGACGCAGACATCTACCCAACTAATTCCTGAGAATTGCGCTTGGCTGCTTTACATCATTTAACACGGAAGACTTCGGTACTCGCCTTCACCGCTGTGTTCGCACTCTTGTTGTGCGGAACCACGCCGGCTATCGGCCAGGTCAACCCGCCCGCAGGACAGGCCAAAGCGTCTGATACCATTCCCGCCGGCAACCCGGGCGATTCGCTCAAATACCCCATACAAGACCGCCGGGGCGACAAATTTTCCCAGCAGCCGCATAGCTCTATCGACCTGAAATACCCCAAAAACAACATCGACTCTATTGAGTATGACCCTGTTACAAAGCATTATTATATCGTTGAGAAAATAGGCGGCCTTTATTACCGCAACCCCACTTACCTCACCTTCGACGAAGTGATGCATATCCGGGCACAGCAGATGGAGGACGATTATTTCAGGCAGCGGGCCGATGTGCTGAGCGATCTCAACCGCAAGCTGGTGATGCCCAAGCTGAGCGTGACCGACAATTTATTCAACCGCATCTTCGGCAATGCCAAACCGGACATACGACCGCAGGGTAACGTCGATATCACCGCGGGCTACCAGGGGCAGAATATTAAGAATCCCACGCTTCCCGAATCGGCGCGTAAAAGCGGGGGCTTTGATTTCCAGGAAGCTGCTAATATCAACGTAATTGCTAATATCGGCGATAAGCTGAAACTGCCCATCAGCTATAATACGCAGGCCACCTTTGATTTTGAAAACCAGCTCAAACTGGATTATACCGGCGGCCCCGATGAAATCATCAAGCGTATCGAAGCGGGCAACGTATCGTTTTCCACCAAGGGCTCGCTTATCCAGGGCGCACAGCAATTGTTTGGTATTAAAACCCAGTTGCAGTTCGGTAAGCTGTCGGTGACCGCCGTGCTGGCCAACCAGCGTTCGCAAAAACAATCCCTTTCCCTCTCGGGCGGGGCTTCTTCCAGCATATTCGATTTCAAGGCCGACGACTACGAAGAAAACCGCCACTTCCTGCTGGCGCAATACTTCCACGACAATTACAATAAAGCCATGGCCAACCTGCCGGCGGTGAACTCGCCGGTGCAGATATTGCAGATAGAAGTATGGGTCACCAACCGGAACGGCGCTACCACCGACACCCGCGACGTAGTGGGACTAATGGATTTGGGAGAAAAAACCCCTTACCTGACATCGGTGATTACCCCCACGCCGGGCAACACGAATAACCTGCCCTACAACGGCGCCAACAACGAGTACAGCACGGTCATCAGTTATCCCGATAGCCGCAGCTCTTCGTATGTCACCTCGCGGTTGAATACACTGGGCTTCACACAGGCGCAGGATTTTGAAAAAACATACGCCCGCAAACTGGCTGCCTCGGAATATTATTTTGACCCGCAGGTGGGCTTTTTATCACTCAACCAACCCCTGCAGTCGGACGACGTGCTGGGCGTCGCCTTCCGGTACACCCTCAACGGGCAGATATACCAGGTGGGTGAGTTTTCACAGGATGTGCCGCCCGATACCACGGCGACCATTGCCTCGGGTACTTCCAAAGTGCTGTTCCTGAAACTGCTGAAAGCCACTTCACAGCGTACCAATCTTCCTATCTGGCAACTGATGATGAAGAACGTGTATGCACTCAAAACAAAAGACGGCAGTTACCTGAGTAATATATCGCCGACCGATTTCTCGCTGGATGTATTGTACAATGTACCAAGTGACGGCACCAAGCGTTACCTGCCCGAAGGCGATAAAGCAGGCCTTCCGCTGATTTCGATCCTCAACCTCGACCGGCTGAACAGTCACAACGACCCTCAGCCGGATGGTATATTCGATTATATCGAAGGCAAAACCGTCCTGTCGCAGCAGGCCCGGATCATCTTTCCCCTGCTGGAACCATTCGGGAAGGACCTCCAGGCGATAGCATTTTCCAGCACCGCCAGCCAGCCGCTGGCGTCCAAGTACATCTTCCAACCGCTCTATGATACCATCAAGGCCATTGCCCAGACCTACGGTAATCTTGACCGTTATGAAATCAGCGGCCGGGCAAAGGGAACGAGTACGTCCGAGATCAGCCTCGGCGCCTTCAACGTGCCGCAGGGATCGGTGTCGGTCACTTCCGGCGGAACGGTATTGAAGGAGGGCATCGATTATTCCGTCGACTACAATCTCGGTACCGTAAAAATATTAAACCAGGCCATCATCAATTCGGGTGTGCCTGTCAACGTACAGTTTGAAAACAACAGCAGCTTTGGCCTGCAACAGCGCAATTACCTCGGGTTGCGGCTGGACTACCTCGTGAAGAGCACGCCGAAGGAATCCTTTACCATCGGCGGCCAGTTGGTACGCATGGGCGAGCGTCCCTATTTCTCCAAGGTGAGCATCGGCGACGGCGACCCTATCCGCAACACCATGTACGGCGTGGACTTTAATTACCGCTCCGAATTTGCCAAGCTGACGCGCTGGCTGGACAAGCTGCCGGGCTATCATACTACCGAGATGAGCACCATCCAGGCCTATGGTGAAGGCGCGCTGCTCAAACCCGGTCACCCGCCACAGATAGGCAAGGGCACCAGCGG
>DASYCT010000415.1:0-4120 GCA_036500065.1 Chitinophagaceae bacterium | reverse complement strand
ATTTTATTGCAGTATTCATTTCGGCAAACCCCTGTTTGAATGTATCTCTTCGTTTTTCGGCGGCATGTTGCTCGGCATCGTGGCTTATCGCACCCAATCCATCCTCGGCGGTTTTATGGTCCACGTAGGCATTGCCTGGATGATGGAGATAGGTGGATATATTGGTCATGCACTGAAAAAATAATTGATTATTTTCGTTCCCCATGCCGGCAATAAAAACTGAACACAAGACCGCCCTTCTATTATCCCCCCACCGATTACAAACCGATTATATCATTGTTGAATCACTGCACATTGCCAAATCGGCCAACGGCATGCAGTTTACCACCAATGATCTCGACGCCACCGAGCTTTCCGCCTTTTATGCAGCCCTTCCGGGACAGGCAAAGGAAGTACTCCGGGGTTTTGGCAAAAAAGGCGTAGGACTGGCCAACGAGGAAATCCGCAAACGCTTCGAGCAAACCCGTGCCGGTCTTGCCTTTGAGCCCTATTATAAAAATGCCATTACCCGGCGCCTGTATGACCGGCTGGAACAACTGAAACCCTTTGCGGGCATCATAAAATGGTACCATAAACTGCCCGCCGATAAGGGTCATTTCAGGACCGCCCCCTGCAGCTTCAGCGGTTTCAAGCCACAACTGCAGTTCGAGGTCACCAAAACCGGCCCGGCCCTCACCCTCTCCACGCTCATAGTCATTAACGGCAGCGCCTACCCGATCAATCATTTCCGCCGCAATCACTTTATGCTCGAAAGCGGTAATGAATACTTTTTATTATCATACAAAGATTACCAAACGCTTGAATGGTTGCAGGACAACGACCCTGCACATTACAGCCCGCAGGAATTGGTCACGCAGGTATTGGCGCGGCTGGAACAGGACTATACCGTCAACCGGAACAACCTGCTGGAAAAAAAAGAAATAAAAGGAATACCCGTCAATCGCGTACTGCTCAGTGAAATCAGCCAGGCCTTTTTGGTATTCACGCCCCAATGGGTGTATGACAACTTTACCGTCGAAGGACCCTGGAAAGAAACCTGTGAACTAATGGTCAACGGAGAAGTGTACCTCGTGCATCGTCATAAAGAAGCAGAAACCGGCTTTATGAAGTTGCTGGAATCCCTGCACCCCAATTTTTCCCGCCAGTTCAATGGCATCTATAACCTTTCGTTCGACAATGCCAAAAAACAGCAATGGTTTTTAAAAACCTATCATCGCCTGCTGGAACTCGATATCCAACTGGCGGGAATGGACATGCTCCAGCATTTCCGCTATTCGCCCCATAAACTGGAAATAGAATACAGCATCAAAAAAGAAGAACAGGATACCATCACGCTGAAGATGAAAGTCAACTTCGGTAAGGAAGAGGTACAACTGGCCGAGCTGCAGAAAATGGTGTTGGCCGGCCAGCGCTCCATCCTCCTGAAAGATGGTTCCCTGGGTATATTGAACGATGAATGGTTGCAGCAATACGGCCCGGTGATCCGCCACGGGAAGATTTCAAAGAACGAGATCCAGGTAGCCCGCTGGCTGGCCTTCAGCGAGCAACAGGCCGGTGCCGGTGATGAAGTCCTCAAACCGGTATTGCAAAAAAGCTGGTGGCAGAAATGGCAGGACTGGCAGCAGAGCGCTGCACCCGTTTATACCGTACCCGGCTCCGTACAGGCCAGCCTGCGATCCTACCAGCAGAAAGGATTCGAATGGATGCTGCTGCTGGCCGAAGCCGGCGCCGGCGCCTGTCTCGCAGATGATATGGGCTTGGGGAAAACGCTGCAAACGATTTGCTTTATCGCCCATCGCCTCGAACAGGCGCCCGGCAAACAGCATCTTATCGTTTGCCCTTCCTCGCTTATTTACAACTGGCAGCAGGAACTGCAAAAGTTTGCCCCCTCCATCAGTCCGCTGGTCTACCACGGCGGCTCCCGCAAGGCGGAGGACCTGGAGAAAAAAGAATACCAGGTCATCATCACCAGCTATAATACCGTTCGCTCCGATATCGACCACATGAGCACCCTGGCATGGGGCACCGTCATACTCGATGAAAGCCATAATATCAAAAACCCTTCCGCACAGATCACCCGCGCCGCGGGTCAGCTACAGGCAGGTACACGCATAGCCCTCAGCGGTACCCCGGTCATGAACAATACCTTTGACCTGTTTGCCCAACTCAATTTCCTGCTCCCGGGCATCTTCGGCAGCCGGGAATTTTTTAAACGTGAATATGCGGACGCTATCGATAGGGATCACAACCCCGATAAAATAAAAGCCCTGCAAAAACTGACCGCTCCTTTTGTCCTGCGGCGTACGAAGGCACAGGTAGCGGCGGACCTGCCTTCCAAAACGGAAATGGTCATGTGGTGCAGCATGAGCACCGAACAGAAATTCCTATACGATGAAATAAAAAGCAGCATCCGCAACAGCGTATTCCTCAATATCCGTGAAGAAGGGCTTGGCAAGAGCAAACTGGCCCTGTTGCAGGGCATGCTCAAACTCCGGCAGGTATGCAATTCCCCCCTGCTCCTGCCCGGCCACGAACAAACCTGCCAGGCATCGGTAAAGACCGACCTGCTGATGAACGAGCTTGCGAATAACCTTCATGACCATAAAGTGCTGGTGTTTTCGCAGTTTACGTCGATGCTGGACCTGCTGGCAAAAGAATGTACCCAACAGGGCATCGCCTTTTATCATTTCGACGGGCAAACGCCCCCGCTCAAACGGGCAGAGATGGTGGCACAGTTCCAGGACCCCGGCAATACCACCAACGTATTCCTGATCAGCCTGAAGGCCGGCAATGCGGGCCTCAATCTCACCGCGGCCGATTATGTGTTCCTGTTCGACCCCTGGTGGAATACGGCCGTACAGCAACAGGCCATCGACCGCACCCACCGCATCGGGCAGACCAAAAACGTATTTGCCTATAAAATGATTTGCAAGGATACCATCGAAGAAAAGATCATCCTCCTGCAGCAACGCAAAAAAGTACTGGCCGAAAACCTCGTCTCCGAAGACGAAGGCTTTGTAAAATCACTCACCGAAGAAGATATTGAATACCTCTTTAGCTAGTTGACAATTTCCTCCTTTCCCGGCCCGGGACGAGCCCTTTAATGACAAGGACTTAATATTTAATGTCCTTTCAAAATCCGAATGCCGGTGAAATTCGTATGTAAATATACTCTGCGTTACGTCATGGAAATGGAAGGCTTCTGCGAGCCTGTTTAGTGGGGTTGTAGCCATGACATACCTGTTGATTGTCTCCTTTTAATCCCTTTCTCACGTAGAAAACCGATTCCCCCTGCTGCAGGCAGGGGTGGTACTTATTTGCCCACTATTATCAAAACTGTACCTGTTATGACGAATCAACCACCGGCCGATCCCGGCTTTTCTACCGATGATTTTGTAAAAGGGTATTTGCCCGCTTTCGGGAATGTATATACCTTTTACTATCCCGGCGTAATACGCATGGCAAGGGAATTATTGCAGGATAATAATGTCGTGGAAACCATTGTAACGGATAGTTTCCTGAAGCTATGGATCAAGCATGCCGATCTGAACACACCTCAAAACATCGAAGCGTTTTTACACAACAGCGTCCAGCGCGGTTGTTTCAGTTACCTGAAGCAGGTAGAAAACCTGACGAATGATCAACTGCGGCGAATGCAGGAAGCCATGGCCCGGGCTAACCCTCCCCGGGAAAAGAAAACCAGTGAAACCATGCAGGCCATTATACTGGGGTGGTTCAACCAGTTGCCTTCGGCTACCTCACTGGTGGCGCGGCTGTCCTGGGACGAGACAATACCAGACGAACAAATCGCAAAACGGCTGGACATCCCTGTCTTCCATGTAAAAGAGCAAAAAATGAATGGCATGCTTTTAATTATGGAACATTGGTTTAGCAAAACCGAAAAAGAGCTGGCGGCTTTCCGCAAATTACTGGAGAGCGTGAAAGAATAAAATTTTTGAGCGGTTGATACAACAATTCGTAAATTGACCGCATGAAACAAAGCCTATCCCTGTTCTGTCTCTTTTGCCTGTCCTTCGTAAGTTTTTCGCAATCCGCAAAACCCGGCCCCGACCATTACCTCCTGCTGGGCACCTATACCCGCGGTAAGAGTGTGGGCATT
>DASYCT010000414.1:0-9792 GCA_036500065.1 Chitinophagaceae bacterium | reverse complement strand
GGATGTACCGGAGGGGACTTATGATTTGGTCATATCTTCCATTGGCTTTGAGACACAGGTATATACCTATACCGCAGCGCAGTTGCCTTTAAGGCTGCAGGTGCGGTTAGGGCCGAAGGTGGAAGTGCTGCAGGATGTGGTGGTGGAACCGGATGAAAAGAACGGTTGGGAAAAATGGGGTTTCTTTTTCACCCAGAATTTCCTCGGCAGCAATGAGGCGGGAAGAAGCTGCAAAATCAAAAATTATAAAACGCTGCGGTTCCGTCATTCAAAAAAGAACGGGGGTATGCTGCATGTACTGGCGGACGATCCGCTGGTAATCGAAAATAAGGTCCTGGGTTACCAGTTGAAATACCAGTTGGAAGATTTCCGGTACAATTTTCAAACCCATGTGCTGATATTCTATGGTTTTACGCTGTTTACTGAACTCGATAAGAACGGTCCTTCGAAGAAGCAGTTGAAAAACAGGGAGAAGGCCTATAATGGTTCCATTTCGCATTTCATGCGCAGCCTGTACCATGATTCACTGGAAGCGGAAGGTTTCGAAGTCCGCCGGATGGTGAAAAGGCCCAACCTGGAAAAGCAACGGGTGCGAAGTTTATATATGCATTCAATCAAGCGCGATAGCACGGGGGCGACTGACAATCATACGGCGCCCTCACGTCCCGTAATAAATTTCGGGCCGCCGGCAGGCACGAGCAGCGATTCCGCCACATATTACAGGCATGTGCTCGGCGAACCGGACTGGCTGGATGAATATGCTCAAGCCACCCTGAACGCCGATAGCCTGTTGCTGAACAGGGATTCGCTGATCCGGAAATTATTTTTTGAAAACTATCTCTACGTCATATACAAAAAAGGGAAAGAGGACCAGGACTACCTGGATTTCAACCACGAAAGCCGGCCGGCTTATTTTCCGCGTTCCAATATCTTCCTGTCGACCCGGCAACCCATCACGGTTGAGTCTACCGGCAATTACTACCCGCCGCAAACGCTCATGTCCATTGGCTACTGGGCCTGGAATGAGAAAGTGGGCATCATGCTGCCGCTGGATTATAAGAAGTGAGTCATTTCAATAAACCTCGTCCCTGCATCCATATTTTCAGCCAATCCATCCATTTGTCGGTCGAAGTGGGATTGTCCATACCAAACCCGTGACCGCCTTTGTCAAACAAATGAATTTCAGCCGGCACCTTGTTTTTTTGGAGTGCTTCGTAAAAGGCAATGCTGTTCCGCACTTTTACGGTGCCGTCGTCTTTGGCGTGTACGAGGAAGGCGGGCGGTGTTTGAGCCGTTACCTGTAGTTCGTTGGAATAGTACTTGATTTTTTCGGCCGCGGGCGTTTTGCCCAGCAGGGCATCTCTCGATCCGCCGTGCGCCAGGCTATCGGTAAGGCTGATGACAGGATAGAGCAATACCATAAAGTCGGGACGGAGGTCGGTAGCGCCCGGGTTGTCGATAAGGGCTTTGGTGAAATGCGTTCCTGCTGTGGAGGCGAGGTGACCGCCGGCAGAAAAGCCCATAATGCCTACCTGCCGGGGGTTGATATGCCAGTCAGCGGCGTGCTGCCTCACCAGTTGGATAGCTCTTTGGGCGTCCTGCAGGGGAGCGATGGATTTATCTATATTATTACTGTCGTTTGGCAGCCGGTATTTCAATACAAAGGCGGTTATGCCCCATTCGTTGAGGGCTTTGGCTACATCTATTCCCTCGTGGGAAGCCGCGAGGTGCGTGTACCCGCCGCCGGGGCATATAATAATGGCGGTACCATTGGCTTTGGTGGGGTCAGGAAGGTAGATGGAGAGCGTGGGGATGGATACCCTTGCGATACTGAGCCTGCCGTTCTTAGCCACTACATCGGTTTCTGTATTGGGTGCAGGTTTGGAATTGGGAATACCGTCGGGGTACAATAAAACGTCTTGTGCTGACAGCATAGCGCTTATAGATAAGAGGAGGATAAACGGCAGAAGCTTTTTCATGGCAATGATTGAGCCGTTAAGATAATAATTAAAAAATTAAGAGTTAAGAATCAGGAATTGTTTTTAATTCATAATTCTTAACTCTTAATCCCCAATTAATTCCGCTTACACTACCAGCATGGCATCGCCATAGCTGAAGAAGCGGTATTTATCTTTAATCGCTTTTTTATAGGCTTCCATCGCCAGGTCATAACCGGCAAAGGCACAGGTCATGATCAGCAGGCTGGTCTTGGGCAGGTGGAAATTGGTGACCAGCGAATCGGCGATATTGAACTCATAAGGGGGATGAATAAAATGGTTGGTCCATCCTTCTGAAGGTTTCAATAATTTTTCGGCGGTGAAAGAGCTTTCCATGGCGCGCATGGTGGTGGTGCCGATGGAGCAGATGCGGTGACCTTCGGTTTTGGCCTTGTTGACGATTTTGCAGGCGTTGTCTTCGATGCGATAATATTCCGCGTCCATTTTATGCTTGCTCAGGTCTTCCACTTCAATCGGGCGGAAAGTGCCGAGACCGGTGTGAAGGGTTATTTCGGCAAAACGAATGCCTTTGATTTCAAGACGTTTGATCAGTTCCTTGCTGAAATGCAGGCCGGCGGTAGGAGCGGCGACTGCACCTTCGTGCTTGGCGTAAACGGTTTGAAAGCGTTCTTTATCTTCTTCGTCGGGTTTGCGTTTGATGTATTTGGGCAGGGGTGTTTCACCGAGGGTTTCGAGCACCTGGCGGAATTCTTCGTCGGTGCCATCCCAGAGAAAGCGGATGGTACGGCCACGGCTGGTGGTGTTGTCGATTACTTCTGCTACCAGGTCGTCGGCTTCGCCGAAATAAAGTTTGTTGCCTACGCGTATTTTACGCGCCGGGTCTACGATAACGTCCCAGAGACGGTTGGGTTTATTGAGTTCGCGGAGCAGGAATACTTCAATCTTGGCGCCGGTCTTTTCTTTCCGGCCATACATGCGGGCGGGGAATACTTTGGTGTTGTTGACTACGAATACGTCCTTGTCGTCAAAATAATCCTGGATGTCACGGAAATGCTTGTTTTCGATTTGCCCGGTGTGCCGGTGTACGATCATCAGGCGGGCGTCTTCACGTTTTTTTGCAGGGTGCTGAGCGATAAGGTTGAGGGGCAGATCAAATCGAAACTGGGATAACTTCATGTGTAAAACTGGTTTTTATAATTGCCACATGAAACAAACAGATGCGCAGGAACGGGATGAAGCCTTACCGGGGGGTTCCTACAAACCTGATCTTACGGCACCAGGTTTGTCATCATGTTACGGCATGATTTTAAAGTGGGCGAAGGTAATGAAAAAAAGAGGGGATTCCAAGTTTAAGTTACTCATTGGACGTTGTTTGTCGGCGATTTGCGCACGATCAACGGCCAACCGCCATCGTAATCACTGCGGCCACGCGCTCCCCGTCCATTGCCGCACTGACGATGCCGCCGGCATAACCGGCGCCCTCCCCGGCGGGATAAAGGTTTTTGACCTGCGGGTGGCAAAGGGAAACCGGGTCGCGGGGAATGCGCACGGGTGAAGAGGTTCTCGACTCGGTTGCCAGCACGATGGCTTCATTGGAAAGATAGCCACGCATTTTCTTGCCAAAGGCTTTGAAGGCTTCCTGCAGGCTGGTATAGACGAATCCCGGTAGTACTTCATTCAGTGGAACGGATCGGGTACCCGGTACGTACGAACAGGGAGGAAGGGAGGCGCTGTTTTTTTTATTGACAAAATCGGCCATTCCCTGTGCCGGGGCAACCTGGAGACCTCCGCCGGCGTCAAAGGCGCGGCGTTCGATGGCCTGCTGGAAATCCATCAGCAGCAGGGGATCGGTGGGAGAGCGGCTTCCTTTAAAATAGTCCATGGCGTCCTTTAGTTCGGTTTGTACCACCATGCCGCTGTTGGCGTAAGGGTTATTGCGTTTGGAAGGGCTCCAGCCGTTTACGACCAGTTCGCCGGGGCTGGTGGCTGCGGCGGCGATAATGCCGCCGGGACACATGCAAAAAGAAAAGACGCCCCGGGAGTTGACCTGCTCGACAAGGCTGTAGGAAGCGGGAGGGAGAAAGGGATCGCGGTGCGCTAAGGGTGAGCCGCCCCTAAAGGGCGACCCACCCTTAGTGCCGCTGGTAAAAGGTGGGTCGCCCTTCAGGGGCGGCTCACCTTTTATCTTACAATGATATTGTATTTCGTCTATCAGCGATTGTGGATGCTCCACCCGTACGCCCAGCGCAAAAGGCTTGGCTTCGAGCAGGAGTTTCTGATCGTTCAGGAGCCGGAAGATGTCCCTTGCCGAATGGCCGGTGGCCAGGATGACGGCGGAAGCCTCAAAGGTATTTCCATCGGCGGTTTTTACTCCTTTAATAATGGCGTCGCTGATGACCAGCCCGGTCACTTTCTTTTCAAAGAGGAACTCACCGCCGCAGGCGAGTATTTGTTCGCGCATGGCGGTGATAATGCCGGGCAGTTTATTAGTGCCGATATGGGGATGGGCTTCGTACAGGATGCTTTCGTCGGCGCCAAAACGAACCAGCAGGTTCAGGATACGGCCGATATCGCCCCGCTTGCTGCTGCGGGTATATAATTTTCCATCGCTGTAGGTGCCGGCGCCGCCTTCCCCGAAACAGTAATTACTTTCGGGATTTACGAGCCCTTCCTTATTTAACAAGGCAAGATCGCGGCGGCGGGAACGTACGTCCTTGCCTCTTTCAAGAAGAATGGGCCGGATGCCCTGTTCGATGAAGTGAAGGGCGGCAAAAAGCCCGCAGGGGCCTGCACCTATTATAATTATTTTTTTTGCATCGGGCCTAAGCTGCTCAAAACGAACGGGCGTTATTATCCGTTGTGTAAACGGTTCACCGATAAAGGCATTAACGGTGAGATTGACCCATACCTGTTTGCCCCTGGCATCCAATGATTTTTTTTGGATATGAAAACCGGTAACAGCAGCAATATCTTTACCGGTGGCCTGGCTGATGTATTCTTTTACAGCCTGTTCGCTTGCTGCTTCTGCGGGCAGCAGTTTTAAGGTGAGTTGTTGTTGCATGTTTGTGTCGGGTAGTTTACCTGAAAACAATACTACAAAAATAGTAAAGCTGTTTGGAACCCTGCCTGTTAATTTGATAAAACAGGCTATTTGCTGTTCAAAAAACGGTAATCAAGGTTGTATTTGCGCCAGATAAAAAATGAGCTAAAAAGAAAGTATAAAATAGAGGTTGGCATTACAAATTCTTTGTACCTTCATCGGCAACCCCAATTATTGTATGAGAAATGAATACATAAAGAACGTGTTGCATTTTTCATTGTCTTGTAATCGCCCTGGCCGGGTGAATGATCCAGCGAAAACGAAGAGGCCTGCGACAGATACAGCAGGCATGTTTTTATTCCATTAATGTAAGAGAGGTTTAGTCAGATCAGCGAAGTATGCGGTGTTCACGAATTTATTTTTTAAAATCCGGTAACTGTGAACTGACTATAACAGTATGTTTTCAGCGTGAGGCCCGGCTCTCATTTTAACGTAAAATTTTGACGGAAGTTCATCCTGTTAGCACAGGTAAAAAAACAAGGGAATAAAAAATTTTTTTTTCAATAAAAAATTTTGATATTCGTCCCCCCGCGAAACTTTTTGAGGTCGTCCCGAGTAAGAAAATTCTATGATTAGCCACGCAAAAAATTAGTATAACCCATTATAAACTGCTTATTCACTAATGGCGAAAACGTTCGATAAAGTTTGGAGTAATTGTCTTGAAATAATTAAGGACATTGTTGAATGGCAGCATTTCAATACCTGGTTCCAACCTATTAAACCTGTTGAATTAAAAAACAACATTTTGGTCATCCAGGTGCCCAGCCAATTCTTTTATGAGTACCTAGAAGAACATTACGTAAATTTATTGGCAAAGACTTTGCGTAGAATAATGGGTAAAGACGCCCAGTTGGAATACCGGATCATGGTTGACAGCGGAAACCATTCAAACAAACCGCTTACCATGGATGTGCCGGCGCAGGGATATAAAAGCTTTACAAGTAACGAAATGGATTTCCCCCTCATCATCAATACACCTGTTAAGAACCCGTTTGTGATACCGGGTCTTAAGAAGATGCAGATTGATCCGCAGCTCAATTCGTCGTATACCTTCGACGCATTTGTGGAAGGGGATTCTAACCGGGTAGCCCGCCGGGCGGGAAAAACGGTAGCTGAAAAGCCCGGGGCTAATTCCTTCAACCCCCTTGTCATATATGGCAGCGTGGGACTGGGAAAAACGCACCTGGCGCAGGCCATCGGCAACGAGGTGAAGCGGCTCCATAATAATAAGGTCGTATTGTATGTAAGCTCGGAGAAGTTCATCAACCAGTTTGTAGACCACAGCCGCAACAACGCCATCAACGATTTTATCCATTTTTACCAGTTGATAGATGTATTGATTATCGACGACGTGCAGTTCTTCAACAGGGCCGAAAAGTCACAGGATGCCTTTTTTGCCATCTTTAACCACCTGCACCAGAGTGGTAAACAATTGGTACTGACCTCCGACAAGCCTCCGAAGGACCTTGAAGGGGTGCAGGAAAGGCTGCTGAGCCGTTTTCGGTGGGGTTTGAGCGCCGATTTGCAGGTGCCCGACTACGAAACGAGGATAGAAATCCTCGAAAGGAAGATGAAAAACGACGGGCTGGATATGCCGCGGGAAGTAGTTAAGTACCTGGCCTATAATATCAACAGCAATGTACGCGAGCTGGAAGGAGCATTAATATCCCTTTTGGCACAGTCTTCGCTAAACAGAAGGGAAATCGACCTTGACTTGGCGAAAAAAGTGTTGCGCAATTTTGTTAAAACATCTTCGAAGGAAATTACGATTGAAACCATACAAAAAATGGTATGTGATTACTTCGATGTGCCGTACGATAAACTCCTTCAAAAGACCCGGAAACGGGAAATCGTACAGGCGCGCCAGATTACTATGTACCTGGCCAAAGCATTTACCAAAAATTCACTTAAGACCATCGGCGAGCATTTTGGCGGAAGGGATCATACTACGGTTATCCATTCCTGCCAAACGGTGAAGGACCTGATGGATACCGACAACGTGTTTCGCGAAAACGTGATGGAACTGCAACAGAAAGTACAGTTGGCGGCCATGTAACCCCCGATAAAACCTTCGAAACTTATTTAAAGAATCCCGGCAAAAAAGCCGGGATTCTTTTTTGCTGATGAAGGGTTAATACCTATTTTTGCGGCCCGCCTGCAATGAATCCCGGCCCCTTTAGCAAAGGGTTGTGTTTGTAAGGCCAGGACGGTGAGGTGGATGAGTGGCTGAAATCAGTAGTTTGCTAAACTGCCGTACGGGTAACTCTGTACCGCGGGTTCGAATCCCGCCCTCACCGCAAACGAAAACAAGTGCCCCCCGCAGGGGGCATTTGTTATTTCGGAAAGTGAGGCGCCCGGCCCGTTAAAGCGAAGTGGAATGACAAATGAAGGCAGGATAGTGCCGGGTATACGACCGGCTATTGAACCTTCACAAAATATCTCCCGTTAAATTTATAAGTTATCCTTCTTTTTGTAATATGGCCGCCTTCCAAAACAACGGGGAAACGTATTGTTTTTGTGCTGTTATTGTAGTGGATTTCATCTTCACCCGACCATGCCTGGTCCATGACAAAATCAAAACCCAGGCTTCCCGTTAATCCCGATTGCGTTTTTATTATACGCACGCTGTCGTTCAGATGCTTTCCTTCCAGCCTGAAAGCATGTATTTCCTCATAGCTTTGTAAAGTAGCGACTTTTGAATGGCTGATGCCGAGATAATA
Source organism: Chitinophagaceae bacterium (assembly GCA_036500065.1). Lineage (GTDB taxonomy): Bacteria > Bacteroidota > Bacteroidia > Chitinophagales > Chitinophagaceae > JACMLD01. The sequence continues at coordinate 2,014 of DASYCT010000414.1, read as the reverse complement.
TTTTTTACCGTTGACGGTAAGCATATATATAGCAGAAAACCAGCCCAATTCAAAATCATCGTCATACGAGACAAGTTTTGAATAAACTTTATTACCGACTTTATATTGATATACTTTATTAAAAAAGTGGGCGGTCCCGCCTGTTTCGGCATCCCATGAATATACCCGGAACAAACCGTCCGGCGAGGTGGCAATAGTCAGGCCGTTATTGACAAGCCGGTTGAATTTGTAAGTAATAGAATTCGGCATCTCAGCCGTCAATTTTTGGAAGGAATTTCCAAATAGTTTATTTTCCTGTTCTATCGAGTCCGAAAGATCAGGATGTGGTTCTGATTCCTGCTGTTCGCTCAGGGACTCTATCTTTTCCAGGTGTTTGACCAAATCCTGCTCTGCCCTGGCAAGTGATTGGGCAAGGGCAGCATTGAAGGGCAGTAACAGCAATAATACCCGGGCACACCCGGAAAGGAATTTAGGGTTCATAATAATGAAAATTAGAAAAAAGCAGCGATAGTGGGCTTTCTTTGGGGAAGACGGTGGCATATTTTTGTTAAGAATGCCCCCGGAAACGTGCACGGGGTCAAAAACAGCTTTTTGGTAACTTTAATAATCTTAAATTAGAGCCTACTTCTTATCAATGCAGGTATTAAAAATATGTATCGTTTAATAAAGGCTTATCTCCGTGCCTACTGAACCGCCATATAGTGAGAGAGAGTTGTTAAGGCAAATCGCCCGGGGCGATGAGGCTTCGTTTAGCTATGTATTTGAGTTATATCAGGATAAAGTGTTCAAATCCGCGTGGCTTTATTTGAAATCGGAGGACCTGGCGAAAGAAGTGGTGCAGGATGTTTTCATCAAGCTATGGTCCAAAAGAACTGAACTGGAAGGGGTGCAGTCTTTCAGCAGTTGGTTTATGACCCTCGCCAAAAATCATATCATCGATTATGTAAGAAAGCTGGCCACACAGGAAGCGGTGCATCAAAAATGGGCAAGCGATCATCCCGACCACGAGGACAGCACGGACTTCAAAGCCCGCACTTCCCAATACGAGCGATTGCTCGAAGAAGCCCTTGGTGAACTCTCACCCCAGCAACAGGCTGTTTTTAAGCTGGCCCGGGCAAGGGGACTTACCTACGAACAAATTGGAGTGGAGCTGTCACTGGCGCCGAACACGGTCAAAACTCACATGGCCAGGGCCCTGCACTCCATCAAGAATTTTCTGCGTAAGCATGGGGAAGTGTACCTGCTCCTGTTATTAATGGGTAAATAATTCCCCCTTTTCGACTTTTTGGCCTTTCCACAAACCCGGGACAGCTAAACCCGGACGGCTAAACCGGGGACAGTCCTAAAAAAATATTTTCCTTTCGTGTACTCCGATGCCTTTCCGGCATCCGTCTTATATATACGCATGTCATTTTAAATATGCTGCTATGCTCAACCCTGAAAGATTTCAAATATTACTTAACAACTATACCGCCGGTATCTCCGGTTCGCCGGAGCGGGGAGAGTTGTTTGTAATGGTGAGGTCGGGAGAATATCTCGGGTTGCTGGACCAGCATGTAAATACGACTTTACAGGCTCATGTGACAGAGGGTCCGTCCCTGAGTGCGACGGAAAAACAAGCCATACTCCAAAGGGTATTTGCCGGTCCGCAACGGGCTCCTGTTGTGACCATGCGCCCGGGAAGGAGTTATATAAAATGGGTGGCTGCTGCCGTTGTACTGGCAGCGATTGGAGGGGCTTACCTCTGGTTCCATCAGCCCACGGCGCCTGGAATAGCGGCGGGTAATGCCTCCCCTGCGAAACAGGAACTGGTGGTGCCCGGGGGATATAAAGCGACGCTTACCCTTGCAGATGCATCTACCATCGATTTGGAAGCTGTGCAAGGCGGGCAATTGCCCCGGCAGGGAAATACGGAGTTAAGCTCCCCGGCTAGCGGACAACTGGAATACAAGTCGCAAGGCAGCGATAAAGATATATTGTACAATAAAATAACAACGCCTCGTGGAGGGCAATA
>DASYCT010000413.1:0-3683 GCA_036500065.1 Chitinophagaceae bacterium | reverse complement strand
GAGGTACTCAACGCCTTCCGTATCTTTTTTAAAATCGATTCTTTGGAGGAAGAAACACTCATGTATTAATCGCCGCTTATATTATGAGCCCTGTTGGTAATGCCGCTATCGTACGGGGGAACGCCTTCGCTGACGGTTCCTTCGGTAGAATGCGGTTCTATATCATCAACATCCAGTACTTTCTTTTCTTCGTAAGGGCGCTTGCCGATCAATGTCTCCACATCGCTTTGGAACAACACTTCTCTTTCCAGCAATGCTTCCGCCAGTTTTTGCACCTGTTCTTTTTTCTCCTGCAATAGTTTCTTCGTGCGCTCGTAGGCTTCGTCGATCAGCTTTCTTACTTCCTGGTCAATCATCTTGGATGTTTCCTCGGAGTAAGGTTTTGTAAATGCGTTTTCCGCCTGGGGGTCGTAGAAACTGATATTACCTACCTGGTCGTTCATGCCATAGATGGTAACCATGGCATAAGCCGTACGCGTGATTTGCTGTAAATCGTTTTGCGCGCCGGTAGATATTTTGCCAAAGAAAATGCTTTCGCTGGCCCGGCCGCCGAGGGTCATACAGATTTGATCCATCAACTGGTCGGTATTATAAAGGTATTGTTCTTTGGGCGTGTATTGCGCATATCCCAGGGCGGCAGTGCCTCTTGGCACAATCGTCACTTTCAGCAGGGGATAAGCGTGTTCAAGGTACCAGCCGCAGATAGCGTGGCCGGCTTCGTGGTAAGCGATGATCTTTTTCTCTTCGGGAGAAATGATCTTGTTCTTTTTTTCCAATCCGCCGATAACTCTATCGATAGCATCCTGGAAGTCGGCCATGTCTACCGCATCCTTACCCTTACGGGCTGCAATCAGCGCTGCTTCGTTGCACACATTGGCTATATCGGCTCCGGCAAAACCGGGTGTTTGTTCGGCCAGTTTATAGATGTCCAGTTTCTGGGATATCTTGATGGGTTTCAGATGCACTTTGAAAATGGCTTCACGGCCTTTCAGGTCGGGGCGGTCAATTTCAATCTGCCGGTCAAAACGGCCGGGACGCAACAGCGCCGTGTCCAGTACATCGGGTCGGTTGGTAGCAGCCAGGACGATGATGCCTGTTTCGCCGCTAAAGCCATCCATTTCCACCAGTAGCTGGTTGAGGGTGCTCTCGCGTTCATCGTTGCTCATGATGGCGTTTTTGCCTCTTGCGCGACCGATGGCATCGATTTCGTCGATGAATATAATACAGGGTGATTTTTCCCTGGCTTGTTTGAACAGATCACGTACGCGGCTGGCACCCACCCCTACGAACAATTCCACGAAATCGGAACCGCTCATGGAGAAGAAGGGCACCTGGGCTTCACCTGCCATTGCCTTGGCCAGCAGGGTTTTACCGGTACCGGGAGGGCCTACGAGCAGGGCTCCCTTGGGGATCTTGCCGCCGAGGGCCGTATATTTTTTGGGATTCTTTAAAAAGTCTACGATTTCCATTACTTCTACCTTGGCCTCGTCGAGACCGGCCACATCGTTGAACGTAATGGTAACGCGGGTCCCTTTATCGAACAGGGTTGCGCGTGATTTACCGATGTTGAAGATACCGCCCGGGCCGCCACCGCCACCGGCGCCACTACCCATTTTGCGCATCAGGAGTACCCATACCAACACTACAATGACCAAGGGCAGGAGGAATTGTATTACCGGCGCGAGCCAGTCGCCTTCCGTATCGTAACGGATAGGGACTTTTTTGAGATTGGAGTTTCTATTGTAGAAATCCCGCAGATCGTCTGCGAAGATTTCGGGTTTGGCAATGGTGAACTGGAAATGGGGGCCCGTGGTATTGGGCGGGGTAGTACTGTTTTTCTTGTTCAGTTTGGCCACGTTGGAGGGGTCATTCTGGCCCTGTTTGTTCAGGTACACTCTCACCAGGTTTTTATTGCTGATGATATCGACCTTGTCAACGTCGCCTTTGGCGAGCATATCAAAAAATTCCTGCTGGCTGGTTTCTTCGGCGGTGGGGGTAAATTTCCCGTTGAATACATTAAAGCCTATCAATATAATGGCGATAGCGGCCCAAACCCAATAAATGCTGAAGCGGGGACCGCGTCTTGGCGGCTCATCGCCGTTGCCCTGTGGACGTAGCCTATTATTCGACCGATCGTTCTGTTTCAAATCTTCCTGTGCCATGTTTTTTTTAATCTAGCGTACTAAATAAATGCTTTTAGGGCATGTTTGTTCGAAATATTTAACGGAAAGGCCCGATTTAACGGGCTGCTAACTGCCATGCTCTGTCAACTGGGCGTCGCTCCACATCTCTTCCAGCTTGTAAAATTTGCGTGCTTCGGGCTGCATTACATGGATGACTACATTAACGTAATCTATGATAATCCATTGCGCACCCTGCTGTCCTTCATGGCGGAACGGCTTTTCCCCGCATTCATTTTGTACCTGTACTTCCACAAAATCGCTGATGGCTTTTACCTGGGTGGTACTGGTGGCCTCGCAAATCACGAAAAAATCGGTCACTGCTTCGGGTATTTTTCGCAGATCGAGTGACACAATATTTTCTCCTTTTTTCCCCTGAATGGCTTGGATGATTGTTTTAAAGAGTTTCGAGTTCCTCGTTATTCCTGCTACACTGTTTCGTTTCCGGGTAGCCAGCATGCTCAGTTGTTCCAAATAGTCAAAACGTTTAAGTTGATTAATGTATGTTGATATTGTGTGAAGTCCTACTTTCGTTATGTTCAAAAATACAAATCTTTAACCACTTGCAAGGCCATGATTTCTATAGGCAAAACCCTTCGTATTTTACCCCGGGTGGATAGTACCAACAACTATGCCATGGCACAGATCCGGGCCGGACTGGCACATCACGGCGATGGCTGGTTTGCCCTGGAACAGACGGCCGGGAAAGGGCAGCGGGGCAAGGGCTGGGAAACCCAACCAGGGGCTAATATCATCGTCAGCCTGGCGCTGCAACCCTTGTGGCTACAGGTGTCCCGGCAGTTTTATTTGAGCGCCGCCATTGCCCTGGGATGCTATGATTTTTTCTGTTCGTTTGCCGGGGAAGAAACCTCGATTAAGTGGCCAAACGATATTTACTGGCGTGACAGAAAGGCAGGAGGCATCCTCATCGAAAACCTGCTGGCGGGCGATTCCTGGCAATTTGCGGTGGTGGGCATCGGCCTGAATATCAACCAAACCCGGTTCCCCGATTCGCTGGTTAACCCTGTTTCCCTGCGGCAGATCACCGGCCGGGAATGGGATGTGCAGGAGCTGGTAAAAGAGCTTTGCCGCTGCCTGCAGCAACGCTACGGGCAACTGGAGCAAACAAACGAATTTCCCATCGATTATAACCGGGTTTTGTATAAACGGGGCGCTACCGTACGGCTGAAAAAAGAAACAAGGGTTTTTGAGGCAGTGATTCAAGGTGTAACTGCCGGCGGGGAGCTGGTGGTGCAGGCCGGTACGGAAGAAAAGTTCGGTTTTGGGGAGGTGCAGTGGATAGTTGACGGTTGACAGTCGTTGGTTGACAGCCCTGGCTTTGTACTAAAATTGCTTCCTGGATGCCGAGCAATGGAAGGTGACCTGTTGCTCCAGGCTGTAATCATTTTCCGCTTCTCTTGCTTCGCGTTCGTATTTGTTGTTGTAATAACCGTGGCGGATGCTTTCCACCAGGTAGTTGAAAAGAAAGGGCAGGTAGCCCTG
>DASYCT010000412.1:0-11023 GCA_036500065.1 Chitinophagaceae bacterium | reverse complement strand
ATGCGGACCTATTTTTATCACATGGTCGTCGAATGAAGCGATCTCCTGCAGGTTCACGGCATACGAACGGTGTATGCGTACAAAGGATGGGTAATTGATCCGCTCCAGCAGCTCGGCCAGGGAAAGCCGTATGACAAATTTCTGGGTACGGGTATGCAGTATGGCGTAGTTGTGGTCTGTTTCGGCAAACAGGATTTCCGACAGGTTGAATTTGATGAACCGGTAATTCTGTTTTATAAAAAAAGAATCGCCGAGCTGGAAAAAAAGCGTTTTATCCAATTGCTTGTCTGTTGTCGCGGCGGCCTCCGCAGGAGCGCTCTCCATAGCGGCAACTGCAAAATTATGCAAGGCCAGGTCAATCGCCACCCTTACATTTTCAAAATCGTAGGGCTTTACCAGGAAGGCGGCCGGGTGCGTATGCTTTACCCGCTCTATGGTAGCGGCATCGGTAAAAGCAGTAATATAAATCAACGGCACCCGTTTTATTTTTGCCAGTTCTGCGGCCGTTTCCACCCCGTCACGGTCACCATCGATTTGGATGTCCATCAATACGATGTCCACGTGCTTACTGCCAAACAACTGCAGGGCGTCCTCGTAATTATCTGCAATGCCGGCCACGCCAAACCCATTCATCTCCAGTTCTTCCGACAGGTCGGTGGCTACAATGGCCTCATCTTCTACAATCAACACCTGTATTGATTCGGACATGATTATGCGACTTTTTCGTTTATATAAGGAATGGTAAAGACATACGTCGTGCCACCTGTTGTTTCGACGGTGTATTTCGCCTTTAACTGCCGGGTAAGTATGCCGATCAGCTTTTTACCAAAGCCTGTTTCTTTATTGGTATCGGTCATGCCCGGACCGTTGTCCGATATGGACAGTTGTAATTGCCTGTCGCTGTTTTTCAGGCTGATGCCCAGCAAGGGACGGCTGACCTCTTTATAGGCGTATTTAAAGGAATTGGTAATAATCTCGTTGGCCAGTAGCGCCAGCGGCATGGCGGTATCCACATCCAGGTATTCCTTCTCGATGCTTACCTGCAGGTCGATGTTTTCCGGGATGAAACCATAGGCTTTTACCAGCATATTGGCCAGGTCGTTCATATACGATCTAAAATTGACGCTGGTGACATCTTCCATTTGATACAGGCGCTGGTGGATGAGCGACATGGCCTGCACCCGCAACCGGCTTTCTTTAATGGCTGTCTTGCTTTCTTCATTCTTTAGCTGATGGTTTTGCATGTTCAGCAGGCTGGCCACCACCTGCAGGTTGTTTTTAACGCGGTGGTGCAGTTCTTTCATCAACCATTGCAGCCTGTTGGATTGTTCAATGATCTGCTGCTTTTGTTTTTGGAGCGTTTTCTTTTGCCACACCAGTACCAGCAGCAATCCCCCCAGTATCAGGGCTACTATTAAGGCAACCCATAACTGCCGGTTTTTGAGGGTATTCGACTGGTTGAGCGCACCGATCTCTGCCTCCTTCTGTTTTGTTTCAAACCGGGTTTGCATTTCTGCTATCTGGCTTGTTTTTGTTTCATTGTTCAGTGAGTCGGATATGACCGCGTGGAGATCGGTATAATACAGGGCGGAATCATATTCCTTCATTTCCCGGGACACGCTGCCCAGCTTGGCATACGCACTCATAATGCGGTGGGCCGCCTTTACCGTTTTGGCGGTATTCAGCATCGTGGCCCCATACAGTTTGGCGTTTTTATAATCATGTAACTGCAGGTAGGCTTCGCAAATATTGGCATAGTTGTAGGTAAGCGAATACTGGTTCTTATTGGCCATATTAAAATCAACGGCTTTGAACAGGTATTTCAATGCCCTGGGGTAATCGTGGTAATATTCTATATACACCTGGCTGATATTGTTATACAATTTTCCCAGGTCCTCCTGTTTTCGGGCGCCCGTTTGTTCCACAATGCCAATAGCACGGGTGTACATAGCGGCGGCGGTATCCATCCATTCTTTTTTGCCGGTGTGCCTGCTATAGTCGCGCACCACTACTCCGCGCTCGTTCAGGCAGATCACCAGTTCCCTGTTGCTTTTTAGCTCATCGGCAATGCGCACCGCTTCCTGCGTCAGGTCCATCGCCTTTTGCAGGTATTCGATCGTGCCTTTTTCGCCACCCATTTCCTTGTAGGTATCCGCCAGCGTACAGATGGCGCCTAACTTATCGCTCACCAGTTGCAGGCTGTCATAAATATGAATGGCCGCCAGCGAAAGCGACACCGCCTGGGTGTAATTGCCCTTTCTGCGTTCATACCAGGCTTGCTCGGTTTTAATGCTGGCCACGCCTTCTGTAAAACCGGCGGCCTGCGCCAGGGTCAATGCCTTTGCTACGAAATACTGCGCGGAATCAAAGTTGGTTATTGCCAGGCTGCGCCCTTTATTGAAGGCTGCGTTAGCGGCAGTCGTGTCACGGACATATTGCTGCCCTGCCGCCGTTTTGCCGTTGTCAACAGGCTGCCTGCATGAGAAAGAAAGAAAAAGGATCACCCCAACACAAAAAGGAAAAAAAGGTTTTTTTGCTATCATGGAAACAGGCGATGTAGAGTGGTTGAAGGACATGAAATTATGCAATTGTGGGAGAATGCGCGGAAATTTATAACTGGTGGTACCCGGTTGCTGGTCAATCTTTTCGGGACTGAACCTGGGACATTAGAAAAATAAAAAACTGCACGCCTTCATTATAAAAATAATTGGAGTGGAAAATTACCTGTGCGGGCAGGGACGGATTTACGCCTTTGAGCATGTTATACCGGGGCTTCTTCAACAAAGCTACTAAATATTTTAGTATTTTTGTGTAAAGGCACGGGAATTTTTTGTTCCCGTGAAATCACCCTTTTGTCGTCCTTATACAAGAAAGCCTTATTAAAGAAGGACCAATATCCTATTGAACTTAACCACAAAGATGTTGCGAATGAACAGCAGGAAATATGTATGATAAGAAGGACATTCAAATACAGACACTTTAACACAGGTATCACATCGAGGGTTGTGCGTTAAGTGGCTTTAGATTTATTTCGTTGTATGAAAAAGGAAAACAAAGGTCAGCAGCATATTGCAAAAGAACTACCAGACGTTGAGATGGAAAAACTTCTCCTGGAAATCGGCAAGTTGATCAAAGCCATGAGAGAAGACCGCACTACGCTGGAAAGGTTTGCCTACGAAATTAATATTTCCAGGTCACAAATGAGCAAATACGAGGCTGGTGGCGATATGTTTCTAAGTACTTTCCTGCGGCTACTGCATGGATTGGGTACTAACGGAGAGGACTTTTTCAAAGAATTACAGAAAACGCGCAAACAATTATTAACGTAAAAATTTTACCATGGTAATGGAATCCGATTTTGATAAATATATTTTCGATTTCCCTCTTCCTGTCAGCCTGCATGGTGAAGAACTTTCTTTTATGGTTAAAGCCGCCGTTTTTACAGGAGGGATGTTCTACACCGTTAGAGGAGACGGAATGGCAACCATTCATATTATGTGTACTTACGATGATGAGCAGGAAAAAGGAACATCACATTTCACGGTTATGAATGAAGATACTTCTGATGACGCTGTTGCAGCAGCTATAGTGGATGCTCTTCGACAACCGTTGGACGCCGATGATTTTGATGACTGAAGAGGTGTCGTTTTTTTTGATATACTATGCTAATATATTTAGTATATAATTTACTATGGCAGCTGCGCTTTACCCACAAGGCAGAGAACGCTGCTTAAATCAATCATAAGTTTAAATTAATGAGTGTATGAAATGCAGCCAGGATGGTTGGGTACCTTGCTATGCCCAATCGCAACAGTCGCCCGCTTCCACGCAGAGGCCCGTCGCCACCATCGGTGTCGTTCGTAAAATAGTGGCCGCAGGTTTTCCCAGTCCCGCCCTGGACTATAAAGAGGAGCGTATCGATCTTACCAGGGCGTTTGTTCCGCATCCTCTTACCACCTTCCTGTTTCAATGCGAGGGAGACAGTATGATCAATGCGTTTATCCCATACCGCGCCTGGTTATTGGTAGATCGTTCCCTCACACCGGAAAACGGCGATATCATTGTGGGTATTCTCAATGGACAGATGATCGTTAAATTCCTTAAAAAGAACGATTACAAATGCTGGCTAATACCCGCAAACAGCAAGTACCCGAATATAGAAATTACTCCTGAGATAGATTTTCGTATATGGGGTGTGGTCACCAATGTTATTACTGACAGAGAAATGTTAAGAACATGTATGCGCTAGTAGATTGCAATAATTTTTATTGTTCCTGTGAACGGGTTTTCGCCCCGCACCTGGAAAAGCAGCCTGTAGTGGTGCTGAGCAATAATGACGGGTGTGTTGTCGCCCGCAGCGAAGAAGTAAAGGCATTGGGCATTGAAATGGGCACGCCCGCTTTTGAACTCAAACCACAGATCAAAAAATACGGTATTACGGTGTTCAGCTCCAATTATACGCTCTATGGCGATATGAGCGACAGGGTGATGAAACTATTGTCCACCTTTGCACCTGCCCTTGAAATCTATTCCATTGATGAAAGTTTCCTGGATCTGCACTCCATGCCGTATGCCGATTTACTAAAACTGGGAGTCACGATACGACAAACCGTCGGTCAGTACACCGGCATCCCCGTTACCGTGGGAATTGCCAGCACCAAAGTGCTGGCTAAAATGGCCAATCGCTATGCCAAGAAAAACCATCGTGATACCGGTGTGTACTGGGCCGCCAACGAGCAGTTGGTGCAGCGGATGCTCGATTACACGGAAGTAGGCGATATATGGGGCATAGGACCAAAACGTGCTGCAATCCTGCAACAGAACGGCTTTCGTACCGCCGCTGATTTTGCCAAAGCGCCGGACGATTGGGTACGCAAAAACTTCAGCGTGGTAGGACTTCGCCTGCTATATGAGCTGCGCGGCATACCGAGCTATGAGTTAGAACTGGAAGCTGCCCCGAAGAAGAACATTTGCACCTCCCGCAGTTTTGGCAATATGCTGACGACTAAAGAAGATATGGCTGCCGCGCTTTCCAGCTATGCTGCAAACTGTGCGCTGAAACTTCGCAGCCAGCATTCCTCCTGTAAAAGCCTGCAGGTGTTTATAAGAACACATCCTCATCGTACCGACCTGCCACAGTATGGAGCCAGCATTGTGCTGGACATGGATACGCATACCAATGCCACGCCGCAACTGGTCAAATATGCATTGAAGGGGCTTGACCTGGTTTACCGGCCGGGCTATTGGTTTAAAAGATGTGGGATAATGGTCTTTGACTTTGTCCCGGAGACTGTGGTGCAGACCAACCTGTTTATCGATACCAACAACAACAAAACCCGCCGGCTTATGGAAACAATGGATAAAATTAACCACCTGCTCGGCAAGGACACCGTGCGGCTCGCAGTGCAGGGTTATGAAAAAAAGCACCGGCTGCGGGCAGAACATCTATCACCCTGCTACACCACCCGGGTGAGCGACGTTTGTAAAATCAACATCGATGCTACACATTTTTGAACCATTTAAGCCAATATACCTGCCGGAGCTGATAAAACAAAAACGCTTTTATCTTGTATCCCAAAGCTATCACCGGCACCTGGGCAATTTACCAGCGACTGAAACAAAGTCCGGCCTGTTGATTTCCTGCTATGAACATGTAAACATGGCTAAAACGCATGTCCAGGCATTGACAAATGACCGATATGCCGCCGTTATCAACCTGCAAAAACCGGCGCACAGGACCAAAATGCAGGACCTGCTGGAAGAATACAGTAAGTACCGGGTTTTTGTTGCAGCCGTCAAAAACAACGCCGAAATTGAGGGCCGGATAAACCGGCTATACCGGGCTCAGATGAAACGTTATATAGAAGCCCGTACCGATTGGCGTATCAGCGCGGATACTACCCTGCGGCCGCATCTTCACCTGGTTTTTGGCGAACTTTTTATAACAATCAAATACGGCAACAAAGAAATAAGGGTGAAATTTGAAGAGATTGAAACGGCATGAAGCAGGTGCTGGCAGGCATGTTTACCATTGTTGGATAACGATAACAATTTGGCCGTCCAGCAATGCGAACTCCTGTGCGCCCCAGGGTAAACCCGAGACAGTCAACAAAAGTTTTAAGACCTGAGTTAATGTCAGCATAATAGATTTCAGGAACCAGTTTGGTAAAATGCATGGCTTGCATATTAGGTTACATATTCTTTTTATCTCCCGCCTGCTACTTTTTATTATTGAACGAAAGCATTCTTGAACTCGACACGATAGCCGATTCCCTCGACGGAGCCTGTATTTTTAATGGCGTGCGGTCCTTCAGCATCCAGTGCAAAGCCGCGGTTGGCGGGAGGAGCAGACTTTTCAATCATGCTTCCGAATATAAAGTATTTGGCTAATATATCTGCACGTAACCGGCAAACAACAGGTGAAAAATTGGTGGGGCCCGCTATTTCGAAGCCTGGTTTATTTTTTTAAATGTTATATTCCATGCATTGTTTTTTTCAAATAGCTATCCCGTTCACATCCGTCGTCAATACCTCGCTCATATAATCAAAGAAAGGCCGCATATTTTTAAAGGTCTGTGAAGCCTGTTTTACAAACGAGGTGTCCAGCACTTCTTTATTGCTGAACGTACGAATGAGTAAGTATTGTTTGTAACGCAATAGCCCGATGGCCTCATGCTGGTTGTCAAAACTCCGTGGAGCGGTTTTTAACTGCTCGCCCCGCAGTTCGCCAAAGGTAGATACGAAGGATTTGCTTTTAAGTATTTTTCGCAGCGGGGCCGGGTCGAAAGCAATTTCATCCCGTATGCGTTTGATGTCCGGCGGACTGGGACCCCAGAATCCGCCGGCAATATAGCTGTTGCCGGGCTGGATATGAAAATAATAACCGCCGCGGCGTGATTTGGTCGCCCGTGAAAAATTACCGCTCCAGTTGGTTTTATACGGCGTCTTGTCGGCGGAAAACCGGGTGTCGCGGTAGATGCGGTGCAGGCTTTTTTTACCTGAAGGCGTGTCAACCAGGTCATGCGAACCCAGTTCGGCCAGCAAGGCATCTGCAAAAAGAACAATATTATCCTGCGCCGCTGTATACAGATCCTTATGAGCGGCAAACCAATCCCTGTTATTGTTGTTTTTTAATAGTTGCAGGAAATGAAGACTTGATTCCCGTATCTGCGCTTTCTGCATCGTGTCGTTGTTTATTGCATTTAGCCGCTTAGCGGTCAAGAAATGCGAGTACTTTTTTTATAAGGGCCACTCTTTTATTGGTGAAGGGGTGATCGGTTTTCCAGACCTCGTATTCAAAACCGGCCTTGTTACCGGCTTTCAATGCGTCGGCCAGTTGTTTGTTTCCTGTATGTTCGTCAAGCATGACGACCTGTTTATCCGCCAATGCTGTTGAGCCGTTTTCGAGAATATAATAACCGGGGTCTTTTAAAACGACGCCATATATTTCCTTGTCCGGTGTGTTTAGTACAAAATACCCTTCACCGAAATGTTTATTCATTTTTGCATACAGCTCGTCTTCCGATTTGAAATCTTTCATGTCTTTATGAATGTCCCATGTCGACAGGGCAAAGCCTTTTTTTATCCCGGGAAGCTGTTGCAAGGCTTTCAGGCAAACAAAACCGCCCATGCTATGGCCAAACAAAACAATATTCGACGTGTCGATTTTTAACGAGTCCCGGTATTTTTTACAAAACGCCACCACGTTGACCGCATCTTCCACGCAGTTTTTAAAGCTGAATTTCCCCTGGCTGCCCCATGAACCCCGGTAGTCAAAATAAATAACATTCCACCCATGGGCCCTTACCACCTGCGCAAGATCGAGATTGCGCTCATTGCCCGGGTAGCCGTGCAACAGGACCAATGTGGGATGTTTTTGCGGGCCGTTGGCTTTATAAATAAAGCCGGCCAGCCGTACATTGCCCGAAGGGATAAACAGTTCCGTCATGCCCGCGGGAGCGCTTTTATCCCAGGCAATGTCCCTTAGTACTATCGTATCATTTTGTGCAGAGACGGCCGTCGAAGCAAAAAGAGCAAATACCAGGAAAATCCTTACTGAAAATAGTTGCATAATTCGTTTTTGAGGAAGACCCTAAACATACAAATTGCTTCATATCCCTCCAAAAAAGATTCGCCCGGCGCATACGTGGATGATAAACGCAAAGCCCACCAGTGAATAAAGATTATCGGCGAAGCGGATGCTGGCCAGCATCGCCAGGACGAATACCACCTGCAGGCCGCTGTTCACCGCCAGTCTCCGGAAAAAAGGCTGGTTCATCGTAGCCTTACTGATAAAGCCGCCGACCATCCAGGCAGCCCCGAGGATCAACGAACAGTACCCTGCGACTACGGCGCTTAACCGCAGATGGTGTTCTATAATAAAAGGACTGGTTTTCAGCATGCCGGTATAGATGGTAACGACCCGTTTTTGCTGAAACGCCGTCGGCTGCGCCAGGGTTTCCCCGCTGAAGATAAATTCCAGTATGGCAAAACCGGTCCCCACGATGGCCAGCATATAAAAGTTGGCTTCCCAGCCAAAGGCGGTTTGCAGGTATCCCCCGACAAAGGACGCAAAATTATAATATTCAATCGAAATAGGAGGGGCCGGACACCTACAGCAGGGGTAGATCGTAACTTTACGATCAAAAATCGAGTGTTACTGCGCTAGCCCGGTAAGATCGGATAACCTATTTTTGATTCATCCAATACCAATGAAATAATCCCAATTCCAGAAAAACCATTTGTCCAATTCCTCCTGAATTAACCGTCCAAAAACCATTTCTTTGAAGAACCGCTGAGTAACTTTGGCGGTTTTTTCTTTTTAACCCCTCTCCCCGGGTCTTCTTCCCAGTCTCCCCACATCGCCCGCAGGGCCTATAGGAACACGGTTTCCCGTTGCTGGTATTCATTCTTTTAGTAATTTGTTCGCACAAAGCGTTCGTCTTTATGCAATCGAGGTCTTTCACCCTATTGATGCTGTTGTTTTTTGTGTCGTCGACATGGGCCCAGACGCCGGTTATCGACAGCCTGCAGAAAATAATTGCACAGGGCGGAAGCGACTCCCTCGAGGCGGCAATAGACATAAAACTGGCCGATGAATTTGCACGCAGTGATATCGCCGAGGCAAAACGATATTCCTTACGCGCACTATCGCTTGCGCGGCAGTTGAACGAAATGCTCCCGGTATCGGCGGCATATAGCCAGATGGTCACCCTGCATGCACAGACCAACCAGCCGGACAGCGCATGGTATTATCTCGGTCTGCTGAAAGGACTTGCTTTACAATCTTCCATGGTCAGGGTCCGTGCCAACTACCACATGACTGCCGGTCTTTTTTATCACCGGCAAGGCAATTACAAGGCATCTCTTCCCTACATGCTGGAAGCATTGCGCCTGACAATGCTGGATGGTACTAAAACATCCCAGGCCGGTCAGAACCTCAATATCGGCAACTGCTATATGGACATGGGCGATTATAAAAGCGCCATCGCCTATCACCTGAAAGCATTGAAACTATTTGAGATAGTCGGCAACAAAAGAGGCATCTCCTTTTGCTATAGCGCCATTGGCGGGGATTTTATCAAATTGAAACAGTTTGCCGAAGCGCTGCCGTACACACAACAGTCGCTCGAACTGAAAAATGAATTGAATGATAAAAAGGGCCGCGCCACCTGCTACATGGACCTGGGTGCAATACAGGAAGGGCTTGGACAGGATGATAAGGCGCTGGCCAGTTATATGGAGGCGCTGTCCCTCAACAGGGAGATAAAGGTGACGATAGAAGAGGCCAGGGGCTATCTTAGTATCGGCGAGCTATATGCCAGGAAAAAAGATCCCGCCAATGCCCGGGAGTATTTGAAACGCAGCAGCGACCTGTTCCGGCAATCCGGCGATACCGCTTTCCTGGCCATGGCCAATGCCGAGATGGCCAACCTGCAAAGCAACCTTAGCCGCGAGGAAGCCACGGAGAAGGCTTTTTTGACAAGTCTTGCCACTTCCATAAATATGGGCGACAAGCCGGGAGAGATCAATAGTTATAAATACCTTGCTGATTTTTATGCCCGTAACAAGCAATACGACAAAGCGCTCGGGTACAGCGAAAAATACCACCAGCAAGCCGATAGCCTGCAAAGCCAGGAACTGCAGCTGGAGGTAAAGCAACTGGAACAGCAATACCAGGTCGAGAAACAGGAGAAGGAGATAAGCCTGTTGAAAAAAGACAAGTTGCTCTACGAGGTCAACACGCAGGAGCAAAAACTGTTCCGCTATGGCGCATTGATCTTCCTGTTGCTGCTGTTGCTGTCCGGCTGGCTGGTCATGGCCCGTTACCGGGTAGTGCAAAAATCCAAACGCCTGCTGGAGATAGAAAAGATACGCAACAATATCGCCCGCAACCTGCACGACGATATTGGCTCCACGCTTACCAGCATCAATATATTGAGCAAGGTGGCCCTGCAACAGGAGGGAGGCAATATAAAGGTGACCCGCGACCTTGAAAAAATAAAAGACCGTTCTTCCACCATCATGGAAAGCATGGGCGATATTGTCTGGGCCATCAATCCTGCCAATGACCCACTGGATAAAACCATCCTGAAGATGAAAGAATTCGCCGCGGAAATCCTGGACGCGGCAGGCATCGGTTTCCGGTTTACGGAAGACAGTAAACTGGCCGATCTGAAACTGGGCGTTGAAGAGCGTAAAAACGTGTACCTGATCTTTAAAGAAGCAATCAATAACAGCGTGAAGTACAGCGGTGCGGATTTTATCGACATCGTGTTGCAGAAAAACGCCCGGCAGTTTTTACTGGTCATTTCAGACAACGGAAAAGGCTTTGACACCGGCAGGCAATACTCCGGCAATGGCCTGAAAAACATGCAAAGCCGGGCCGCGGCCATGAACGCCCGGCTTGAAATCCATTCCCGACCGGCCGAAGGGACCCGTATTTCCGTGGCGATACCCCTGGCGTTATAAGGATACCCCTAACATTATAAGGGTATGCGGCCAACGTAAAAGGAGCCGTATC
>DASYCT010000411.1:0-14657 GCA_036500065.1 Chitinophagaceae bacterium | reverse complement strand
CACGAATATGAAGAAGTCCTGGGCGGCCATTCGGCGCCGGGTATCGCTGAACTAGTATTGGAGATACTCCTTGAATCCCCTGACGTAATTTATAACCGTATCTACTACTCCTGGAACGCCGTTACAAAAGACCCCGACGATAATAAGTTTTTTGACGTTGCTGTGGCTGCCAATGCCGATTATCTGGTGACAAATGATGCCCATTTTAATGACGCCGCAAGACTGGCCTTTCCGAAGGTGGATATTATATCGGCAGAAATGTTTCTATCGATTATTGAGAAGTTGTAAAATGTTATTATTCGCCCCCCCACCGATAGGTTTTTATATCCAGCCCTGCAAGGTCCAGTACCCTGTCGACTACCGTAGCCGCTACTTCCTCCACCGTTTGCGGACGGCTGTAAAAGGAGGGCGTAGCGGGACAGATAATGCCGCCGGCGAGGGTAACGGCCTCCATATTGCGGATATGAATGAGGTTATAAGGTGTTTCCCGCACTACACAGATCAGCTTTCTTCTTTCTTTCAGGACAACATCGGCGGCCCGGGTGATAAGGTCGTTGGAGATACCGGTAGCGACCCTCCCGAGGGTGCCCATCGAGCAGGGCACGATGATCATGGTGTTGAACTGGCCGGAGCCCGAGGCGAAGGGCGCGTGAAAATCCTGCTGGGTATAAAAAGGGATCGGGTAGCCTTTGTAGGAAGTGCTGCTCAGTTCCGTTTCCCAAACCGTTTTGGCATTTTCGGTCATCACCACCCCGAGGGCCGACCATTGGTCTTTCAGGGTGAGCAGCTTATCCAACACCCCCCTGGCGTAAACAGACCCGCTGGCCCCCGTAACCGCAACAACAATTTTGTGCATGCCCTTTCGTTTAAATTACACCCTGTTTCTTACTTCAATTCCAAATGTATGCAGAAATTTATGCTCGCAATCTTTTCGGCCTGGGTGTTTGCTTTTTCCTGTGCGGAAAAGCCGGTCGTGAAAGCCGATAAACTGGAGTGGATGACGCTGGCGGAGGCAAAAGCAGCCCTGCAAAAAGAGAAGCGCCCGCTGTTGATTGATGTGTACACCGACTGGTGCAGCTGGTGCAAGGTGATGGATAAAAAGACCTACACCAATAAAAACGTGATTGCCTATATCCGGGAGAAATTCTACCCCGTAAAGCTGGACGCCGAAACCCGGGAGGCGCTGGACTGGGAAAACAGGCATTATGCCTACAACAGCAGCTACCGGGCCAATGAATTTGCCCTTTACCTGACCCACGGGCAGCTTTCTTTCCCCACGACGGTCATTATCCCCGTGGACAACACCGATCCGCAGCCCATACCCGGCTATTTACAACCCGCAGAGCTTGAGCTGATTGTGAAATATTTTGGGGAGGGACAGTACGGAAAGACCCCCTTTGAGACTTACCAGCGCAGCTTCAAGGCAAGCTGGTAAAATACTGGCAAAGAATTTGACCTTATAGAAGTGATTTTCATAGAATATTGGATTGAAACGGCCCCGATTTCTATCGGGGCCTATTTTTTTATCCACCCATGCAACTTTGTCTTTTCCGCTCATGTCTAAAAGAATAGGTTTTTCATAGGATATTGGATTAAAAACGGGCTGGATTTCTATCCGGCCCTTATTTTTTTGTTGAATATTCTGCTGCGTTTTGATAAACGTTTTCTACCCCTCGTATCGTTCTCCTTTTATATATTTTCCTTTATCGTACAATTCCCGCCAACATCGATGGGGACTGTGTTGCAGAGAGTTGACCATAATCAACTTGTGTTATTTTGACACAAAAATAAATTCTGATGCAACTACTTTTATTTGTTTCGTCGTCTTATATTTGAATTTTCATAGGATAAGGTTTAATGGTTAATGGTATTTGATTAGTGCATCCCGCCCTCCGGCGGGATTTTTTTGGAATAACCCCCTTCATTATAGATTGGCTATATAAAAAAATCCCGCTGAAAAGCGGGATTTTTGTTGAGTATCATTGAGCTGCGAGTTACATTGCTTCAGCCATATCGGGAATTTCAGCCACCTTGTACACACCCGAATCGAGCTTTTGCTTGGTCTCGGTAAAGGCCCTGAGCGTGGCTTCGATGTCGGCGTCGGAATGGGCCGCGGTGGGTATCAGGCGGTAGATGATTTGCCCGCGCGGGATAACCGGGTACACCACGATGGAGCAGAAAATGCCGTAATTCTCGCGCAGATCGAGCACCATGGCGGTCGCTTCGGGTACATCGCCTTTCATATAGACAGGGGTTACCATGGTATTGGAATTGCCCAGGTCGAATCCTCTTTCTTTCAGGCCTTTTTGCAGGCTGTTGGCCACATGCCATAGTTTCTGGCGCAGTTCGGGCATGGTCTTCAGCATTTCCATGCGTTTGAGCATGCCTTCCACGATGATAATGGGCAGGCTTTTGGCAAATATCTGGCTGCGGGTATTGTAGCGCAGGTAGGACAGCACGTCCTTAGGGCCGGCGATAAAGGCCCCGATGCTACCCATGGATTTAACAAAGGTGGAGAAATAGAGGTCTACCCCGTCCTGGCAGCCCTGTGCTTCGTCGGCGCCGGCGCCCGTAGGGCCCATGCTCCCGAACCCGTGGGCATCGTCGATCAGCAGGCGGAACTGGTACTTCTTTTTCAGTGCAACGATCTCCTTTAGCTTGCCCTGGTCGCCGGCCATGCCAAACACCCCTTCGGTGATGACCAGGATGCCGCCCCCGGATTTCTCCGTGGCGCGTACGGCCCGCTGCATCTGTTTTTCAAAATCGTCAATGTCGTTGTGCTTATAGGCATAGCTGTATCCCAGGTGCAGGCGAATGCCGTCTACGATACAGGCATGGCTTTCAGCATCATATACTATTACGTCGCGGCGGTTCACCAGTGCATCGATGCAACTCATAATGCCCTGGTAGCCGAAATTCAGTAACATGGCGTCTTCCTTCTTCACAAAAGGTGCAAGCACCCGTTCCAGTTCATCGTGCAATTTGGTATTTCCGCTCATCATGCGGGCGCCCATGGGATAGCCCATGCCCCATTTGGCGGCGGCTTCCGTGTCCACTTTGCGGGCTTCGGGATGATTTACTATACCGAGATAATTGTTGAGGCTCCAGCAAATCACTTCCTTTCCGCGAAATTTCATGCGGGCCCCCAATTCTCCTTCCAGTTTGGGAAAAGCAAAATAACCGTGCGCTCTTTTCATATGCTGACCGATAGGGCCGCCGTCTTTCACCAGTTTTTCAAAAACATCTGCCATATTATGAAATTGTTAAAAGGATTTTACGATGCCGCAAAGGTAGGATAATAAGCGTAAAAGGGCAAGGGCGTTAGGGGCAATTGTGAGTTATGAGTGGTCAGTGCTGAGTGGTGAGTTGTGAGTAGTCAGTTGTGAGTGGTTTTCGGCGCATTCGCACTCACCACTGACCACTCACTACTCACGATTATTTAATCGCTTCTTAATGGCTCATTCCATTACATTTGTCAAAATTTACCCCTGATGCAAAGAATTGTTTGTTCCCTTCTGCTCGTTGTATTTTTTATCACTCAATTGCCCGCACAAACCAAATCTCCCGCGACTGTTCAACGTCCCCGCCTGGTGGTGGGTATCGTAGTGGACCAGATGCGCTGGGATTATTTATACCGCTATTATGACCGCTACGGGAGCGGTGGGTTTAAACGCCTGCTCGGGCAGGGGTTCTCCTGTGAAAACACGCTGATCAATTACCTGCCTTCCTATACCGCCGTGGGCCATACCTGTATTTTTACCGGCTCCGTACCTGCCCTTTCGGGTATTGCGGGAAACGACTGGGTAGACCAGTTGACGGGAAAATCGATGTACTGTACGGATGACAGCACCGTGCAAAGCGTCGGCAACGAGTCGCCCGACGGAAAAATGTCGCCCCGCAACCTGCTGGTGTCTACCATCACCGATGAACTACGCCTTGCGACTAATTTTAAATCGAGGGTAGTGGGCGTATCGCTCAAAGACCGGGCTTCCATACTACCCGCGGGGCATACTGCTACCGGGGCTTTCTGGCTGGACGATGCCAGCGGTCATTTTATCACCAGCAGCTATTACATGAAGCAGTTGCCGGACTGGGTCAACAAATTTAATAATGCCAGCCATATACAGTTTTTAATAAAAGATGGATGGAATACGCTGTATCCTATCGGCAGTTACCTGCAAAGCGATTCGGACAACCAGGTGTATGAAGGAAAATACGTGGGCGAGAAGGCTTCCGTATTCCCCCACTACATCAATAACATTTATTATGACAACAGGGGCTCCTTCCGCCAGACCCCGTTTGGTAATACACTTACGCTGGATTTTGCCAAAGCCGCCCTTGACGCATATAAACTGGGCAGGGGAGAAGCAACGGATTTCCTGACCATCAACTGCGCTTCCACCGATTATGTGGGCCACATGTTTGGCCCCAACTCCATTGAAATGGAAGATACTTATCTCCGGCTTGATAAAGACCTGGCAGCGTTCTTCGATGAACTGGATGCCAAAGTAGGCAAGGGCCAGTATCTTGTATTCCTGACTGCCGATCATGGCGCCGCACATGCGATTGGTTTTATGCAGGAGCACGGATTGCCGGCGGATTACTGGAACG
Organism: Chitinophagaceae bacterium; assembly: GCA_036500065.1. Classification (GTDB taxonomy): domain Bacteria; phylum Bacteroidota; class Bacteroidia; order Chitinophagales; family Chitinophagaceae; genus JACMLD01. Next base: position 10,046 of record DASYCT010000411.1, on the reverse strand, counting down.
GCAAACCACTGGCCGCCGCCCTTGACAGTGTGCTGGCGGGAAAATTTGGACCCCACCTGGTGCGCTCGGTGAGTAACTACCAGGTAAATTTCAATATGAGCCTGATCAATGGAAGCCATCTTGATTACACCGCTATCAAAAAAGCAGCCGTAGACTATCTGCAGCAGCAGCCGGGTATTGCGTTTGCCGTCGATGTGGCCGAAGTAGGGAAATCGCCGTTGCCCGAGCCCCTCAAAACAATGGTGGCCAACGGGTATAATTTCAAACGCAGCGGCGGAGTACAACTGGTACTCAACCCGGGCTGGTTTGAAGGCTATGGAAAAACCGGCACGACACACGGTTCATGGAATCCCTACGATACCCATATACCCCTACTGTGGTATGGCTGGAACATCAAACCGGGTAAGACCAACCGCGTAGTGCACATGACTGATATCTCTGCCACGGTGGCCGCCCTGCTGCATATACAGCAACCCAATGGATGCATCGGGGAACCGATACAGGAAGTTATCAAGTAAGTAATGAATAGTCAGTCTCACGACTCACCGTTATATTTGTCCTTCAAAACCTTTAAACGAATGAGAAACACCTACCTGCTCCGTTATGCTGTATTGCTGATTATTGGCCTTGCGGCAGCCAGTGCATCGTTTTCGCAATTCAATCTTACCGATAAACTGCCGGTGGACCCGGATGTAAAAATGGGTCGCCTGCCCAATGGATTGGTGTATTATATCCGCAAGAACAGCAAGCCGGAAAAGAAAGTACAACTCCGCCTCGTCGTCAACGCGGGTTCGGTGTTGGAAGACCCCGATCAGCAGGGGCTGGCCCACATGATGGAGCACATGAACTTCAACGGTTCCGTGCATTTCCCCAAAAACGAGCTGGTGAGCTACCTGCAAAGTATCGGCGTACAGTTTGGAGCTGACCTTAATGCCTATACGGGTTTTGATGAAACAGTGTATATCCTTCCCGTTCCGTCCGACGATGCGGTAAAAGTCGACAAAGGCTTTACCATCCTGGAAGACTGGGCGGCGAGGGCGCTGCTCGACACCACCGAAATCAGGAAGGAGCGTGGCGTGGTATTGGAAGAATCACGGTTGGGCAAGGGCGCCAACGAGCGTATGGGTAAAAAGTATTACCCTTTATTATTCAACGGTTCTCAATATGCCAAACGCCTGCCTATCGGTAAGGACAGCATCATACAAAACTTTAAGCCTGCTTCATTGCAGCGGTTTTATAAAACATGGTACCGCCCGGATTTGATGGCGGTGATCGTCGTCGGCGATATAGACCCCGCCGTAGCGGAAGAAGAGATTACCAAGCATTTCGGCAGTCTTAAGAACCCCTCCCCGGAGAAGCCCCGGCCGGGCATCATTCCCATTCCCACCCGCACGGTGAGTGAAGGCATGGTACTGACGGACAAGGAACAGCAATATGGCATTATACAACTGTTCAACTATGTTGAACGCGATAAAACAATTTCTACCTGGGCCGATTACCGGACCTCCATCATCGAAAGCCTGTTCAGCACCATCATCAACCAGCGCCTGTCGGAACTGACACAGCAGGCCGCGCCGCCGTTTGTATTTGCACAGACCGGTTTCGGGGGTTTCATCCGTGGATACCGTTCCTTTGTATCCATTGCTGTATTGGGCGATAAGTCTACCAAAGAAGCCATCGACGCATTGGTATCCACGACCGAAAGCGTTAAGAAATATGGGTTTCTCGCTACCGAGCTGGAACGCGCCAAGAGCACCCTGCTGAATCAAACGGAAAGTGCGTTTAAGAATAAAGACAAAACAGAATCTGCACGGCTGGTACAGGATTATATCAATCATTACCTGGCTGCATCCCCGGTACCGGGTATCGCCAACCGCTACAAATTTATCCAGCAGGTATTGCCGGGCATTACGCTGGCGGAAGTGAATGCGCTGGCGGCGAGGATGGAGAACAAGCAGGGCAAATTTGCCCTGATAATGGCGCCGGAAAAGATCGCCGGCAAGCTACCCAGCAACCAGCAACTGCTCGACATCGTAGCGGAAGCGCATAAACTGCCGGTAAAACCCTATGAAGAAAAAGTGATTGCCAAATCACTGATGGACAAACTGCCTGCGCCCGGAAAGATTACCGGTCAGACCAACAACGTGGCGTTGGGCACGATTGATCTTACGCTTAGCAACGGGGTGACCGTAACCCTGAAGCCCACCGAGTTTAAAAACGATGAAATAAAGATGGATGGCATGCGCCTGGGCGGTAGCCGCAATTTCCCGCTGGCGGATAAGGACAACGCCGAATATGCCACCAATGTGATAGATGCGATGGGGATAAAGGATATGTCGCCCACCGACCTGGAGAAATTCCTGGCAGGTAAAACGATTACCGGAGCACCTTATATCAACCCCTATGAAGAAGGCATTGAAGGCACCAGCAGTGTAAAGGATTTTGAAACCTTCCTGCAATTGATGTACCTGTATTTCACGCAGCCTCGTAAGGACGCCGGGCTGTTCCAGTCATTCGTCAGCAGCCAGAAAGCCATCGTGCAAAACCTGAAGGCAAACCCCAATAATTATTTCTCGGATACACTGGCTAAAATAGAATACAACAATAGCCCCTGGGTGGAAGGCCTGCCGAAGGCGGAGGATTTCGATCATATCAATGTCGATCGTGCACTGGGGATTTACAAGGAAGTGTTCGGGAATGCGTATGGATTGCATTTTACCTTTGTCGGTAATATAGATACGAACAAAATAAGACCGTTGCTGGAAACGTATCTCGGCAGCCTGCCATCGGCTCCCAAAGAAAACAAATTCACCGATGTAGGTGTGCGGCCGGTAAAAGGACTGGTGACCGCCGATATTCGGAAAGGTGCGGATAAGAAGAGTCTTGTAAACATTATCTTCAACGGCGAAGCGCCTTACAGCCAGGATGAAGCGCTTAAATTAAAAATGCTGACCGATGCGCTTACGATTAAGATCATCGAACAACTGCGCGAAGAGATGAGCGGTATTTATGGCGGGGGCATGAGCGGCAGCCTGCAACTCCGGCCCTACCCGCATTATTCCATCTCGCTTCGCTTTCCCTGCGGACCGGAAAACGTGGATAAGCTGGTAGCGGCGGCGCTGGTGATTATCAAAAACGCGCGCGAAAAGGGTATCGAACAAAAAGACCTGGATAAGGTAAAAGAAACCCTGAAAAAGCAAAACGAAGACCAGTTGAAACAAAACGATTACTGGCTGGAATCGCTGAGCTCATCCTGGGTTGACCACGACAATCCCACCTGGATACCCGATTATAACAAACGGGTAGACGCAGTGACCGCACAGGATTTGCAGGATGCGGCGAAAAAGTATTTTACGATGGATAATTATATTAAGGCGGTACTCAACCCGGAGAAATAAGGTACTACTTCTTATCTCCGTCTTCATAACGATAAAAGTCGCAGAACTCCTCATCACAGAGGAGTTTTGCATATACGGGATTTTTCAGTACGTCGATATAGTCCATCCAGTGGCCGTTTACTTTTATCTTGCGGTAAATAAGGCGGATGCCGTGGCTGTAATCGACCCACCAGTCGATATGCCCGGTATACAATGGCTGGATGGGTGTGCCGTCGAGCTTATGCCAGCCATAGATGGCTTCGTGGTTGGGCTTTGGGTTGCGGCTTATCATGCCGCTTATCACCACGTCTTTTTTAATACCGGCTATCAATCCCTTCCGGCCTTTGCGCTGGCCTTCGATGATCAGGTGATGGTGCCAGAAAATAAGGGCGCTGTCGCGGAAGGCATAGAGGGGCACGGGCTCCAGTTTTACCACCGCCTGCCGGTAAATATCGTTGACCATTTTGCGGGTGGGCAGAAAGCATTGGAGGCTGTCGGCTATCCGCTGTGCGGTCATGGGAGTAAGGGGCACACGGGCAAAATCATCGTCGCTGCCGATGGAAAGATAATCCGGTGCGACATAATATACCGCCCTGATCGTTTTGCCGCTGCTGCTGTCGGTGATGCTTGTTTTGATGGCTACGAATTTTTGCAGGAAGCGCGGCACATTGCCCTGTAGTATTTCTTTTTGTGCGATGGGTTCGCGTTCATTCCATTTCATGGCGCCCACCTGTTTGTAAAAAGCAGAGCCGGTGATGGCGGCGGGGTCCCGGTGCGGCAGGGAAAGCCGGTGAGCGCTTTGGCAGGAAATAAAAAGGACGGACAGAAGAAACGTAGTATATTTCATTTCATTAAGATAAAACAAAATACATGAACAAGCTCATCGCGTTACTTAGCTATTTAAGCTGGCCGGGCTGGATAGTGGCAGTGTTCCTTTTTTCGGTGGAGAAAGAAAAAAATGCCTATGCCAGGTTTCATTTGAGACAATCATTTGGACTGGCACTGTTTGCGTTGGCTTTTTATATTGCTTCCCGGGTGTTTGATTTTTATCTTTTTAATTTTTCGATTACTTCGCTTGCCGTGTTTATTGTATTTTTTGTTTTATGGTTTATAGGATTCAAATCTGCGATGGATGAAACGCAGCGGCCACTACCGGTTATCGGCAGGTATTTTCAAAAGTGGTTTACCTTTTTATAGAAGGGTGCAGGATTATATCGTAAATTTGTACCTGCAAACCATGTGAAATTAATGCACGAATACTACCGGGAATACCTGGAGCACAATAACCTCCGCTTTTTAATCATTGCTTTTAATGAACAGGACGAGCATGTTCTGAAAGTATTTCTTCATAGAATGCTTGTGCATCAATTCCCGTTTAATGCGCGGGTCGATCATACAAACGTGGTGTACGAGCAGCCTGCAAAATCCTTCGAAAAGTTTGTAGAAAGAGGTAGGAAATGGGTACGGGAAAATTATTAAAGAACAAATACGGGTTTATCCATCTAATCTGTTATCCCTCCTATCGGCATCGGGAAAATAAAATATTCCAGCACATTGCGGTGCGCTTTTGAAACATGGTCTTTATAGTTTTTAAGACTGTTATGCATGATGGTAGCATACGTCTTGTCGAGTTTCCTTAATATGACTTCGAGTTTGTTCAGCTCCTTTTTAATCGCGGTATCCCTTTCCTGCCTGTTGTGCGGAAACTGGTTGTTTAATTCTGCAATGGTGGTTTCGAAATGCTTATCCACTTCGCTGTAAAAATCCGTCAATACAGGGTCGCAGGAAAACGTTTTGATATGGGTAAGTTTGATAACCGCGTTCTTTTCCTGTTTATCCAGCCCGCTGTCCGCACTCGCGGCCAGCAGGGAAACATAGGCGGGAAATTTTAGCAACTGCGCTCTTTCCTGTTCATTTAAGTCTTTAAAAACGGGCATATATATTCAAAAAAATGGCAAAGGGCAGAAAATCAATTCTTCTGCTTAAACATTGCCTGTATAGTTTTATTATACCTGTAATTTACGATATTTTATTATAAAATGTTGTCTATACAATGTTATTTTAACAAAATAGCCCGTCCCCGGCCTGCTTATTTGCCTTTTAACTGCTGCAATTCTTTTTCCGCTGCCGTCACTGCATCGATAGCCTGTAGGGTTGGGGCAACATCCGCCTCGTGCAATGTGTTGAGCAGGGAGCCGAACGTACCATCCAGGCGTTTTAGCGCCGATAGCCTGTCTTTTGGCTGCGGACCTGTTTTATTGCTTTCATCCAGCAGCTGTTGAATGTCCAGCCGTGCCTTATAACAGCGCATGGACCAGTCGTGCTGCTGCTGCAGGTCGGTAAGCGGGGTTTTTACTCTTGGGTCCATTCTTACGACAAGTTGTTGGGTAAGCACCTTATCGCCGGCGGTCAGTTTTACCGTATAGCGGCCGGGCATCGCCCAGGGAGAATTGGGAGCGGGGGCGGTATTCATATAAATAGCCGAGATGGGATAGGAGGGTGGCGCATCGATGCGCGTATAATGAAGGTCCCAGCAAAAACGATGCGAACCGGCATCGGCAGACAGCAATTGCTGCGGGCGAATCCAGTAGAGAGGGATATTCAGTTCGGGTATTTTGTAGGGCTTATCGTCGCTGCTGAAGCGGCGAACGGTGTTTCCATTGGCATCGATGATGGTAAGGGTCACAGGACCATTGGCTTTATCGCGGAGATAGTAATCAATCACGGCGCCATCGGGCGGGTTCTCCCCCGCGGGTTCTTCCTGTGGCAGCGGGGTATCGGTGTACATGCTCCAGCGTATGCGCAGGGCCGTTTGAGGTTTGTAGAGGAACAGGCTGCCGGTGACTTCCGAACGCGCAATTTGGCGGAGTGGGGTGATGTCATCGAGAATCCAAAAGCTCCGGCCGTGGGTGCCGGCTACGATATCATCGTCTTTGATCACCAGGTCACGGATAGAGGTAGGCGGCATATTTAATTGCAGGGGCTGCCAGTGTTCGCCGGCATCGAACGATGTGTAGACGGCTGTTTCGGAACCGGCAAAAAGCAGGCCTTTGCAATACGGGTCTTCACGCACGACGTTGATGGGTTCTTCCGGCAGGCCATTGACGATTTCTTTCCAGCTATGACCCCCATCGGTGGTTTTATAAATATGCGGATGCATATCATCGCAGCGAATCCTGTTGACCGCCGCATAAGCAGTATTTACATCAAAATGCCCGGCATCCATCAGTGATATTTTACTCCAGGAAGTAATGGCGGCGGGCGTTGTGTTTTTCCATGTCTTGCCGCCGTCCTTTGTGAGGTGAATCAGGCCGTCGTCGGTGCCTGCCCAAATGGTATTGATGTCAAGGGGTGAAGGAGCCACGGTATAAATGACGCCGCGGCGGGGCATGGTTTTGAGTTTATCGGTCGTATAGATGCCAACGCTGGCAGGTATGTCCCAGCTTTCACGGCTAAGGTCGGGGCTTATCACTTCCCAGGAATGACCGCCGTTGCGGGTTTTAAAAAGAACGTTCCCGGCATAAAAAAGAGTATGCGGATCGATGGGAGAGAATAATACGGGGGCGGTGCGGAGGAAGCGGTATTTGCCACCGCGGGATGCTGTGGGGGCAATATTCTGTACCTGTCCGGTGCGTTTGTCGAACCGCGTTAGCTTGCCTCCGTAAATGATATTGGGGTCCAGCGGGTCGGCCGCCACGTAACCGTATTCTTCCGCGCCGACAGGATGCCATTCACGAAACGTGATCTGCCCGTCGTTGCCGCGGGAAGCGATGCCTACGGAGCCGCTTTCCTGCTGACCACCGTAGACATTATAGGGGAATGCGTTGTCGGTGCTGACATGGTAGAATTGCGCTGTGGGCTGGTTGAACCAGGAAGAAAAGGTTTTTCCGCCATTGACGGTGATGATAGCGCCCTGGTCGCTGGCGATTAAAATAATGTTGGAGTTTTCCGGGTTGATCCACAGGCGGTGATAATCATCGCCGCCGGGTGCGCCGCGAAAGGCGTTCCATGATTTGCCGCCATCAATGGATTTCCATACGACTACATCCGCGCTGTACACGATATCGGCGTTTTGCGGATCTACTTTAAGTTCCGCAAAATCACTGCCACGTCCCCAGATGCGGTTATCGGTTTGGATGCGTGTCCATGACTGACCGGCATCATCGCTGCGGTACACGCCGCCTTGTTCTTCGGCGTCTACGGTCGCGTATAAACGGTTTGGATTGGAGGGAGCTATCGAGAAGCCGATTCTTCCCAATCCCTGCTGTATGCCGGGCAGGCCGGTAGTGAGTTTTGTCCAGGTGGTGCCCCCGTCAATGGATTTAAACAACCCGCTTTCGGGGCCGTTCCATGCGCCGTTTTCCCACGGGCCCTGGCGGCCCGCCCACATATCGGCATAAATGATATTCGGATTTTTGGGATCGATGGATACCTGTATGGCGCCGGTATTTTCGTCTTTGTACAATACTTTTTCCCAGGTTTTGCCACCATCGAGTGTGCGGTACACGCCGCGTTCGGGATTGGGACCATAGGGATGGCCAAGGGCTGCTACAAATACCCGGTTCTCATTGGTAGGGTCGATGGCCAGTCCGCCTACCTGTTGCACGTTTTCCAGGCCGAGGTGCGTCCATGTTTCACCGGCATCGGTAGATTTATAAATGCCGTTGCCTACGGATAGATCGGGACGTTGCAACCCTTCGCCGCTGCCGACGTAGAGGGTATTGGGATTGGAAGGAGCCACCAGCACATCGCCAATGGAGCCGGTGGATTGTTGGTCGAATACGGGAGACCAGGTACGACCGTAGTCGATGGATTTCCAAACGCCGCCGTTGTTGACACCGATATAAAATACATTGGGCTGCTGCGGGGAACCGGTAGCCCCCACTGTGCGGCCACCGCGGTGGGGACCGATCATCCGCCATTTCATACTGTTGAATAAGTCCGGGGCGTAGGGCTGCGCGCTAAGGGCGGCGGCAAACAACAAAAGAACAGGGATCAATGCCATTGTCCGAAGCAGGTGTTTGGATTTCATGTCGATGGATTGTAGCAGTTGTGGTAAAAATCAGAAATAGGTTCTAAGCTACCACTTATCTTTCAAACCCCCGCAGGTCGGGGAAAAGGCCGCCGTCATCGTAGTGAAGCCTCCTGAGTACCTTTAGCTCCATGCCTTTTTTGGCCAATTCTTCGTTTTCTCCGACAAGGCCTTTATGCTGGACGGCAAAATCAAAGACCTGGTCGCCGGTGCCGGGATGGACCACGCCGATGTATACCCCGGGGTCATGCGTCTTGTGGAGGCAGCTAAGAAGTAACCCCGCTCCCTTATGGGCATCGTTCAGTGCGGAAAACTCACTCCAGGAAGCGGTGAGATACCAGAACTGCCCGCCCGTGCCGGGGCGCCAGATAGCGCTTATAGTAGGATCGTCGTCAATCGAAATCCAATGAATCCGCAGGCCGTGCTCGGAATGTTTTTTATCGAGTTTCTTAAAACCCTCGAAATCTTCGCCGAAACAATAAAAGTGATCACCGGTACCGGCGTCAAAGACCATCGTCACCTGGTCGTTTTCGTAGGCGATATAAGCCATCCGGCAGCCTTTTTTATCGAAGTGTTTGATCTGGCTGTCGATTTCATTGCTGTCGACGCGTACCCAGAATTGGGCATAGTCGCCTCTTTTCCAGATGGCGGTAAACAATCCCTCGTCGTCGACATCCAGCGATGTGATGCGGTAACCCAGTTTGTGAAAATCGTTGGTCGTTTGTTTGAACTCGTCGAAACTAAGGCCGACGTGCCAGAAAAGATCCTGGTCACCTGGTTTCCACAATGCAACGTAACTGTTCATAGTTTAAGTATTTAAGTTGAAGATGAGGTTAAAATTAGGGAAGGCGCATAGGCGTGACAATACCACTAAGCGGGTAGGAGAAGAGGCACAAGACAGGAATTAAAACAAAAAACCTGTTGACTGCCCGGGGCGTATCAACAGGTTTTTATTATAGCGTTATTACTCTTTCTTATTTCAGCTTCTTCTGTAAATTCTGATCGATTGAATCGAGGAATTCTTCGGTGTACTGGTAGTGTTTGCCGTGCTCTACCTTATTACCGTGAATACAAACGGCGAGGTCTTTGGTCATTTTACCTTCTTCTACCGTTTCGATACATACGGCTTCGAGGGCGTTGGCAAAATCGATAAGCGGCTGGTTGCCGTCCAGCTTGCCACGAAACGCCAGCCCGCGTGTCCATGCAAAGATGGAAGCGATGGGATTGGTGGAAGTGGGTTTGCCGGCCTGGTGGTCGCGGTAGTGGCGGGTCACGGTGCCGTGGGCCGCTTCTGCTTCCATGGTCTTACCGTCGGGCGTGATGAGCACGGAGGTCATCAGGCCGAGAGAACCGAAGCCCTGGGCCACGGTATCGCTTTGTACATCGCCGTCGTAGTTCTTACAGGCCCATACAAAGTTGCCGTTCCATTTGAGTGCGCTGGCGACCATGTCGTCAATCAGGCGGTGTTCGTACACGATGCCTGCTTCTTTGAAGGCGGCCTTGAATTCTTTCTGGTAGATGTCTTCGAAAATATCTTTAAAGCGGCCATCGTATTTCTTCAGGATGGTGTTCTTGGTGGAAAGATACAGGGGCCATTTTTTGCTCAGCGCCATATTGAAGCAGCTGCGGGCAAAGCC
>DASYCT010000410.1:0-10918 GCA_036500065.1 Chitinophagaceae bacterium | reverse complement strand
CTAAATAATTGATTTACAAACTCATACCAGTTTGGCACCTTCTTCGTACTTTGATAAGGGCATAGTGTCATTTCTTTTCATGATGACGCAGGCCTGGAAGTCTCCCTAAAAATCGTATTGTATGATAAAGAATTACCTGTTGGTAACCATCAAGTATTTGAGAAAGCAAAAACTGTTTTCGCTTATCAATATCCTGGGGCTAACCGTAGGCATCGCCTGTTGCCTGATGATATTCCTCTTTGTACTGAACGAGTTCAGTTACGACAACTTTCATAAAAAAGGAAAGAACATATACCGTGTCATGCGGGTAAGCAATGCAAGCGGGCAAATGACGAATATTCCCTACCTGTCCGCCCCCTATGCTGTTGCATTGCTGAACGACTATCCCGATATGGTGCAGCAGGCGGTACGGGTTGATGTCGACAACGATCTTATCACCTACAAGACGGTGTCCTTTAATGAGAAAAAGGTTTATTTGACCGACAGCAATTTCTTCCAGGTATTCGATTTCCCGCTGCTGAAAGGCGATCCTGCCACGGTGTTGAAAGAACCCGGAAGCGTTGTGCTGACAGCCAGTACTGCAAAAAAATATTTTGGCAAGGAAGACCCTATGGGCAAAGTGCTTCAGTTCAATAAAAACATGCCGTTGAAAGTTACCGGTATTGCCGAAGATGCGCCTGTCAACTCGCACCTGAACTTTGATATCGTTGTGCCCCTCTCCAACTGGCGCAATGCCGGCTGGTTTAATCAATGGCCCAACAACAGCATGTTTGTCTATCTCCTGCTGAACCCTGCCGTTAAGCCCGAACAATTGGAGAAGCGTTTCCCGGCATTTATGGATAAGTACATGGGGAAATATTTTAAGGAAAACGGGTATAAGATGGGGCTTATGATACAGCCGCTCAATAAAATCTATTTCGAGGAATCCTCGCCGTTTGATAACGTAAAACATGGCAGCCTGAAGATGGTGTATATATTCATGTCCATTGCCGTGTTGATTTTATTGATCGCCTGTATCAATTTCATGAACCTTGCCACGGCCCGCGCTTCCGATCGCTCCAAAGAAGTGGGCCTGCGAAAAGTACTGGGCGCCATGCGCAGGCAATTGATAGGCCAGTTCATGCTGGAATCTTTTCTCTATGCCATACTGGCTTCTGTACTGGCGATTGGTCTTGTCCAATTGCTGATGCCCTGGTACACGAACCTGCTGGGCTACCGGCTGCCTTCTTATCTCAGCGATCCCCGGCTGTACCTTTTTGTTATTGCCATCATTGTCACGGTGGGGTTGCTGGCAGGCAGCTACCCGGCTTTATTGCTGTCTTCTTTTTCGCCCATCGAATCGCTAAAAGGCAAATTGAAAGTTGGCAGGGGCGGGGCCTTTTTCAGAAAAACACTCGTAGTCGTTCAGTTTGCTATATCTGTTTTGCTCATTATAAGCATTACCATTGTCATGAGCCAGATGCACTATGTAAAAAATAAGGACCTGGGTTTTAGCAAGGACCAGTCCCTAATCGTACGGATTGACAACGGGGATATATGGAATAAGAAAATAGCCTTTAAACAGGCGTTGATGAGTAACCCGGCCGTGGAAAACGTATCGCTTATGTCGGGAGAGCCGGGCGGGTTTCATGATTTCTATAGTTTTGAGTCCGAAGGCAGTCCCGGTGATAAAATGTTGCTGAATACCGAATTTGCCGATTTTGAATATGTAAAAACACTCGGCCTTAAAATAATTGCCGGCAGGGATTATTCGCCGGGATTTCCTACCGATTCTACCCGGGCGGTACTTATCAATCGTGCTGCTGCCGCGCGACTGGGCTATACACCGGAACAGGCCATCGGTAAATGGATAAAAAGCGTCAGCCATGATAGCCTCCGCCGTTCTATTATTGGAGTGGTAGAAGATTATCATTTCAAATCATTAAAAGAAGCCATTACACCCCTCGTCATTTCAACGAGTAATGACCGGCGCCTGGTATTGATCAAATTGAGAACACATAACCTACCGGCTGCTGTCGCCGATATTAAAAAGGTCTATGCCGGGTTGGTGCCGGACTGGCCATTCGAATCGACGTTCCTTGATGATAATCTCAACCGGCTGTATAAATCCGAGATGCGCCAGGAAATGATATTAAGTATTTTTTCTTTTATTGCCATACTGATAGCCTGCCTTGGTTTATTGGGGCTGGCTTCTTACACCGCGATCAAACGTACGAAGGAAATAGGGGTACGGAAAGTACTCGGTTCTTCTGTGCAGGGCATTGTAGTGCTTTTATCGAAGGACCTGTTGAAACCGGTCTTGCTCGGTACGCTTATCGCCGTTCCCATTGGTTATTATATCACGTCGAAATGGCTGCAGGGATTCGTGTATCGCATCAGTCCGCAATGGTGGATGTTTGCGCTTGCGGCGGCCGTGGCCCTGATGATAGCCCTGGTCACGGTAAGCATCCAGGCCATCAAAGCCGCCATTGCCAACCCGGTAAAAAGCCTGCGGACGGAATAAAAGCAGGTATAATATAGATAACTAATGCAGTTATCTGCGGTTTTTAATGCGTATTTATGCAGGAAAATGATGATTAGGTGAATAATCTTCCTTATTTTTAAAGGGAGAGCTACTTAAATCTTCATTAACCTCCATCACAATGCCTCCAAAACTTGCTTCGCTGGCCGGTCTTTTTTGCCTGCTTATGCTCAATGCCTGTGTAAGTCCCAAATCCGCCCGAACCGCGATTTCAACTACTCCCGCTACTACCGTTCCACAGGCCTCCCGGGAGTTTCGTGCCGCATGGGTGGCCACGGTAGGCAATATCAATTGGCCCAGCAAGCCCGGCCTGACCAGTGAACAGCAACAGGCGGAAGCCATTGTATTGCTCGATTATTTAAAAGAACATCATTTCAACGCGGTCGTCTTCCAGGTAAGACCACAGGCGGATGCGTTATACAAAAGCGATATTGAACCCTGGTCCTATTGGCTCACCGGCCTGCAGGGCAAAGAGCCTACGCCTTTTTATGATCCATTGGAATTTTGGGTGAAAGCAGCGCATGATCGCGGGTTGGAATTGCATGTATGGCTGAATCCTTACCGCGCCTATGCAAAAGGAGGAGGAGAGATAAGCGATCTGTCTATTGTAAAAAAACATCCCGAACTCGTGCTGTTTCTCAAACAAGGGTATTGGTGGATGGACCCCGGCAGAAAAGAAGTGCAGGACTACACCGCATCCGTGGTAAGGGATTTGGTAAAACGCTATGATATTGATGGCGTTCACATGGACGATTATTTTTATCCCTACCTCGAATACAATAATGGAGAGGATTTCCCCGATAGCGCCAGTTGGTCCGCCTATCAAAATAACGGCGGCAAACTGTCCCGCGCCGACTGGCGCCGCGACAATGTCAACACGTTGATTGAACGGTTGTACAAAGAAACCAAGGCTGCGAAGAAATATGTAAAATTCGGCATCAGTCCTTTTGGCACCTGGAGACCTGGGTCTCCTTCTATTGTAGAAGGGTTCAGCCAGTACGATAAATTATATGCCGATGCAAAACTATGGCTCAACAAAGGATGGCTGGATTATTTTTCACCGCAATTGTATTGGCCCATCAGCCGGCTGCCGCTCAGCTTTCCCGTATTGCTGGGCTGGTGGAGGGATGAAAACACGATGCAACGCCATCTCTGGCCGGGCATCAATGTAGGCCGTGATACCGGTTATAAATCCGTGAATGAAACCATCAGCCAGATTATGATAGAACGCGGTATGAACCCCCAAAGCAGTGGGGTAGTACATTGGAGCATCTCATCCGATATGAGGAATACGGTACTTTCCCAGGCGTTGATGGATGGCCCCTATAAGAAAAATGCACTGGTGCCTGCCAGTCCCTGGCTGGATAATAAAGCGCCCGCGGCGCCAACCGCCCATAAAGAAATAAAAGACAGTTCCATCAACATCAGTTGGTCACATGCCGATGAGGCGACGATATTCCGTTGGGTGGTATATTATAAATATGGCAACAACTGGAATTATACCATCATGAACCGCAACGATCGAAACCTGTCATTGCCATTACTATCTGCCGATAAGACACCCGCGAAGCTCAGTGCCGTGGCTGTATCAGCTGTCGGCAGAACGGGCAATGAGAGCGAACGAGCCGAACTGTCCGGGTGGTAACTGCCGGTCTTTATTTTCATTAACCAGGGAAAAATTAATTGTCTTATGTACCGATACGCAAAAAAACAGTTTCAGCAACCTGTTCTCTTTATTGCTTTTCTTCTATCGTTCTTTTTTCTTTTGCAGCAACCCGTTTTCGCACAGTATAAAAGAGATAAGAAACTGGAAAGCATGCTGCAAGCCCTTGCTGATTCCTTTCATGGCAGGGCAGGTATTTATGTCCGCAACCTGGCGACAGGCAAAGAAGCGGCTATCAATGCCGATACGATCTTCCCGACAGCCAGTATCGTCAAGGTTCCCATCCTGGTGGGGGTTTTTGATCAAATAAACAAAGGGACTTTCAAATACCACCAGCCGTTGATATACCGCGACTCAATGGCAAGAAAAGGTTCGGGGCTCATGCAGTTTTTCAAAGACAGTTCGGCTACCGACCTTTCTACGGCCATTGCCCTCATGATGAACTACAGCGATAATTCTACGGCCGTATGGTGCGAAAGGATGGCAGGAGGGGGGATTGTCATCAATGCGTGGCTCGAATCACATGGCTTTCAATATACCCGGGTGAATAATCGTACACCCGGTCGTGAGCAGAACAGGCAACTGTATGGATGGGGGCAAACCACCCCGAGAGAGATGGCGCGCCTTGTGTCGATGATCAGGAATAATGAAGTAATAAATCCTGCAGCAAGCGAAACCATGTACAGGATCATGACCCATAGCTTTTACGATGAAAACGCCCTTTCGCAAACACCCCCCTGGATAGCATCCGCTTCGAAACAGGGAATGGTCGATGACTCCCGCTCGGAAGTCGTACTGGTAAATGCGCCCCACGGCGATTATGTTTTCTATGTAGCCACCAAAGACAATAAGGATAGAAGGTGGGTGCCTGACAACGAAGCCTCTCAATTGGAGCGGAAAGTGTCCGCATTGTTGTGGGAATATTTCGAACCCCGTTCAAAATGGAAGCCCGCCGCGGGCACAGAGCAGTACTGGTACTGAACAGTATCGGTAAATAAGTTGATCTGCATCATTTTCCTTCACTTGATTCTAAGCAATAACTCTTAGGCGCTCGCGTTTATCCACTTAGTCATTGATCCATTAACCGGCTTCGGCAGTTGCTGGATCGATGTCATACTTTAATTAACTCTATGATCGCCCTAACCCCACCCCAACCGAAGTACGGTCGTTTTTTTACGCACGTAGTAAAAAAATCGCTGTTAACCCTGGCCGTTATAATCCCTGTTCTGCAGGGCCTTGCCCAAAGTTATTATCCCGGTGGGATCGGCAACACCAATCTTATTGTATGGCTCAATGCCGGCAATAGTTCCTCGGTCAATCAAAGCGCCGGCCAGGTCACCCAATGGAATGACCTGAGCGGGCACGCTTATAATTTCAAACAGTCTACCACTTCGCGGCAACCCGATTATAATGCTACCGGCGGCCCTGGCAGCAGGCCGGCCATAGTGTTTTCGGCCGCCAGTCTCAACTTCCTGAGCAGGGCAAGTATGTCCGCCGCTATTTCTTATACAGGCGGTGTCAGCTCTTTTGCTACTGCAAGTTTCAACGCTTCACAGACCGGCGCAGGGTTTGAAAGGATTTATGATTTTGGCAACGGGCCTTCCAGCGACAATATCTGGATGGGAAGACAGGGTACCCAGGCCAATATAGGATATGAATCCCGTGATGGAGCTTCTATTGACCAAACCTATACTACCGGCAATCCTATCGTCAACGGGACCAATAATATTTACGAAGTAGTACAGGCGGCAGGTTCCACAGGCAATACCTCTGCCGTAGTGCATTACCTGGCGGGCACCACGATGACCAGCAATGGTACGGCCGGCAGTAATACCTGGGTTCCCAATGCGATTGCCCGTACGGTGGATTATATCGGCCGCAGCAACTGGACAGCAGATGATTATTTTTCGGGCAGCATGTCGGAGATACTTTTCTATAATACGCATGTGAACACCACGCAACGCATTATTTTGGAAAACTACCTTTCGGCTGCATGGGGATTGTCCGTCAACAATACGTATTACACGCCCCCGGGCGGCGCTTTCTACAGCAACCTGGTAGGTATCGGGTACACCAGTGCCGCCGATAATTTCACGGCAGATGTAAGTGGCTCTACGGACGGTCTTGGCTTTAGCAGCGGTACCGGCGCTACGGCGTTCTTACATACAGCCGGCTATATAATGGCAGCACACAACCAGCAGGCCAATACCGTAAACAGCAGTATAACGATTTCGGGTGTTGGCAGTAACCTCAATAAATGGAACCGTTCATGGAATGTGCAGAGAACAGGAGGCACGGCCGCCGGTACCGTTACCCTCAATTTTAATTTCAGCGATTACAGCAGCACCAGCCCCAACAATACGTATTCCTATGGCTTACTCTACAATGGCACCGATGGCAGTTTTGCTACAGGAGCCAATGGTTTGAATGCAATAAACAGCGTTACCGTAGCTGGTAATATTGTTTCCATTGCGGTGAAGGCTTCCAGCCTGGCTGCCGGTTATTATACGCTTGTTTGGAGTACAAGTTCCTTGCTGCCCGTTGTTTTCACTGAATTTGGTGCGACCCGGCAGGCAAATACCGGCCAGCTGAATTGGACGATTGCCACAAATGATGGCAATAGCTATTTCGATGTACAGCGTTCCGGCGACGGCATTCATTTCAACACGCTGGCCACTGTCGCCTCAGCAACCAGCAGCACCGCTTCCGGCTCCTATAGCTATACCGATCTTAACCCGCTTACCGGCGTTAATTATTATCGCCTGCAAATGACAGATGCCGCGGGAAAGACTACCTATTCTATTATAAGTGTGGTTGATTTTAGCAACTATACACAGGCCGCATGGAATATTTATACCAACCCGGCCACCGGTCAGTTGCTCATCACCGGTCCGGGGACCCCCGGTAATGCGACGATCCGCATTCTCAACATGGGAGGACAGACCGTGAAAGTCCTGCGACAACCCGCGTCTGCCACGATGGAGGTGGATATAGCCGGCCTTACAAAGGGAATTTATATTGCCCAGGTAAGTACGGATAAAACCGTGTATGTACAGAAGATCATAAAACAGTAATGATCACCGGTTTCAATTTTATTATAATCCTGTTGTAACAGGTATCAAACTAACCGGTCCTATCAGTCCCGATGGCATGACGGCCCATTTTGAAGCATCGAAAGGCATATAGTTGATGTTTACAAAATTGATTTCATGGTAGTTTCGCCATTTTATCCCGTTTTGATCCATATACCGGATGCGGTTGGCCATCAGGTTGGCTACTTCTATTTTAATGGTATTCTTACCGGGCTTTAAATACTTGCCTACCCGGGCGCTGAACGGAATGCTCCAGAATATACCCACATCTGTACCGTTGATATATACATGGGCGCTTTCACGTACCTGGCCCAGGTCAAGTATATAATCATCCGCTTTGGAAGCGGGAAGCCCGAATGTAGTGCTGTATTCACCGCTGCCGGAAAAGGAAACGGCTTTGGGATCACCCGAATCGGTCCATGAACCCAATGTCGATAGCTTTTGATCGGCAGGCAGTTCCGGGCCGCCTTTGGTGAAATGCAGGTTCCATTCATTATTCAGCACAATAGCAGATCCTGTTTTCTGAACGTATTTCCAGTCACTTGCCTTGATGCCCGCGGTCATTGCTTTTAAAATCCAGGCTTCTCCCGGCTGTAACTGCACATGCACACTTGTTTTGCCATTGGCAACGCTTGCGGCAGCCTTACCCGCATTCCCGTTTTGCGGGTCCATGATCAATACGCCTGCTGCGTTCATGTTGAGCGGGATATTGGTGTCGATTGTTTTTGCCGTGTGGTTAACCAGGTAATAATATTTGCCGCCGGGGATTTCCCTGCGGATAAATTTCAACCCTGTTTTTACCAAACCTTCACCGTCAACCCCTTTCATTTCAAGCGCTTTTTGCAGGTCTGCACTAAGCAGGATTTTCCCTTTGCCGGTGCTGTATTGCTTGATGCCATTGCCCGCGTCTGTAAACTGAAGGGAAGCAAGTATGTCTTTTAGTTTTTGACGGCGGTCTTCCAGGCCATCCAGGCCTGGTACATCCCGGGGCAATTGCTGGAAGATAACGGTAGCGCCGTCCTTTGCCAGTTGAATGATTTTCTCCAATGTTGCCACCGGCATATACTGGCATTGCGGAACGATCAATACTTTCCTGCTTTGTGCTTTTGCCGTGGTAACGATCTGGTTGTTTAGTACGCCGGAACCCGCCAGCATCTTATCCGAAATAAAGTCAAAAGAATAACCTGCTTTCTGCAATGCTATAGCCGATTTATAAAAATTGGTGGGTCGCAACCATTCATCGATGCCATGTATGGCCATAGCCATGTCTGTGCCCTTATTGCTGCTCCACGCATCATAAACAGGCCAGTAAACGATGAGTTCGTTGTCGGATTGGCCGGCCTGTAAAATAGACTGGCAGCGGGTAATATAAGTGGTCAGCCCACCCAGGTGCGGCCAGAAACTGTTGTCCGGTACAAAATTGGTCGATGCATAAAACAGCCATCCGGGAAAAGGGATGTCCCCGGGCGAATAGGTGGTGCCGTGAAAATATACATGGTTCACACCGCACAGGAATACCTGTTCCAGTTCGGGTTTACATTGTGACAATGCACCTTTGAAATGTTCCGCAAGCCAGGTAAACGTTTCGGAAGTAGCATAGGGTCTTCCGTTCACATGTCCTGCCGAGGAAGCAAATTTCAACATGATGGGGTCAGGGTCTACATTGCGAACATCGGCGCCGTCGCGACGAAGACCGGGTATATCGAATTTACTCGATCCGAATGTTTCACATTCCGGTATGTCGACAGCTCCATAAAGATCAAGCAGGTTGCCGGGCGATCCGTGCGACTGGTTCCGGGTAATGCTTTGGTAACGATGGGCCCAGTTTGTCCAGTTGATCGTGAAGTTGTCCAGCAGCATCTGGCTCATGGTTTCGCGGTAATCCGATTTAACCCGGGAAACAAGTTCCGTATTATCATTGCTGTTCAGTTCCCGCAAATGCAATCGCAGATCATATCCCCGCCGGCGTTTAAATTCATCAAAAAAACCGGGCGACCAGTTCGCACCATATACTTCGTAACTATCATTAAAGAAAGCGCCGATACCCGGCGATTTGCCCTTGAAGGCATCGTCAAAACGCTTTAGATAAACATTCACCGCCTCTTTGGACAAATGATCCATTACATTTCCCTGGCCACCGGGCGCGGCCCTTTTCACCTGTTGCAGGGTTTTACCGGAAAAAGCGGCATACAAATTCCAGTTGCCTTTGGCCGGTTGCCAGTTGAGCGTGCCATCGGCGCCCACCTTGTCAAGGATAGAAATGACTTCCCCGTTATCGCCATAGGCGGTTAATGCCTGTAGTGGAGCGCCGGCCTTGACCTGCCGGGCATCACTTACTACTATTTTATCAGCGAGGGGCGTTCCTGCCGTCATCTTATAAGTCTGGATAATGAGTTTGGCTGCCGCATTATCAGAACTGATTTGCGGTCCACCGAAGGGCCAGCCCGTGCCGGTATTCATGTCCACACCCATGCCAAGCTCTTTTGCTTTGGCAATGGTAAAGTTTAAAGCACTCATCCATTGTGGCGACAGGAATTGAAGATAACGGCTTTCATAACCGATGGCGCCGTAAATAGGTGTTACTTCCACGCCGCCTAAACCGGCTTTCTGGTAGATGTCCAGTAAGCGGGAAGTGTTTTTGTCATCCACGGCGCTCCCCATCCACCACCAGCGCGTCCAGGGACGCATTTCCTTTGTTTGGCCGGGCCAGGGAGAGACTGTTTGTTTGGCGGGTTGTTGCGAACAGGCTGCATAGCCAATAAAGCAGCAGCCGGTAAAGAAGGCAAGTAGTTTTTTCATCAATTGACAGGTATCGTTAGTTATTAATCATCTAAACGGCCAGATTACTTTCAAAGATACCGTACCCGCCTGATTGGGCATCCTGTGGCGTGCTGACCGATGGATCAAAGTGGAACAGGAAGGTATAAGGGTATGAATGAAAACCTTAATGAGAGTAATAGAATGGTTTTCAATTATCTATGATTCTATAGATCAGTGTATCCGGGCAGGGTACAATTTTTGAATTCCCGCATTAATAAAACAGATCACTATGAAACAAAGGGCTCCCGCCAAAAAGAAAAGCCGCAAATGGTCGGCGCGTGTGACGAATACCAGCGACGCACTTGATCTTAGCGCTGGTGTATTTAAATCAAACGATCCTAAAAAGATAGCAAGATCACTTAAGCGTTCGGCGGAAAGAAGTAAACGTAAAAAGGGAACGCCGTTTCAATCAGCGATGTCTATGCTTAACTTTTACGTCAACCGGGCAGGAAAAAATATGGCGTCAAAGGAAAAACAACCGTTGGAAGATGCTAAAAAAGAATTGCGGATGTTGTTTAAGAAAGAATGACGCAATACTCACTTGAGTATAATATACTACCTGGCTTATAATAGTCCACGTTACTTAATGACAAGCGCATCTTTGGCTATCACGGTCCAGTCATCGCCGCCATGTCCTTTTTTTATCCAGCGATCCATCTCCGATGCAATGGCAGGGATCACCGTTAAAGTCGTTCCACCTTGCCTTGCCGCATCGAGGAACAACTGTGTATCTTTTCGTGCCATCGACAATGCCCAGGACGGTTTATCGTAGTGGCCCGCGGTCATGCGTTTCAACCGGGCTGGCAGACCTGCACCCGGGTT
>DASYCT010000409.1:0-6106 GCA_036500065.1 Chitinophagaceae bacterium | reverse complement strand
GCATCTTTGCCGATTTAAAGGCAGAAATCCAGTTCACCCCCATTCCCACGTCTATCCATGAAGGCTTTATCGATCACGATCTCAAAGTGGTGTGCTATACCGATCACCAGATATTCCAGCGTTACCATAAATACCGGGTGCGGCAGGCCTACAATAAAAGCAAGGCCATCACCCTGCGTACCCTGCGCGAACTGCAACCCGGTGATTATGTCACGCATATCGACCACGGTGTGGGCGTTTACAGCGGCCTGCAGAAAATAGAGGCCAACGGCAAATTGCAGGAAGCCGTACGTATTATATATAAGGACAGCGATATACTGTATGTCAACATCAACTCGCTGCACAAAATATCCAAGTACACCGGCAAGGAAGGCACCGTACCCAAAGTAAATAAACTGGGCAGCGATGTATGGGCCCGCCTGAAAGAAAAGACCAAGACAAAGGTGAAAGAAATCGCCTTTGACCTGATCAAACTGTACGCACAGCGCAAGTCACAGCACGGGTTTGCCTTTACGCCCGACAACTATATGCAAACCGAGCTGGAAGCATCCTTTATATACGAGGACACTCCCGATCAAAGCAAGGCGGTAGCAGATGTAAAAAAAGACATGGAGTCTTCTTCACCGATGGACAGGCTGGTATGCGGCGATGTGGGCTTTGGCAAGACCGAAGTAGCCATCCGCGCCGCGTTCAAAGCCTGCTGCGACAGCCGGCAGGTAGTCGTGCTCGTGCCCACGACCATTCTCGCCTTCCAGCATTACAAGACCTTTGGCGACCGGCTCAAAGACTTTCCCGTGACGGTGGATTACCTCAACCGTTTTAAATCGTCCAAAGAAAAGAAAGATACCCTCAAACGACTGGAAGAAGGAAAAATAGACATCATTATCGGCACCCATACCATGCTCGGCAAGGACGTTAAGTTCAGCAACCTCGGGCTAATGGTCATCGACGAGGAACAAAAATTCGGGGTGGCCGCCAAAGAAAAGATAAAAACACTGCGCACCAACGTGGACTGTCTCACCTTAACGGCAACGCCCATTCCAAGAACCCTACAGTTCTCCCTTATGGGCGCCCGCGATTTGAGCATCATCAACACGCCGCCGCCCAACCGCCAGCCCATACAAACAGAAGTGCAGTTGTTTAACGAAGACTTTATCCGCGATGCCATCTATTATGAGACCGAACGCGGTGGCCAGGTGTTCTTTATCCACAACCGCGTGCACGGCCTCGGCGAAATGGCTGCGCTGATACAGAGCCTTTGCCCCGACCTGAGCATCGGTTTCGCCCACGGCCAGTTGGAAGGCAATGAACTGGAAGAACGCATCCTTGATTTTATCGATAAAAAATACGATGTGCTGGTATGCACCAATATCGTGGAAAGCGGGGTGGACATTCCCAATGTAAACACCATTATTATTAACAACGCCCACCAGTTCGGGCTAAGCGATTTGCACCAGCTCCGGGGCCGGGTGGGAAGAAGCAATAAAAAAGCCTTCTGCTACCTGCTCGGACCTCCCATCAGTACCCTGCCGGGCGATTCACGTAAACGCCTGCAAACACTCGAACAGCACAGCGAACTCGGCAGCGGTTTCCAGATCGCCATGCGCGACCTCGATATTCGTGGTGCGGGCAACCTGCTCGGCGGTGAGCAGAGTGGGTTTATGGCGGAGATTGGGTTTGAAATGTACCAGAAGATACTGGACGAAGCCATCCGCGAACTGAAGCGCACTTCCTTCCGCGAAGTATTCAAAGAAGAAATCCAGAAGCAGGAAGATTTTGTACAGGATTGCACCATCGACACCGATCTCGAAATACTGATCCCCGACAGCTATGTCGAAAGCATCACCGAGCGCCTTTCACTCTACACCCGGCTGGACAATTGTGAAACAGAAGAAGACCTGCAGGCCTTCCACACGGAGATGATTGATCGCTTTGGTCCTATCCCCCACCAGGTAGAAGATTTGTTTATTACCGTGCGCTGCCGCAGACTGGGCGTAGCCCTCGGGTTCGAAAAAATGAGCCTTAAAGACGAAACGCTGCGGGGTTATTTCATCAATCGCCCCGACTCACCCTATTTTGAATCGGATATATTTAAGAACGTGCTTCATTTCCTGCAGACCCAAACCAATAAAGGCCGGCTGAAACAGGCGGGTAAATTATTTGTACTGGTGGTGAGCGATGTAAAAAGCATGGAGCAGATGCATAGTTTCCTCGCGCGGATGCACAAAGCCGTGGTACAAAAACCCGAAGCGGTGGGATAAAAGGTCGATCAGCGGGAGCCTACTCACAATTTCTTCTCCATTATATAATGCGGGATGGTCACTTCGAGGAATTCGTCACCGATAACGGAATAACCGAGTTTTTCATAAAACCCCGTGGCTGTTTTGCGGGCATGCATGATCAGCTTTTTGTATCCCAGGTCGCGGGCGATGTTTTCGGCAAAGTTCATCAGCGCACGACCGATCCCCTTTCCCTGCAGGTTGTTCAAAACCGCCATCTGCCGGAGACGGCAGTTTTTGGCATCTTCCCGGACCAGCATACAGCAACCGAGCATCTTTTCATCCTCGAATGCGCCGATCAGTATTTCGTCCTTCTCCCTTTCCAGTTCCCGGGCGTCAAAAGTAAGCCCCAACGGCTTACGCAGAATATCGGTGCGCATCTGTATCATAAGCTGGTACTCGTGGCTGCCGTAATCTATAATCTTTAGTGCCATTCGGGGGTTGTTAGTGATGATATACGAGAACCCGAATTTACTAATTACTCATTATACTTGAACTTTCATCCGGAAAATAATGGCTCGTATCGATCAGAATGACAGGCCGTAAGGGTAATTTTGCTGCCCGGGCGGTAAAAAATCAGCGTATAACCGGGGAATTTAAGCCCCGGGAATTAATAGGCTTACATTAAACTTATCTATAACCTGAGCTTCCGGCGCTACTGCCGGCAATGCTGAAACGGCCGGTGCGCCTGCAATACAGGCGGGTAAGGGGTAGAGTTTAATGGGAGCCATTCACCGGCCCCCGGCAGGCCCGGAATGGACGGCATTTGGATAATAATAATAAAAAACGGCTGCTTCATTGCGATTAATTCAAAAAGTATATTTTTGCAGCCGTAACTAAACTTTACTAAAATGTCAGACATCGCAACAAGAGTTAAAAAGATCATTGTTGACAAACTGGGTGTAGAAGAAGCAGAAGTTACCAACGAGGCTTCTTTCACCAACGACCTGGGTGCCGATTCTTTGGACACCGTTGAACTGATCATGGAATTCGAAAAGGAATTCAATATTTCTATTCCGGATGAGCAGGCTGAAACGATTACTACTGTTGGGCAGGCTGTTGCTTACCTGGAAGAGCATGCCAAGTAAGACTTTTTTCCAACTTGTATAGGAATCAAAAGAACGATCCGCCTTTCGGTAGCGCAAGCTCAGAAGGCGGATTTATCACTTAATTAATCACGGTTTAGCCACATATGGAATTAAAACGCGTAGTTGTTACAGGCATCGGAGCGCTTACCCCCCTGGGGAATACGCTGGATGAATACTGGAACGGCCTGGTAAGTGGTGTGCCCGGTGCCGACTTTATTACGCTTTTTGATGCCTCGAAATTCAAAACACGCTTTGCCTGCGAGATTAAGAATTTCGATCCTACGCAATTCATGGACCGCAAGGAAGCCCGTAAAATTGACCGTTTTACCCAGTTGGCTCTCGTCGCCAGCGACCAGGCCATGGCGGATGCCGGGCTGACAAAGGAAAACATCAATCCCGACAGGGTAGGCGTGGTTTTCGGCAGCGGTATCGGCGGCCTGATTACCTTCCAGCAGGAAGTCATCGAATTTGCCAATGGCGATGGCACCCCCCGGTTCAATCCCTTTTTCATCCCCAAGATGATACTGGACATCGCTGCCGGGCAGATTTCTATGCGTCACAACCTGCGCGGACCCAATTTCGCCGTCGTCAGTGCCTGCGCCACCAGCACCAACGCTATCATTGAAGCCTTTAACCTGATGCGGCTCGGAAAAGCCGATATCATTCTTACCGGCGGCAGCGAGGCGGTCATCAGCGAAGCGGGCGTCGGTGGTTTTAACGCCATGAAAGCCATGAGCGAGCGAAACGACGACCCTAAAACAGCCAGCCGCCCCTATGACAAAGACCGTGACGGTTTTGTAATGGGTGAAGCAGCCGGCGTGCTGGTGCTCGAAACACTGGAACATGCACTGGCGCGCGGAGCCCGGATTTACTGTGAAATAGCCGGCGGCGGCGCTACTGCCGACGCACATCATATCACCGCCCCCCATCCCGATGGACTGGGAGCAAAAAATGTCATGCTGGCAGCGCTCCAGGACGCCGGTATGAACCCCGCCGATATTGATTACATCAATACCCACGGCACTTCCACCCCGCTCGGCGACGGAGCGGAAGCCAAAGCCATCCTCGACGTATTCGGAGAACATGCCTATAACCTTAATATCAGCGCTACCAAATCCATGACCGGCCATTGCCTGGGCGCAGCCGGTGTAATAGAGGCCATCGCCTGTATTATGAGCCTGGTACATAACACAATCCCCCCTACCATCAATCACTTTACCGACGACCCGACTCTAGACCCAAAACTGAATTTTACCTTTAACAAGGCCCAGAAGCGCCCCGTAAGGGCTGCACTGAGCAATACATTTGGCTTTGGAGGGCATAACGCCGCTGTCATTGTAAAAAAGTACCAGTAAGCACCGCGTAATTTTCTCGCCGGTATTACGTTCTTACAGCAATACAGTGTTAAAGGAGACTTTATTATTAATGTATCCTAATCAAAAATCGTAGTTTGCAACTTGTGGGATTTTTAGACCGGTTTATTGCTAATGGTGACAAAGCGCCTTCTTTTAAGAAACAACTGCGCAATGTGCTGGGGTTTACCCCAGGCAAAACTTCTCTATACAAAGCCGCCCTTACACACCGCTCCGTAAAAGAAACCGCCGACGAAAACAACGAACGCCTCGAATACCTGGGCGATGCCATCCTGAGCGGTATCGTGGCCGATTTCCTTTTTAAGAAATACCCCTACAAAGAAGAAGGCTTCCTGACCGAGATGCGCAGCAAAATGGTGAACCGCACCACGCTCAACGAAATCGCCATCAAAATGGGTCTTAAAAAAATCACCTATTTCAATAAGTTCGACAGCTCCCTGCGCATGAGCCAGATCTTCGGCAATACCCTCGAAGCCGTGGTCGGGGCCGTGTATCTCGACAAGGGATTCAATAAAACCAAGCTGTGGGTAATGGAGCGCATCATACTCCCCCACCTTTTTATGGAAGATCTCGAAAACCTCGAAATCAACCACAAAAACAAACTCTACGGCTGGGCCAATAAAAACGGCAAGAACCTCGAATTTGAAACCCTCGACGAACGCATTGAAAGCGGCCGCCGCCTGTTTACCGTTGGCGCCGTGGTAGACGGCAACCTCATCGCCGAAGGCAAGGCCTATAATAAAAAGGACGCCAGCCAGATTGCCGCCCAGATAGCAGTCGATAAACTCGGTCTCAACGAGAAAGTCGAAGAATAACCCCTTTTTTCATTCCCATTTCCCACTGTTTTTTCCCATCGTTGGAAATTTTACCATTTTGTTCCGCCTTCCATCCATGCCGGTACCGGCTTGTTTTGTTTATTTTATCCCCTCATAAGAAGCTGGTTATTAATAGATAACACTTCCTTTCGACCGGGCCGTCCCTGTTTTTCCCCGCACTGATTCCTGGCATGGTACGCAGCTTGTCTTATCCTATGCGTACTCAAAAACGTCCCTTATGAAACAGATTTACACTATCGTTCTTTTTACCCTGCTGGCCTTATCGGCCCAAAGCCGTCCTGTGAATACCGTCACCACCTGGTGGGGCAACTGGTCAGATGCTTCTTCCTGGAGCCTCAACCGCGTTCCTGTCAGTGGCGATTCAGTGGTGATAGCCGCCGGTAAAGCCATTGTATTTGATGTGGCCACCAGCTATACCAATCTTTATATAAATGTATTGGGCAACCTTACCATCGAGCAGACCATGACTCTCGACAATCAATCTACCGTAGTGCTGGCTTCCGGTTCACAGCTCAACGCATGGGGCGCCA
>DASYCT010000408.1:0-7709 GCA_036500065.1 Chitinophagaceae bacterium | reverse complement strand
TTGTGGTGTTTGTATTTTGTGCTGACTGCCGGTATAAAGCAACTGACTGCCTCCGCGAAGCATACCCTTTCGGTGTATATGCTGATGGCCGGCGTTTGCTGGTTCGTTATCAGCCTGTCCTGGAAGTATTATTCCCTTCCTCATACCGCCGTCTACACCGTAGGCGTCGGGTCCGCACCTTATACCGCCTGGGAATATGCCCGGCAACTCGTGGACCGCTTAATGCCCTGGTGGTCTGCTTTGTACCTTATTTGTATCGCGGCATTATTTATCAAATTCCTCCTGTTTATCCGTGAAGCCCAACACCTGCAACAAAAAGATATTTCAAAACTGCCGGTGGACTGGCGCTTATATGTAAGGAAAACCGCCGCCCTGCTCGGCATCGAAAAAGAAATCAAAGCAGTCGTCTCCGCCCGCGTAGACACGCCCCAGGTGATCGGTTTTCTCAAACCGGTCATACTCGTGCCCCTTGCCTGTATCAATTACCTCGATACGGATCAACTGGAAGCCGTTTTATTACATGAACTCATTCATATCAAACGCAACGACTATCTCGTCAACCTCTTTGTCGCCAGCGCAGAAATCCTGTTCTTTTTCAACCCCTTTGTAAAACAACTGGTATGCGCCCTGCGCAAGGAACGTGAATACAGTTGCGACGATATGGTGCTCCAGTTTCAATACCAGCCCTGTCAATACGCTTCCGCCCTGCTCAGTCTCGAGCGCCAGCGCACTACCGTCGTCACCTTTGGCATCGCCGCCAGCGGCCGCGGGCAAAAACAACTGCTCGCACGCGTTCAGCGCATCGCCGGCATGAAAATAAACCAGCAGCGGCTCTCACAGGCCGGCGCCTACCTCGCCGTAGCGCTCCTGCTCGGGTTTATCGCTATGGTGAACCCCGTGAAAGTGGTGGAAGACAAAATATCTCCCGCACTGGTAAACATTTCCTGGCATAAAGACACTTCGGTCCCGGCCGCTGTAGAACATAGTTATACCATCGTAAACTTACACGCTGCCAAACAGGTACAGAAAGAAGGCAGGAAGAAACCCAACACGTCCAATGGCATACAGGACAACGAAGACGATGGCAACCTGCTCGTAGACATGCAGGCCGCTTCCCTGGACGGTTCCCAGCAGCAGGAAAACAACCAGGATGTAGTGGTGAGGGAGCAACGCGATTTCTCCCTGCCCGAAACCAGCGCGACCGCTCCACCCCTTGCAGAGGATGAAACACCCGATGCGTTAGCGCCCTACGTACCCAACAACAGCTACTCCTACCATTTCGTGCCCGATAGCAGCGTGCCTCGTATAAAAGGAGAAACCTTTTCCGAAAAACAGGCCCGCGAAGCCCTCAGCAAGGCAAAAAAAGCGATGGAGCAAATCAACTGGCAACGCATTCAGCATGACCTGAAATACAATAAACGCTCCCTCGACAAGCTGAAAGCGGAAATATCCCGCGAACTCGCCACCCTCGACTGGCAGCAGATCAACACGGAAGTGATGGAGCAGCAAAAGATAGCCGATATGCAAAAAACACGCTCGGTCATTCTGCGTGAACAAAGCCTCCGCCAATACCAGCAAAACGAAACCTACAACGAAGCGGTCCGCAAGGCGCTGATGGAAAAAACACAGCAACTAAAAGAAAGCGAAGAACGCCAGGAAACACAGCAGCAAATACTTATCGACCAGCAGAAGAAATTGCAGGATGAAATGAGAAAGAAGAAGATTGTCTATATCTAACGGGGATAGACCTTCCCGATGGGAAAGCTGTAGATTTCGTCATCGTCATCTCCATTCATTATTTTCCTTTCCAGTGATATTTTCCTGGCCAGCCCCGTAATACTATCTTCCGGATAGCGTGCATACAGGTATTTTGTTATCATTGCCTTTACACTGCTATCGCCTATCCCTTGCCCGGGCGCCGCTCTCTCATAATAGTCAATCAGGATGCACCTGGTACCCGGTTTCCCGGTTTTATCATATACCGATGGGCTGATTTCCAGGTTGTCGTTTGCACTGTCTTTGTACAACTGCCGTAATTCCTTGCTCTCACGGGCGTTATAGGATGCTGTATCATATTGTAGTTGCGGGCGCACCGGTGCTTTCGATGTATGCGTCCGCTGCGTCCACGGCGTCCACGGCCCCCGCTGCCCGTAAGGAAATCCAATAAGCACAAGACAGCACCAGGCAATGATAAAAGGGACAACCAGCTTTGCCGGCTTTACCCGTGGCTGTTCCAGCGCCGGGTCATAGGTCACGACCTTTGTTCCCGCCAGCTTGTCGCCCAGCCTGCGCGCCGGGTTGACCTGTACGACGATCACTTCCACCGGCCATATAATAATCAAAATATTCCGCACAAGGCATTGCAAAGGTGTAGCCACCTGCCCGGTCTTATTATCAACCACCTGGTGCCCCAGTATGCGTTTCGCAAGACTTCTTCCGTTGATAGAATCTTTACAGAGATACAATGAAAGAACTGCGGCATGCACGTATAACAAGGGACCTGCCATTGAAAATGGCATTCTCTTTCCTGTTACAAGCGTCACAGTGTCAAAGAGTATAAAAGGCGAAGTAACCAGCAGGGAAATAAAACAAATGCTAAAAAAGTCCAGCAGCATGGAAGTCACGCGTGTCCACGCAGTTATTTTTTTATCAGTGGGGGATGGCATAGAACAAAGGTAATCTTCCTACCATACATTCCTCGGGCACCAGTCCCCGTACTTATTCCCTATCAGGAACCCCAGCACGATTTCATGCGTACCCTTGCTCACGGTGTTCAGCAACGTAGTCGTATAATCATACGCATAACTTACATTGAACGTATTGGACACGTTTATGCCGAGCATCCCCGCATACCCGTCTTTGATCCGGTAGCTCGCTCCTATCCAGGCAAGGTCGCGGTACTGCAGCTTGGCATTGAGATCCAATTGCGCCGGCGTGGGCTGCACGTATTTCAGCATAAAGCTCGGCAAAAGAGAAAAATCGTCGTCGATATCAAACCGGTAACCGGACGTAAAGAAAAGATGAGGGATCAGCTTGCCCGCCTGCTGTAATTTATTGTCGGAGAAATATATCTTTTGTGGCACGATCTGCTGCGCCGACACACCGATAAAATAATCGGCCGAGTAAACCCATATACCAGCGCCGAAATCCGGCTTAAGCTGGTTGATGGCGCCCGAATTGTACACCGCCGGATCTACCGGGTTGGCAGCTCCGAAATCCAGCTCGTTCCGGTCCAGCGAAATATCCGTCACCCCCGCCTCGAAACCGGCCGAAATACTGGTCCTCGGGCTGATACCGATATGATACGCATAACTCACATAGCCCGCAAAACGATTGAGCGGTCCTGTCCGGTCATTAATGACTTTCATCCCGATGCCCGAATGCGGTTTGGCTGCCTGGTAATCCTCCCAGTAATTATGCCCGCGAGGGTTCTCCCCCGGAATTTCAAATGAAGTCGCCGTCGTGCGGTCGTCCTGTTTGCCAAGCGGCTTGTGAATAGTGAAATAAGTCGTTACCGGCGCATCCTGCAGTCCCACCCACTGGTGGCGATGGCTGAGCTTTACATCCGTATAGTTCTCAATGCCCGTAAGCGCCGGGTTGATAATATAATTATTGATGATGTACTGCGTGTATTGCGGTTGCTGCTGCGCCCCCGCAGCTGCAAAAAGAAGAATACCACACATTGCCAAAACCGTCTTTTTCATTGTATGACTTTTGCTTATTATCGGATAATCGTTACCGAACCACTGATCTGCTGCCGCCCGTTTTTCGGGTTGATAACCCAGTAATACGTCGCTACCGGCAAGGGCTGACCGTTCAGCCGCCCGTCCCATGGCTTTGCATAACCCGCCGAATGAAATACATTCTGCCCATACCGGTTAAACACATCCACGGTGCAGCCGGGATATGTATCGAGGTACTGGATCATCCAGGTATCATTGATACCGTCGCCATTGGGCGAAAACACATTGGGAACCTTCAGCGCCTTCAATATTTTTACAAACACATCGTCGCTGGCCGTACAGCCATCGGACGAAGTCACCTTCAGCGTATACGTAATATCGCCCGGCGAAGTGACCGTCGGGTTGAGCACGCTGTCATTGCCCAGGTACGAAGCCGGCGTCCAGAGATAACGAAGCCCCTTGCCGCTGGCCGAAGCATCCAGCACGATATCACCGCCTTCCAGTAAATACCGGTCCGGCCCCGCATCCGCCATCGGTGTCGGGAATACCACCATGATCCGCGTTGCTGAGGCGGAACAGCCGTTGTCGGCGTTAAAGGTATAGACAATCGGGTGCCTGCCCGGCAAAGCGATGCCGGGATTAAACTCCCCGTCGGAACTCATACCGTCGCCGCTGTATACAGCATTGCCCGGTAGCGCATACAATTCTTTGGCTGCCGTGACCTCGAAAGGCAAGACCTCCTGGCATACCGGCGCCAGTGAATCAAATTGCAACTGCGGGCTTGCATTGAGCGTAATCGACTGTATTTTGGGAGGCGTACTGATACAGTTAATACCGGAATAAGTGAAATATTCGATCTGGTGGGATTGCTGGAAAGGCGTTCCGAAATCGGGGTACTGGTAGGTATAGCTTCCCCCTTTTACCGGGTTATCGTCTACCGTTTTTTTCGTCGGGTCGTTCAGGTAATCCCAATAAATCTCCACCTTGATAATACTACCTATATCTACGGACGATTGATCCAATACCGTGATCGATTTATTGCTGCAAAGCGGGTCGGGTGTTTGCACCGCAAAATTGGCGAGCGGCTGGTTACCGTTCACCGTGAAGGTCTTGACGGTATCGGCCACGCAGCCATCCTTACTGGTCACGGTAAGCGTCACCGTTTCGGGACCGGGAGCGGCATAAGCATGTTTGCCGTTTTGCTGTGTAGAAACACCCCCGTCACCAAAATTCCACAACCAGGTGAACTGCGCCTCGCTGTTGTCGGCAATCGTACTGCTGTCGTCAAACTCCGCCACCGGATCGGCCGCACATACCCTTGGCAGCGAAAAATCCACTACCGGCAGGTAATGAACCTGCACGGGGACCGTCTTTACAGCACCCTGGCATCCCGTACTGGTTTGCACCTGCAGGGTGACGTTATAGGAATTCGCATCGGGATAAGTCCCCGAAACGGAAGCATTGCTGGTATTGACAAACGCAGCGCCGATACCCTCGTTCCAATACCATTTGGTAATGGTATTAATGGCATCTTTCGGGCTGATGGTCGATTGATCCTTAAAAACAACCTGCCTGCCCTCGCAGGCCGGTCCCTGCACCACAAAATTGGCCGTCGGCACATCGGAAACCACCACCGTTTTGACGGCGGTATCGGACAAACATCCAATATCGGTAATAACATTGTATTTGACCACGTAGCTGCCATGCGTCCCATACACGTGCGAAGTGTCTTTAGCCGCCGGCCCCGCGGCCACCGAACCATCCCCAAAGTTCCATGAGTATTGCGTTACCGGCCGCACACCCACGGGCGTATTGTCCTGGAACATTACGGGGCTGTTGTCACATCCATTGGTCGTATCGTTGAATGCCACTGCCGGGCGATCGTATATCTGGAGATCATAATCGATTTCCTGCACCCCGCTGCAACCATCCGGGCTCGGGTTGGTGGCAAGCACCGTGATCGGGTACGAGCCCACGGCCGGGACGACATACTGCTTGTTCAGGGTATAGCGGTACAATGTTTTTCCATTGATCACCCAGGTGGAATCATATACCGGCGTTGCGACGGTGGTATCCGGGAAAAGACCGTGAAACTGCCATTGTATTTGCGTCGGCTGGTACGGGAAGGTCATCGAAAAATTGAACGGCGAGCTTTTACATCCCGCCGGGTAGTTGACTATTGCATATTGGTTGTTGATCGAAATATACTGGTAGAGATCCTTGAGGTTGGTACCGGCATTGTATCCATACGATTCGGCATTCCCTAAGCCATACGCGATGGCGC
Source organism: Chitinophagaceae bacterium (assembly GCA_036500065.1). Lineage (GTDB taxonomy): Bacteria > Bacteroidota > Bacteroidia > Chitinophagales > Chitinophagaceae > JACMLD01. The sequence goes on along the minus strand of DASYCT010000408.1, from coordinate 1,742 downwards.
TGAATCCTGAATCAGCCAGCAGCGTATGCTGCCCGGCCTTCAGCCCGGTAAACTGGGCGTACATATACGTATTATCCTGCGGGTGGGACACAAAGGATGAAGCCCGGTTGACGCCATCCAGCGTGAAATTGGCGACATCGTTGGCCTTCATAATAACATTTATATAGTGGGCCGTAATCGCATAGTTGGGGGTGGAATTGAGCACCACGCTGTTGATGGTTTGCTCTACCGCGCTCAGGTAAATCATTTCAGGATCACCGGGCGTCCCGTTACTAAGACAGCCCTGGCTGCTGATATACTGGGCCACCAGGATAGGCTGGTCGGCCTCGATCACGCAAGGCTGGTTGGTCAGGAACTGGTAGTAGAAATTGCCGACCAGCCCGGTGAGCACGGTCCCGTTCAGCTTTACCACCGTAGACGGGTTGGTCACCGCTACCCGGAAATAGTTATTGGGCATGGTGGAAGTAGGCGCCGTAAGATATTTCTTGCCCCAGGCGCTTTGTGGGAATACCTGCTGGAACAGGTTATCGGCCGAACCGGACGTGCAGCCGATATTGATCTTGCCGCTGCCCGAAAAAACGGCAATCCGTTTGCAGGTCCCCGAACCCGACGCCACCGAACGCACTCTCGAACCCGTAAGGTCCACTCCCGTATTTCCGGTCAAAGTCCCCATCACATTGTATATCTGTCCCTGGTTGAGCGTTACGGTGAAAGGCGCGCCCACGGTTAATCCGCCCGTAGTAGCTGCTGAAGGAGTTATCTCTACCGTGGTATTGTCTTCCGTCGCCACCACGCAAAACCACGAATTGCAATTGATTTCGTTGGAGCTTTGGGTAAAATTGAGCGAATAATAATCGCTCCCGAGCGTATTGGTGGGAAATAATAAGGTTGCGCCCGATATGTTGGAGGCATAAATATGAGCATAAGCCACCACCGGCTGATCGCTGGTCACATGGATGCCGTCATTGGACAGTCCTTCCTTCGTAAGCCGCGCATCCTGCGCACCCGATTTTGGGATGGGCGCCGAAGTCTGTACCGTATTGGCGGGTACTGTCAGGGTCTGCGTGTACCCGTTGGCAGGTATGGTGATAGTGACGGTAGCCGTAACGGTAGAAGTAAAATACAGGACCATCTCCTGCGAGTTATTGCTCAGCATGCTTACATGATACCCGTATGGCAGCCAGAAATCCTTTCCTTTATTGCTGAAATCCTGCGACCGGGCGGTGATGGATAGCAGCAGGAATAAGCCCGGCAAAAGCCCTTTTCTCATTGAGGTCAGCTTGGTAGTGAATGGCAATTTACTAAATAATCGTTTAGCCTTTGTCACCCACGCAGTCGAGTCGAATTGATTCACCACGCACGTTTTTTAATCGTTAGAAACAAATGGACCGGGAAAACATGGATGACCTCCAGTGAATCTCCGGATACGGGTTTTGATACCTTAGCTCGTCAGGAAGGAATTGGAGTCGTCGATAAATAATTTAGAAGGTCGATTTTGCAGGCAGGACAAAGATGTCAAATTAAAGTCGCTTTTGCAAACCCCCGGGCAATTATATTACCCCCTGTCAAGCCTCCGCCGCCCTCCGTCCCTCCCGGGCGGCTTTCCGACCCGCCAGGGATGGGTCACCCTTTCGGGGTGGCCTTCCTGCCGACGGTGGGTCGCCCTCCCGGGGCGGCTCACCGTCGGCGGCGGCATCTCTCTCATTACCCCCCGGATACCTTCAACTGCCAAAACGACCCAT
>DASYCT010000407.1:0-4713 GCA_036500065.1 Chitinophagaceae bacterium | reverse complement strand
ATTTTGATATTAATAAAGCGTGGCAGGAAATCAAGCTGTTTCACGATATGGCAAGTTCGGCCGGCAAAGCTTATGGCATCGTCTCGTTGGACTATAACCTGAAAGGAAAGCTGGACAGCACCATGCACCCTGTTTACCCTTCCCTCGAAGGCGGCGGCACCTTATCACTTACCAAAGTAAAAGTAAAGGGCCTGAAACTATTCTCGGCGATGGGCAAGGAATCGGGTAAAGAAGGGCTGACCGATCCCGATCTCTCTAAAGTAGATATCAAGACCACCATAAAGAACAATATCATCACGCTGGAACGCCTGAAAATGAAGATTGCCGGTTTTCGTCCCCGCATAGAGGGGCAGGTAAGTCTCGACGGGCGTTTAAACCTCAAAATACGGCTGGGTCTTCCGCCGCTCGGCATCATCGGTATTCCCATGCGGGTCACCGGGACCCAGGAAAGCCCGCAGTTCAAACTCGGCAAGAGCGATAAGGATGAAATCCCCGAGACAGAGGACAACGGGAATTAGATGAATCGTTTTGCTTTTCGGTATATACAGGCAAATTGCCCTGGGAATTTTACCGGAGCTGCTTTTCCCTATTATTTTGTTTTAATTAAAGAGGAACTAAACAGGGACTAAAAAGGGACTAAAGAGGGACCAAAGAGGGATTATATCCCTTTTTAATTCTATTTTAATTGCTTTTTAGTTAAAATATTGTCATTTTTTATATATAGCTAAAGTATAAGAAGATATTTCTTTCCTCTTAGCCCTCCGTGAAAAACCCTTTGTGCCCTCTGTGGTTAAAATTTAGCGCCAAAGGCGCAAGTATAATAGCGAAGGGATCTGAAGTCGCACATAATAAAAAGCCCCGGCTGCTTCTCGCATCGCCGGGGCTTACCCTTACTATTACTTATTTGTAGCTACTTCTCTTCTAAACAGCAGACCTGTTAACGTGTTCTGATAAACTTCTTGGTCACCGCATCATTATTCATCTGCACCTGTACCAGGTAGATGCCTGTCGGTATTGCATCCACGTTCAGGTTCACCGTATTTATACCCTGCGTCAGTTGTGTATTCATTCTCATCATTACCTTTCCGTCAATGCTCACTACCTGTATCACTGCCTGTGCATTTTGCTGCAGGGAGATACCCAGTGTAAGCGTAGAACCACTAACCGGGTTCGGCCTGATCTGGATGGCGTTCAGTGCGGAAACCTTGATACTCCTGACATCGCTGTATTTGAATACACCGTCCCTGTCTACTGCGCGGATGCGATAGTAATGCATGCCGGCGGAGAGTGATTGTTGTGTATAGGTATAGTTGTTAATACCCAGGCTGTTGTTGGCAGGGTTAACGCCTATTACGGTAAAGTCAAGACCGTTGGTAGAATGCTCTACAGCATAGTAGTCAACATTTATTTCCTGGCTGGTTTGCCAGTTCAGTACGCCATTGCCGCTTATGTTCTGCGCGGTAAAGCCGAGCCATGTTTCGGGCAGCGAGCTTGCCGGCTTTTGCGTCAGGATAGTGAAATCAACACCATCGTTGAACGTAATGCCCGAGAAATTAATCTGTTTGCCGGCAGAGCTGGTGGCATAGAAGAAGCTGACCGTACCGGTGGTAAAATCGCCGTCGCCGTCGCTGTCGACCATCAGGATATAATTCGCCAGGGTAGAACCGCCGGCCAGTGTAAGACCTGTTGTATCAAAGGTGAGCGTTACGGAGCCTACGTTACCTGTGTTCTTTACTTTCCATTCACGGCCTACTCTTGTGACACCCTGTACAACAGCGGGAGCTTCCAGGGGAGCAATGGGATGTTCGGTAAGTACATTGGCGTCATTGCCTATCATTACGAAATCCTTGTCGCCGAGCGGAGCGATGGCGGTAAGGATTAAGTTACCCTTGCCTGCCTGGCCGGTTCCGTCGCCGCTTCCTGAATTGATGCTATTCGATATCAACTGGTTGAGACCCGAAAGACTGTCAACACCGATACCGAATACGTCATTCTGGTAAGTAGTGCTGGCAGGCCAGAACACCGTAGAACTATCGGAAGCTGTATAGCTTATCGGGGCAGCAGCGGTGCCCAGCGTCATACCGTACTTGGTGGCGAGATACGACTCAATACGGTTTTGACGGGCAGCATTTATGTTGGCATCCAGGTAGTAAATTACTTCCGCCACTTTCGTATTGGAAAGACCCATTTTAAAACTCTGGTTGCTGCCCGTAAACGCGGTACCTGCCGTCGTCGTCGAGGCGACAACCACACCGTTCTTACGAATATCCTGTTTATTACCGCCACCGCTACCGGTGCCATTCGTATTGTCTTTGCTGAACGTCCACAATATCGGTTTATTCAGATCCGAACGCTGTCCTGCCAATGTCAGGTGGCTGGCGCCGGAAGTGCTACCCGCATCCCAAACCACATTGTTTTTCATGTTCATTACTACCGCTACGCGGTTGGTGCTGCTGTTGCCTCTTTCAATCAGCAGGGAATCAGCCGAAGAACTATCCACTGTCCGTGCCACGATAAACATGTGTGCGGCGTTGTGCGTAGCAGTGCCGGCAAAACCACTGGGAGCATTCATCGACCATGCATTGGCCGCGCTGAAATTAACCAGGGGGTTAAAGTTGATGTTATCGCTGGGGTTGTTTTTAAGCAAGGGCTGGCTGACCGGGGTAATTTGTACCAGTTCGGTGGAACCGGAGCTATTGGCCCAGTCGTTCATCCGTGTGCTGTCCGCCTGGGGTTCGGCATCCGCCTTCGACCAGAGCATCATATTCGAACCAAAACCTCCCGGCGCCAGCAATTTGGTAAAGGAAATTTCATCCAGTACAAAATCATTGCCGTTGGTGTTTAGATTATTATTTAAGATAACCAAATCAGCACCGGTATTGCCACCAGAATTCCAGAGGAAGGAAAGTTTCTGCCAGCTATTATTACCAAACAGGTTGGAATTAAGTCCTGAAGGTTTGCTAATCTGCGTTAGTATAGTACCGTCGATTCTTGCACCCAATGATGCCAGCGGGGTGGTATTGGTTTGATTGCCCGCATAAAAAGAAAACAGGTAATTGGTACCAGGTGTCACCACTGGGTAGTTCTGGTAGGTACCCCAAACCTTGTCACCGGCAGTATATGTACAACCGGAATTACCATACGTATAGTTCAACGAAAAACGTCCGCCCACTTTACCGGTTGCATCCTGTGTGAAGTTGTCCAGGCCGGTAGTATAAACACCGTTCATGCAATTGAAATTATACCGTTTGTATTCACCGGAGGGTGCATTATACTGGTAGTCGTAAGGCAATGGACTGTTATAGCTAAAATGCTCTGCAAAAAGCGTATCGAGCGAGCAGGGCTTGGTAGCAATCTTGATAGGGTTCGGCGTCCAGGCAGACCAATCGGACGTGACCAGGCGTTTGAAATGCACCCTGTAACTACCCGTTTGCGTGGCGGTATATTCATTGCCGGTAGCCCCGGGGATATCCACACCGTTCAACTGCCACTGGTAAGTATAAAATCCCGGGGTGACGCCCATTCTCGCCGAAATGGGGCTACCCTGGCAAAACAGGTTTTGCTGGAAATACAGCAACGGCTGTGCCTTATGCGCACTGTTCAGGTACTGGGCAAGAAGAGAATTATTGTTTATATCCAACTGGCCCCAGTGATTGGTCCATATTCCATGATCGCCTTTGGGGTAAAACTGCTGAACGCAATAGCCACCCAGCGCGCGTACCGTATCGGCATAGTCAGCTGCATGGAGCGGATCGGGGCCGGTATCCGTGCCCCCATTGGCCATCCAGATGGGTATATGTATCATATTGGGGAAAGGAGTACTGCTTGGAGCACTGAAGATCTGGACGGGTGATGACGGAATACAGGTAGCAACCCGTTGCGGGTAGAGAGAAGAAAACACCAGGTCGCCCAATCCTCCTTCGGAAAGTCCGACGGTAATAAGCCTGTCCGGGTCAAAACCCTTGTATTTCTGCAGGGTGTCCAGCATGGGGGGTATAAAGGCAAGTGCATTAGCGCCCCAGTCGATTCCGGTTTCCTGCGGATACAGTATGAAGCCGTTCCATTGACCGGCATCTACCATGGATTGGAAGGTCTGTGCACCCCATAAAAGATGAAGTTCGTTGTCGGTGATCGGACCGATTTCACCACCCCCATGCAGGAACAGCATCAGCGGGTATAACTTGGTAGAGTCGTAATTATCGGGGTACCGCAAACGGAAAGCCATCTTGCCCCCGTTGGCATCCTCCCACAGGTAAGCCTTGTACTTAGTAGTGTTCCAGGTTATACTACCAGTCGTGGTACGGACCCATTTGTACATGGTAGCATGGGCAGATATGTTCGGGTTGGAAGCGCTGCCCAGAGCGGCGCTGCCATTGTAGTTAACCACGGGGTCACCGGAATTAAATACGTTTTGGCTTTTTGCTACTCCTGTGGTAAGGATCAATAAGAGAAGTAAATACTTGTGCATACAAATAATTTTTCTTTGAATAGTTTGCGGTAAGTAAGAGAAATTCGGAGGATGGAGGATAAAAAGCAGCGCATCTACAGGATAGTTGGAATCCTTAAGGACGAGAGGACAGAAGCAGCTTTAAAAAGGATATGCGGAGAGCCTTATACTCTGAAAGAATTCGTGCAATTAACCGCTTAATTTCGATAGGAATTGTGATAACAGGAGTCAAACAAGGGTCAAGGATGACCCGATTTGGATCGTAA
>DASYCT010000406.1:0-9841 GCA_036500065.1 Chitinophagaceae bacterium | reverse complement strand
ATTTGTATTAGCCTTTTTCCTGGCTGTGGGCGCCGCCTCGTTTTCACAGTCCATCAAAGGCAAGGTGACGGATGCCAAAACCGGCGAGCCGCTGGTAGGCGCCACCGTTCTTATCGAGCATACACATTATGCCGCCATCGTAAACCTGGATGGTTCGTTTGTATTTAAAAATCTCCCGGCAGGTAAGTATGAACTGAAAGTTCAATCGCTCGGCTACGAAGCGTCGCAGGGAAAAGAAGTAGTGGTGGAAGATGCTCATCCCGTATTGTATGTTTCGTTCAAAATGGACACGGAAACAAAAGAGCTTTCCACGGTATCGGTGGTTGGCCGGATGAATGGTGAGACCGATAACGGGGTACGCAAAATGGAAAAGAATGCCGACCTGCTCGAAAACGTACTATCCGCTAAAACCATCCAGTTGTCGCCGGACGTTACGGTGGCTAATGCGCTGCAACGTATTTCGGGTGTGACCATCCAGCGCAGTTCCAGCGGGGAAGGCCGTTATGCCATTATCCGCGGCATGGACGAGCGTTACAATACCACGCTGGTGAACGGGGTGAAGATCCCGAGCCCGGATGCCAAATACCGCTATATACCGATGGATTTGTTTCCGTCGGACATGCTGGAACGTCTTGAAGTAATAAAATCCCTGACGCCTTCGATGGAAGGCGATGCCGTAGGGGGTACCATGAACCTGGTGATGAAAAGCGCCCCCGCCAATTTCCTGCTGACGGCTCATGCGGGAACGGGGTTATCGACGCTGTTCTCGTCCAGCCGTCCTTTTGCCAGCTACCAGCACGGCGCGGTGAACCCGTCTTCGCCGGCAGAGCTTTTTGGCAATAACTATACCGCTTCGCAAAACGATTTTTCAAGAGCCAACCTGAATTTTACCAACCGCAACCAGCCTTTCAATAGTGTTGCAGGACTTACCGTCGGTGGCCGGGTAGCGCATAACAGGCTCGGTATTATCGTCTCCGGCGCTTACCAGGATATGTTCAGGGGTTCCAATACCGATTTCCTGGTGCCCAACGCGCAACCACAAGTGGTGGGTACTGCCGATAACCAGGCGGTGATAAGCGATCTGTATATCCGTAAATATTCCACGCAAACCACCCGTTGGGGGCTGCACAATAAACTGGACTATATCATCAACGACCGCAACCGGATCTCGCTGTACAACATGTATGTGCACATGAATGAGTTCCAGACAAGGTCAACCTATGATTCGGTGTACCTCAACAAACTTTCCGACAACCTGCTTCGCAGCCGCACGCAGCAGCAAAGCATTTATAGCTCCACCCTGCAGGGGGATCACCTGCTGGGTCACCAGTTCCGTGTCAACTGGATTGGTTCTTATGCGCTTGCCAAGGGCGCTATTCCCGATATGGCGGAATACGATGTGCAGAGCAAGGGCGCAGGTGTCTTTATCGTCGAAAATATGTCTCGCCAGTGGCAGCACAATACCGATAAGAACCTGGCCGGTTACCTGAATATGTTTTATACTCCTGCCATTGGGAACAGTCATACCGAACTTTCTTTTGGCGGCATGTACCGGCATAAATCGAGGGACAATTATTTCAACGATTATTCCCTGTCGCCCGTATTGACCAACAGCCAGCCGCAGGTGTTTAGCAATTTCAATTCGGCCAATTATGTGTTCTCTCCCGCTAACCTGGGCACGGGTGCGGTGTCGACGGCCAACCCCAATACCTACACTTCGTATGAAGACGTGGCGGGGGGCTATGCACAGTTAAAGTTTATGGCAACGCCGTACCTGCAGGTATTGGGCGGCGCCCGTATCGAATACACCAAACAGGGCTTTACAACGATAATGCCCAAGAGCTTTACCGGCAGGGCCGGAACGGTGGAATATGCCGACCTGCTGCCCAGTGCGCAGTTGAAATACGCGCTTACCGACCGGGCCAATCTCCGTCTTTCTTATTTTAAATCCATTGTGCGCCCCGATTTTTATGAGATCATCCCCACGCAGATCGTCGGCGAGGTATTCGATACCAAGGGCAACGACAGCCTCAAGCATACCCAGGCGGATAATATCGATCTCCGGTACGAATTTTTCCCCGGCGGGGCAGACCAGGTGTTGATTGGCGCTTTCTACAAGAACATACAGGACCCGATTGAATATGCCGTCGTGAGAAACGGGGGACCCAGTGCGCAATACTTTATGCCGGAGAATTTCGGCGTCGCGCACAATTGCGGGATCGAAGCGGTCGTGACAAAATATTTCGGCATGTTTGGCGTATCGGCCAATTACACCTACACCCAGTCGAGGATCACGACCACGAAACAATTCTTTTACCGCGACCCGAGCCTGGGCATCACCAGCAAGATCGTCGACCAGACAAGGCCGCTGCAGGGTCAGGCGGACAATATCGGCAACCTCTCCGTGCTGTATAAAAATCCGAAAACGGGTACCGACATACAGGTAGCGTTTGTGTATACCGGCAAGCGCATCACGCAGGTATCGCCTTATTATGAGCTGGATTACTGGATGCTTGGACAGGGTACGCTCGATTTCTCTTTCGAGCAACGGCTGGCAAAGCATTTCACGCTCTATGGCAAGGTGAACAACCTGACCAATTCGCCTGCCAAAACGGTGCTCCTGCAGGCGCCGCCTACCGATCAGAAATTCCCCGACCAGAACTACAGCAGCAAGATGGTGGTGGGAAAAGACATTTATCAAATCAATGTATTGGCCGGCATCCGGTATAAATTTTAATTATAAAATCATCTCCAGAATATGAAAAGGATATTTTTCCAGTTAACAGCCCTGGCATGCATGCTCACGCTGCTGAACAGTTGTAAAAAGTGGTCGGCCGAAAAACGGAACATCGAGCAGGCGGAAACGCTGGCCACGCAGCCCATCAGCGACGCCACGCCCCTGTGCGGCGCTTATAAGGGCACCATGCTGGCGGGTAAAACCTATACGATTGCCTGCGATTTTGTTGTAAAAGCCGGTGACACGCTTACCATTCAGCCGGGCGTACATATCAATGTCACCAATCATGCCGGGATCTTCGTGCAGGGCGCTTTACTAAGCCTGGGCACCAGCGCAGCCCCCATCTGGATTACCTGTGACAGCCTTTCGAAACTAAGAAACGATGCGCCCAACCAGGACCCGTCGAAGGATGCGGCGTTTGCAGGAGGCTGGCCCGGTATCTATTGCGCTACCACCTGCCCGATGCTGATATTGAAATGGACGCATGTGGAGTTTGGCGGTTATGGTCTGACGAACACACAGGCGCCGCTGGTGGGACAGAAAGCGGGAACGGCGTTCTCCATCCTTTTTCAAAACAACCTCGGCATTTTCGTCATGGAGGACAGCTGGCTGTATGGCGGCGTGGACGACCCCATCCGTATTTCCGACGGGAAGATTGCTTTCCTGCGCAATACGTTTGAGAAAGCCGGTTATAACGGCGGTGACTGTCTCAACTGCAAAGGCGGTACGGTAGGAGATATGGCCTACAACCTGTTTGTAGGGCTGGCCACCAACGGGCAGAAAGCCTCCAACAAAGGGCAACCGGTAGGGGCCGCTCAAACGCAAATCAACATGTGGAACAATACCTTTATCGACTGCGGTTACCGGCAGATACAAACCGGCCGGGGAGCCGATGTCGATATTGAAGAAGGGGCCCGGGGTATCGCTTATAATAACCTGATGGTCAATTGCAAGTTCGGTATTCGGATAGTGAGCAACCCGGCGGCGGATACGGCCAATACGCACTACGGCTATAATTACACGTATGCCGATTCAGTGGCGGTCGCCAACCAGATTTACCCTACCAACGCCAGCGGTTCCGGTGGCTGGATCCGGCCAATGGCGACCGATATTCCGGATTACACGACGTTTTTGCCCGCCGGTTACAATTTTGGCGACAACTACGATGGTACGCCGGTACTGAAGAAGAACAATCCTTTGTTCTATAATTTCCCGCTGCCGATACCCAATAATATCCCGTTGTATGGCATACAGGCCGTCGGCAGCTACGATTTCCGCCTGCAGTCGGCCTCGCCTGCTATTGGCAAGGGATACACGGGTTTCTCGCCCCTGGGGGCCGTGCCCATCGACCCTGTTTACGGTGTTACCGAGATGACACTGCCCGGAAAAGACATCGGTGCTTTCCAGTTCAACGGAACCGGCAACCAGCATCACCCGTAAAGGAGGTTCAGCGCTTATACAAAGGGCACAGGGAATATACATTATTCCCTGTGCCCTTTGCGTTTATACGGCAGCCCGGCGAAACCGGTAATTTTCATGGCCATTTCCGCACAAATGACGACCTTAGTGATACCTATACCATTTTCTGTAGCGACTTTAAGCAGCCATAACAAAACAGTAAATAAAGTAAGCCGGTATGACCGGGTTTGCTACGCATTATATACTTAAATCAACCAAAAATTATGTTTATGAAAAAAATGTTATGCAGCAGGGGAGTTGTTTTTGTACTGGCGGTTTCTTTACTGGCGACGGCCTGTTCCAAAGGAACAAACGGCACTAACGGTACGAATGGTACAAACGGTACGAATGGCGCCCCGGGCGCTCCCGGCTCGGCCAATGTTATTTATTCGGCCTGGACGGACGTATTCTATACTACCACGGACAGTATCAACTTCGACGCTACCATATCCGCCCCCAAGTTGGCCGACAGCATCGTACAGAAGGGAACGGTGATGGTGTACGTTAATGCGAACACGCTCGCTTCGCCCGCGGTGTTTGCGCTTCCTTTGGGCGCTGATATCATCTACTACCTGACGGATTTTAATATCCACCTGGAAGCAGACGGCCCTTTTAGCACGTTCGGCACAGGCGCGGCAAAAGTCCAGCAATACCGGTATATACTCATCCCCGGTGGGATAGCTGGCCGTTCCGCCATCAACTGGAAGGATTACCAGCAGGTGAAGCAATACCTGGGGTTGAAAGATTAGAAATCGTTCAACTTTGTAATGAATTACGAGCCATGAGTTGTGAGCCGCGAACGCGGCATCCACCGCTCATGGCTCGTAACTTTTCAAAACACGCAACCGCGACTGCGTAAATCACGGGTTTTTACTAAAAAAATATACTTGAAGCGCTGTTTTCTACGTTATTAAGTAGGTGTTAACTACTATTTTTTAGAGGCTGTAAATGCAGTCTTCCGCGGATTCTTGTTGCTTGCAAGGAAAGCTATTCAAGTTTATTTTTAGGGGAAAAACGAAAACGGGATAGACCGCAATCAATTTCCCAACGCTGGAAGAATAAGGATTGTGTTCTGTCGTTGTAGGTAAAATGTTTAATAAACAATTAAATTGCAGAGGTTTATAGCACGCTAGGAGATAAGTATATTTTAAAATCTAATTCCTTGAAAAATGGCACGGGTAACTAATTGCTTTCCGGTGATATGTATTATCGCCCTGTGTGTTAGCCTGAGTTCGTGTAATATTTACAAAAAAGTCGCATACTTTCAGGATATCCCTTTAACGGTATCTGATACCGCCCATCGTATTCCCACGGCTCCCTATATAGCCCCCCTGATACAGCCGAACGATGTTTTACAAATTGCCATTCTCACACTCGATCCCCAGGCCAACAGCATTTTCGCTTCCTCGAACATGATCAATTTTCCCACGCAGCCGGCGTCTTCCTATTTCCCGCCGTCTACGGGACAATCTGTCCAGGGTTTTATGGTCGACCGCAACGGTGATGTGGATCTGCCGGTGATCGGCAAAGTAAAAGTTGCCGGTCTTTCCACGACCGATATCCGCGACACCATCCGCAACCGCGTAGCCATTTTCTATAAAGACCCGGTCGTCAATGTGCGGTTTGCCAATATGGGCATTACCATTATCGGGGAGATACGGCAACCGGCTACCTACGTCATGACCACCGAAAGGGTAAGCATACTCGACCTGATCGGGATTGCGGGCGATTTAACCGTTTACGGCAAGCGCGACAACATATTGCTGATACGCGATTCTGCCGGGCAGAAGCAGTATGTACGTCTTGATATAAATTCCTCGAAGCTGATGAATTCGCCCTATTATTATCTCAAGCAGGGGGACCTGGTTTACGTGGAGCCGAACAAGCAGAAGATTACCTCCACCGATTTTATACGGGTGCGTAACTATTCAATCATAGCATCGACGATTTCACTGTTGTTTATTGTTCTCACAAACGCCAATAAGCTTTAATCCAATATATGCTACGCCCCGGAACCAATACCCCTGTGAACTTTGAGGAGTCAGAAGCGGCCCAGACGAACATTTTCTTTCAACAGATCATGTCGAAGTTCTTTGGGCTGTGGAAATGGCTGATCCTTTCCGTGCTGCTTTGCGCGGGGCTGTCCTTTGTTTACATCAAGATAGCCAGGCGGCAGTATAAGATACATGCTTCCGTGCTGGTGCAGGATGATAAGAAGAACAGCGATTATACCGGCGCGAACGTGGTACCGGATGTGACATTTGTGACCAAGGGCAATGTCGACAACGAAGCGGAAGTATTCAAAAGCAGGACCCTGATGCAGAACGTGGTGGAGCAGATGCACCTGAACATCCAGTATTTTATTCCCGGTATGCTGTGGAAAGAAGAAATCTTCCTGGGCAGGCCGGTGCTGATGAATTATATCACGCGGCTGCCGGATACCATCGTGGCCCCGATCATCTATAAATTCAATTTAGACACGCTCAACCTCACGCATTATAGTCTTGCCACCAGGGATACCACGTACAAATCAAAACTGGGCGATACGCTGGTATTGCCGGAAGGAAAAGTAGTCTTTACGGCATCGGAAGGTTTTGCCAAATGGCCCGCATCGCAAACGCTGATGCTTTCCATTATTTCGGAGGACCTGGCGACACAAAACTATATGGATGCGCTGACGGTAGAAACACCCAATAAGGACGTAAGCGTCATCGATCTCACCTTAAACGAAACACTCCCGGGAAAGGGTGAAACCATACTCCACAACCTGCTCAAGGGTTACCTCGATGCGAGCATCCATGCCAAAACCGTTATCGCCGACAGTACGCTTAAATTCCTGGATGGCAGGCTCCGGCTGGTATTCGGGGAACTATCGGGTATCGAGCGGAACATCGAGGATTTTAAAACCTTCAATAAGTTTACCGATCTCACCATGCAGTCCAACCTGCTGATGCAGAATACCAGCGAATATGCCAAACAACAAACCGGGCAGGAAATACAGTTGTCGGTCGTAGAGGCGCTGGAACAGTTTTTAGAGGATAACAAAAATGATTTGCGCATTGTGCCCTCTTCGCTGGTGATGCAGGATGCGGGTTTTATAGCCCTCGTGCAACGGTACAACGAAATGCAGTTGAACCGGGATAAACTACTGATGAGCGTCACCGCCGAGCATCCTTCGGTAAAAACCATCGACGAACAACTGCGCAACCTGAAAACGGAGCTGCTGAGCAGTATCCGTTCTGTCAAGCAGGGGTTGAGCGTAGGCGTGGGCGAACTGAAAAAACACACCTCGGGTTTCGAGCAAGAATTCAATAAAATGCCGGGAAAAGAACGTACGTTTCTCGATTTCTCCCGGCAGCAATCCATCAAGCAGGAATTGTACCTGTATCTCCTGAAGAAAAGAGAGGAGACAGCTGTTTCGAGGGCTTCCACCACGGCCAGTGCGCGGATAATCGATGAAGCAAAATCAGAGCCGCTGGCTTCCAAGCCAAAGAAATTACTGATCATGCTGATTGGTTGTGTACTCGGGGTGGCATTCCCCTTCGGGTTAAGCTATGCCAGGGATTTCCTGAATACGCGCGTATCATCCGTGGAAGATATTGGTGGACTGACGGCGGTGCCGGTACTGGCTGAAATAGGCCATAGCACCGAGCCGGGCATTATTGCCGTCAGCATGCACTCGCGGCAACTGGCGGCAGAGCACCTGCGCGGGCTGCGCACCAACCTGCAATACCTGCTGACGGGCAAGGAGGAGAAAACCATTCTTATTACGTCGAGCATGAGCGGGGAAGGCAAATCATTTTTATCCATCAATCTTTGTCTCACGCTGGCGCTGGCAGGCAAAAAGATCATCCTGCTGGAACTGGACCTGCGCAATCCCAAGATTTCGGCTGCGCTGGAACTATCAAAAGAAGGATTTACCAACTATATTATAGCGCCGGAGCCGGACTGGAAAAAATGGGTAAAGCCATCGGGCATACAGGAAAACTTTGACGTGCTTTCATCGGGCCTGCTTCCACCCAATCCCACCGAGCTGCTGATGTCGCCCAAGATGGCCGTGCTGATGAAGGAACTGAAGAAAAACTACGACTATATCATTATCGATACGCCCCCGGCGGGAATGGTCACCGACGCGGAGATCATCGCACCGTTTGCCGACACTACGTTTTACATAGTGCGGCAGAAACATACCTACAAGGAGCAATTGCAACTGGTAGAGAAATTTTCTCGCAAGGGAACGCTGCCCCGGCTGAACATTATCCTGAACGATATAGCCCTGCGGAAGAAACGCTATGGCCGTCCGTACGAATATGGTTATGGATACGGGCAGGAAAAGAAAAAGCGATTCAGCGGCTGGAAAATGAAAACCGCCCGGCTGTTTCAATTCGTAAAACGCACCCCGTTTAAAACCAATAAGTCCGCTACCTGATGCTATTGTCAAAACTATATAGTATTCCTTCGAAATTGCTCAAAAAGGACCTGCTGAAGCAAACACTCAAGCTATCAGCGGTTTCCATGCTGGCCAATTTCCTTGGCTTTCTAATCCCTTCGCTGATTGCCTGGCAGTTCGGCATATCGAAGGACACGGACAATTTCTTCTTTAGTTACGGGCTTATCACTTTTGCCAGCACCATCTTTACGGCGGCGCTGCGTTCGTCGATCGTTCCGTTCCTGACCGAACGGCTGGCCAACAAAGAGGGATTCAATAAATTCCTTTCATCGCTTTTTTATTATTCTTTTTACGTAGTCAGCATCGCCTGCGGGGTGTTGTTGGTCGTGTTCCTGTTGCTGAACCATTTCCTCAAGGGTAATTTCTTTTTTTACCTGGCGCTTTCGGTGCCCATCCTTTTTTTTACCGTGCAGAACGCCATCTGCTATGGCGTGCTCAATACGCTGAAGCAGTATTACGTGGCGGAGACATCGCCTTTTTCAAGGGCTATCGTTATCTATAGCTGTATTTTCTTTCTCGGGTCCATATTCGGCATAAGCGCCGTCATTATCGGTTACAACCTGGGCGAACTGGCCAAGTTTCTCCACCTGATGTATATTATCAAACGGAAGAACAAGATAGGCCTGTCGCGCAAGCTGGTGGATTATGCCGAGATAAAGCCCTTCGTGAAAGAAGGGTCTTACCAGGCTATCTCTACCACTATTATTTCCGCTTCGCCGGTGATCGATAAGGTAGTGGCGTCCTTCCTGATCGTGGGCTCGGTGTCGATACTCGATTATGGCAACCGGTTGTTTATGATCTTCAACGTGCTGTTCAGTTCGTTCCTCGTGATCATCCTTTCCAAATGGTCGGAGGATGTGGTGCGGAAACGATTCAATATAAAAAAGATGAACCAGACCATCGTGGGGGTGTTTGTGATCACCTTTACGGTATTCCTGCTGGTGCTGCTGTTCCGTTCGCAGATCGTGTACGTGCTGTACCCGAAGATACATGCGTCCGATCGGGGGCTGATTGCCACGGTGCTGGTGCTGAACATGGCCGGTTTTATTTTCAATTCCTCCAACCAGGTGATCAACCGGGCTACACTGGCGTTTAAATCAACCAATATACTGGTAAGAATATCCATCATAAAATCCATCATCAACGTGGTAATGGATGTGGTGCTGGCCATTAAGTTTGGCGTTATCGGCATCGCG
>DASYCT010000405.1:0-8341 GCA_036500065.1 Chitinophagaceae bacterium | reverse complement strand
ATAGTTGCACAAGCCTGACCGATAGCTTATTCGTGCGCCTTTATAAAGGAGCCCTTCCACAGGCGGTGATCGATCCCCGTGATACTACTATCTGTTATGGCGAGACTGCGGCGTTAGATGCGGTGATTACTACCGGCACCGATTATAGGTGGGTAATTCCCGGATCGTTCACCAGGGGAAGCAACGGCCTCATCACATCGGTTCCGTTTGCCACCGGCATCCTCGCAGCTCCGGAGCAAACGACGGATTACATCTTGAAGATCCGGAACGCCGACTGCCCCATAACGGTTTCCGACACCTTTTCGGTGACCATTGTCCCTCCCATCCGGGTAAATCCTGGCAATGACACCCTGGTGGTCATCGGTCAACCCCTTCAATTCCGCGCAACAAGCAGTGATCCGTACAAAGATGAATACCAATGGTCTCCTTCCACGGATCTTAGCGATCCAAACATAGCAGATCCCATCGGCCTGTATGGACCGGGGATGAGTGGTATCACCTACCAGGTAAGAGCAACGGATACCTTTGGCTGCTACGGCACTGCCAATGTAAACGTAACGATAGCGCGCACGATGCCCGACTTTTTTGTGCCCAATGCCTTCACACCGGGGACGAATAGCAACAGCCTGTTCCGGCCTATTTGCATCGGCATTTCCTCGCTCGAATTTTTCCGCGTATATAATCGCTGGGGGCAACTGATATACAGTACCTCGCAAATAGGACAGGGATGGGATGGCAGGATCCAGGGGAAATTGCAAGGAAGCAATGCCTACCTGTGGATCTTGAAGGGGACGGACTACACAGGCAGGGTTATTTCAAAGAAAGGAACGATGGTGCTGATCAGATGAGCGGAGCCATGGTGCTGATCAGATAAGCGGATCTAACCCAGTGTCCCATTTGGGATCATTGGCAAGGTAGTAAGCGCCATACCGGTGGCATCCAGGATGGCATTGCGGATGGCAGGTGCGATACCGATTATCCCTGCTTCGCCGGCGCCGGAGGATGGCAGATCTTCGCGGTTTATCAACACTACTTCAATCTTTGGTACGTCGCTAAAGCGGGGAACCCTATAGGCAGAAAGGCTTGAATTCAATATTTTTCCGGCCGCAAAATCAATCCGCTCAAAGAGCGCGCCGCCAATACCCTGGATGATCGCCCCCATCATCTGGTTCTCAAGATGGTGCGGATTAACGATAGCGCCACATTCAAACGCCTGGGTTACCCGAAGTAGCTTTACTTCTTTGTCCTCATTTACCTGCACTTCTGCGCAGGTGGCTATATGCCCTCCTTTCTCAAAACCGCCCGCGATGCCGTAGCCATGACCGGGTGCTTTGGGCTTATCCCATCCGAATGCCCTGGAGGCGGCTTGAAGCACCGCTTTGAACCGGTCATCCTCCAAATTTTTCAAGCGGAATTCAAGCGGGTCCATCTTGATCAGTCTGGCGAGGTCGGTCATGTGGGATTCGCGTGCAAACACATTGCCTGTTGCGGCAAGCGCCCTGTAGGAACCCTGTCGTAAGGGTGTTTTTGACGGAAGATGGGATAGTTGCTTATTGGCCGTTTTGTATTGTGTATCCAAGCCGGCATTCCCTGAATTGTAGTTTGTAAATTTCCAGCTTGTGATCGTTCCGTCTTTTTTTACGCCGGCTGCCACCTCGATTACCCCACCCGGCCTAAAGTAGGCCCAGGTAAACTCTTCTTCCCGAGTCCAGACAATCTTCACCGGTTTCCTGGCGATCTTTGCCAGCCGTGCGGCTTCAATGGCGGCTTCACCGCTGTGTTTTCCGCCGTATCCGGATCCGGTATCGGGCACTATCACCCGAACTTTTTCTTTGCCGAGTTTAAAAATACGGGAGAGGTCATCCTGAACACCAAATGGCCGCTGCGTTCCTGTCCAGACCGTAAGCTTCCCGTCGGTCCATTCAGCCAGTGCCGCCCTTGGCTCAAGCGGTACATGGGCGATATAGTTTATGTGATAGGTTTGCGAATGTTGAAAATCTGCGCCCGTTACCCCTGCTTCCACATCGCCCTTCTTGTCGCCGGAACTTCTTTCTGCATCTTCTAAGGCCGCATTTTTCACCAGATAATCGAAAATCGTGGCTGTGGAAGGCTGGCCTGTCTCTTCCTGCCAGTTGGCCTCTATAAACTGCAAGGCCTTTCCGGCAGTAACGACATCCGATGCAACGACGCCTATGAAGTCTCCGTCCCGCACAACCGTCACTCCGGGCAGATCCTTTGCTTTGGAAACATCCGCAGAAACCAGTTTTGCATGGTAGGATGGCGACCTCAACACTTTGCCATAGAGCATACCCGAAACTTTCATGTCGGAGACATATGCATGTTTACCGGTGATAAAAGATCGTCCGTCCACCTTGGAAATCGTCTGTCCTGCCACGATCCAATCCTTTGCCGGGATGACAGGAACACCGTCTGAAATTGTATGCAGTATTTGTCGCCCTTTTGTCAAGGCACCATAGCCTATTTTCTGATGAGTCGCCCCATTTACGATCATGCCGTTTTCGGCAGATAAACCGGAAGCCGGCGTGTTCCAGCTTTTAGCAGCCATTTCAATTAATGCCTCCCGGGCAGTGGCGGCGGCCTTGCGCAATTGAGTGCCCATTTGCGGAGTAGTCCGGCTGCCAAAGGTGCCCGCATCATATGGCACCAGATCGGTATCTCCCATAATCATTGTGATGGATGAGATTGGCGCCCTCAACTCTTCCGCTACAATTTGCGACAAGGAGGTACGTATATTCTGACCAAACTCCACTTTACCGGTGTAGACGCTGACA
Source organism: Chitinophagaceae bacterium (assembly GCA_036500065.1). Taxonomy (GTDB): domain Bacteria; phylum Bacteroidota; class Bacteroidia; order Chitinophagales; family Chitinophagaceae; genus JACMLD01. The sequence continues at coordinate 5,549 of DASYCT010000405.1, read as the reverse complement.
AGTCCATCTTCGCCAATATGGATCCATGCGCCCACTTCGCCTGGCGGGAGCGCTGTAGACTCCTGCGAAAGCGTTTCCCCCCCAAAAGACAAGAGATCACTCAAGACGAATGCAACGACCAGTCCACCGCCGGTCAGTTTTAGGAACTTACGACGGTCTAATATAAAAGTGGGATTGTCCATCGTCAACTATTTACTTGATTTGGAAGCCAGCTTTATAGCTTGTACAATATAAGGATAAGTTCCGCATCTGCAGACGTTACCATTCATTGCTCTCACGATTGCCTCTTCGGAAGGTGACGGATTGTTATTGAGCAGCGCTACCGCAGACATGATCATACCCGGTGCGCAATAAGAGCACTGGAAGGCATCTGTAGTCAGAAAGGCTTCCTGCACCGCGTGGAGCTTTCCATTTTTTTCAAGGCCTTCAATGGTTGTAATTTCTTTGCCCGCGACTGTGCCGATGCGAGTGATACAGGAGTGTGTGGGATTTCCATTGATCAACACGGTGCAGGCGCAACAAGCTCCCACCCCGCAACCATATTTGCTGCCGGTGAGATCCAGGCGATCGCGCAGTACAGTCAATAAGGCAACATCAGGGTCTGCCGATATTTCGTGCTTTATACCGTTTACATTTAAAACCATGTCGGAGATTGAATCGGTCTATGAATTTACGAAAAATTTGCTTACTAAGTTCGCCCCGGATCATTTTGGCCAAACACTTCACATTATTATTTATAATCACCCATGTCAATCATTTTAGTCTACAAGGCAGATCGCCGGGGTTGACGGCTTACAAAAATACTTTGTAACCTTTTTCATGCTTGTAACTCTAATATGCAAGCACAGCTTAATGCCCCAAACCGAGTCAATTTTGTCAACATAACAATTTAAACACAACTGCCATGATCAAAAAATTCGCAGGCGGGGCCTCATTTGCCCTTATCTTAAGCCTTTTGTATTCAACGTCCGCCTTTTCCCAGGGAACTCCAAAGCTTTCCGATCCGGAAATCGCTTCAGTAGCCGTGGTGGCAAACCAGAATGACATTGGATATGCCGGGTTAGCACAGAAGAAATCCAAAGACGCGGAAGTATTGAAATTTGCGCAGACGATGTCCAATGATCATAAAGCAATCATTGCGCAGGCGGTGGCCCTGGTAAAAAAATTGAATGTTACACCCAAGGACAATGCGGTAAGTCAAAAATTACTTTCCGATGCGGCGGCCGAAAGGAAGGTGCTGGCGTCAAAATCCGGTAAGGCCTTTGACAAAGCTTATATCGACAACGAGGTTGCCTATCATAAAGCCGTTATCTCGGCGGTAGAGGGCCTCCTGATACCGCAAGCTAAGAACGCTGAATTAAAAGGTCTTTTGGAAAAAGTCGTTCCCACCCTAAAAGCGCACCTGGGTCACGCGGAAATGGTGCAATCAAACTTTAAGTAGGATGGAAGGCCCGCTGGTGATCTACAGGAGGTGCTTTTATCTGCTGTGTCCGATACTTTTCCTGTACGGATGCTCTTCCAATCCCATGAACAATCAGCAACCCCAGCGCATTGCGCCAAAAGAGCCGCAGCCGGAGATCTACACCGTGGAAATTAAGGATATGCAGTTTCTTCCTGACACGCTCGTCGTTAAAAAAGGCGATAAAGTCATTTTTGTCAACCGGGATATGGTTAATCATTGTGTCACCGAAGAGGGAAGCAATGCATGGACATCCGCAGCGATTCCGGGAGGCGAAGACTGGATGCTTGTCGTGGAGAAAAGCGCAAACTACTATTGTGCTATTCATAAGGTAATGAAAGGAAAAATAATCGTAAAGGACAGTATTGGTAAATAAGCCTGGATAAGCAAATGAAAAAGGCACCCGATCGGGTGTCCTTTTTCATTTGATGTCTTTCGGATCAAGCTGCCTCGAACCTGTCCAGGTTCATCACTTTATTCCAGGCTGCTACAAAATCTTTTAAAAATTTGTCCCTGGCGTCTGCGCTGGCATACACTTCGGCTATAGCTCTTAGTTCCGAGTTGGAGCCAAACACAAGATCTGCACGGGTGCCAGTCCATTTTGCCTTACCAGTGGAACGATCGCTGCCTTCATAAATTTCCTTATCTGTAGATACGGCCTTCCAGGCAGTGTTCATATCGAGCAGATTTACGAAGAAATCGTTGGTAAGCTGACCCGGACGTGCTGTAAAAACGCCATGTTTGTAACCATCAAAGTTGGTATTCAATACACGCATCCCCCCCACTAAAACCGTTAATTCCGGCGCTGTGAGCGTGAGCAGTTGCGCCTTATCAATCAGCAGTTCCTCGGTAGATACAACGGATTTTGACTTGCGATAATTACGGAAACCGTCCGCTGCGGGCTCGAGGTAGCCGACTGATTCAACATCCGTTTGTTCCTGCGAAGCATCCATCCGGCCAGGTGTAAAAGGAACCGTGATCGCAGATCCAGCATCTTTCGCTGCTTTTTCAACACCTGCACAACCTGCCAGTACGATCAGATCCGCCAGCGAAACTTTCTTCCCATTTTTCTGTGCAGCGCCAAATTCTTTTCCGATGCCCTCCAATGTGTTCAATACTTTTTCCAACTGTGCCGGATTGTTTACCTGCCAGTATTTCTGAGGAGCCAGGCGGATGCGGGCGCCATTCGCACCACCGCGTTTATCGGAGCCACGGAAGGTGGAAGCGGAAGCCCACGCCGTGGAAACCAGTTCGGCGACGCTCAATCCGGATGCCAACACTTTGGCCTTCAAAGCAGCAATATCATTTTCATCTATCAATACATGATCGACGGGGGGAACAGGATCTTGCCAGAGCAGCACTTCTGCCGGCACATCTGGGCCCAGGTAACGTGCCCGAGGTCCCATATCGCGGTGTGTTAATTTGAACCATGCCCGGGCAAAAGCATCAGCGAACGCCTTGGGATCTTCCAGGAAGCGCCTTGATATTTTTTCATAAACCGGGTCAACCCTTAGAGAGAGATCGGTAGTAAGCATAGTAGGCACATGCTTTTTCGAACTATCATACGCATCAGGGATGCTACCCGCTGCATTTTTCGCTACCCACTGTTGGGCGCCGGCGGGGCTTTTAGAAAGCTCCCATTCAAAGCCGAACAGGTTTTCGAAAAAATTATTACTCCATTGAGTGGGCGTATGCGTCCATGTCACTTCAAGTCCGCTGGTGATCGTGTCGGCGCCTTTACCTGAACCATATGCGTTACTCCATCCCAGTCCCTGCATTTCCATGCCCGCAATTTCAGGTTCTTTGCCTACATGGGTAGCAGGTGCAGCGCCATGGGTTTTGCCAAAGCTGTGTCCGCCTGCTATCAACGCAACTGTCTCTTCATCATTCATTGCCATCCGGCCAAAAGTATCGCGGATGTCTTTGGCGGCTACAACAGGGTCCGGATTACCGTCGGGACCTTCGGGATTTACGTAGATCAGGCCCATCTGTACGGCAGCAAGCGGTTTTTCCAGGTTGCGGGTGTGGATATCGCCGTCCGCATCGTCGTCCGAAACGAGTACCCCATGATCTTCTTCCACTCCGGGGGAACCATGCGCATAACGCAGGTCGCCGCCCAACCAGGTGGTTTCGGCGCCCCAATAGACGTCTTCCTGTGGCTCCCATACATCGGGACGTCCGCCTGCAAAGCCAAATGTCTTAAAACCCATTGATTCCAGCGCTACATTTCCGGCAAGGATGATCAAATCTGCCCAGGAGATCTTACGTCCATATTTTTGTTTGAGCGGCCAAAGCAGCCTGCGGGCTTTATCAAGACTCACGTTGTCGGGCCAGCTATTTAGTGGGGCAAATCGTTGTTGTCCTGCGCCTGCTCCGCCACGGCCATCACCCACGCGATAGGTGCCCGCGCTATGCCATGCCATGCGGATAAACAAGGGGCCATAATGCCCGAAGTCTGCCGGCCACCAGTCCTGCGAGTCGGTCATGAGCGCATGAAGATCTTTTTTCAATGCCTCCAGATCGATGCTTTTAAAGGCTTTGGCATAGTTAAAATCTTCCTCCATCGGGTCTGATAAGGCGGAGTGCTGACGAAGGATATTTAACTTTAACTGGTTAGGCCACCAGTCGCGGTTCCTGGTGCCGCCACCGCCAACATTGTGTTTCATGCTCCCGTTGTGAAACGGGCATTTACTGATGTCCTTTGATTCGTTTTCCATATTTACAAGTTTATAGTAATGAATGAGCGTTCGCTTGCTCCTGGTGTTGGCGCATCACCATAAAGTTAGGATATTGAGAACATAATCAAGATCAATTAATTCTATATTTTAATAGACAAAATCTATTAAAACAACGGGGTTCAGTCCCCAAAGTTTTATATCCCTGCTGTAAAAGGAAACAATATTGAACCGGGCGACCCATTATCCTGGTCAATAATAGGAGAAGGTGCTAAGTGTTTCAAAGTGTTTTCCGTTTTCCGGCCCGCTCTTCCAAAGAACATCCCCGGTCTTTTGCACGGGTCTGCCTGCCGCGTCATAGCTATAAGTATAATTCACTTCATAATTGACGCCATCACCGGTACGGACTTCGTGGCGGGGGTTGTTCGACTGAAGCGTGAATTCCGGCAAAAGGATCAGGTGCTCCAGTTGAAAAGGATGCAGCAAGGAAAATCCATCGGCATTTGGTTTGTCGTCATAGTTGTCGAACTTATCAATATAGGTAGCATCCTGTTGGGAGCCGACCGCGTACATGTGAGTGACCATTTCCATTAGATTGCCATTAGGAGCGTAGCTGAATTGGTAGATCCTTTCAATGGCATAGCCAATATTGCCCTCCCTGAGCTGCCATTCAACTTCTTCCAATTTACCGGAAGCGGCAGCGGTAATTAAACATCTCCTGTATGTTACCCCATTCCGGTCATTTATCCGGATGACGGTTAGATCGCCGTTATAATACTGGTACTGAAGGGTATCCTTATTGACGATACTCTCCATTCGAAGGATCTTTTTGCCGTCGTAGCGGATATTATAGCTCACCAGGCCCGAGTAGATACTCGCTGCTGAAAAACCCCCAAAATCATTATATTCAAAATGATAGGCGGGAGAAGGAAGATTTCGTACGGTCATGTCTTTCAGTTTCCCCGTAAGAGGTACCGGCGGGTCGGGCGGATGACCGGGGTTCTCTTTGTGGCAGGAAATGAAAGTAATAAAGAAGGTAAGCAGAAATATATATGCCGTTTTCATAATTCGTTGTTTTACCGGATGAAACTACGAATGAACGATTTATGAGATGACGGTTTTAATCGATTGGTTGACTTGAGTTTCCTATCGGTTGTATCTATTCAATTTGAAACCTCGCCGGGCAAATGGCTTAGCACGCAATTCCAACATGCATAAAACCGGACAATCGCTACATTTTCAATGCCAGCGAAACATAAAATGTGCGGCCATCGGCGGGCAGGATCCCAGGGCCCGGGTACATATTGATGCGCCGGGTAAAATAGCGGGCATTCCCCAAATTATTGACTCCTGCGGAGAGGCGATAATGTTGTAGGAAAGACCAATCGGCCGAGGCGTCCCATACATGATAGGCG
>DASYCT010000404.1:0-12176 GCA_036500065.1 Chitinophagaceae bacterium | reverse complement strand
TATACCGCCATTACGGCCCGCAGCTCTACCTGAACATACTCAAGCTGGTGCACGACCCCGAACTGGCAGAAGATATGGTGCAGGAACTTTTTGCCCGGGTCTGGCAGAAAAGAGAGAATAAAGGTCTGAAGGAGAACTTTGCAGGCTATGTCTACCGCGTCGGTCAACACCTCGTGCATGATTTTTTTCGCAAGCTAAAACGTGACCGCCGCCTGCGGGAGCGTTTCCGTTCGCTCGCCGAACAATACTATGAACCCATCGAAGAAGCCATACAGTACCGCCAATCCTCGGCCGTCCTGAAAAAAGCGATTGAACAGCTTTCCCCCCAACAGAAAAAGGTATACGAATTGGTAAAAATGGAAGGGTGCACCTATAAAAGAACCGCCGAGATCATGGGCATTTCACCGCTTACCGTTAAGGAATACCTTGCCGCCACCAACAAATCCATCCGTAGCTATGTGCTGAGCCATATCGACAATGCCCCTGCCTTCCTTGTCTGCATTGCCCTCTGTATCATTGCTTCATGAATTTACGTTGAAATATTTTTTTTACTATCCCCCCATCGGCCCGGTACGCACGTTATAGGTATATAAACCAATACAACGTGTCATCAACTTCTCCGCATACAATTGCCTTATTCAATAAACTTATGGAAGGGGAACTATCCCCGCAGGAAACAGAAGAACTTATCGACTGGTTGGGACGTGCCAAAATGGACCCCGGCACAGCCGAACTGGTTATAACTCATTTAAAACAATCCGTTGCCCGCGAGCAGGTTAGCCCTGCTGTAACCGCGATGCTCGAGGCAAAACTGCCTCTCATCCTAAACCGTAGGCGTTCCCTCCTGCGTTCTTTACAAACGCCCTGGGTTCGCTATGCCGCCGCTGCGTTGGTATTGTTGTTCGCCGGTATGTTCTTTTTGATGAACCGGCGCCCGCAACAAATCGCTAAGGCTCACACTGTTCCGGCTAAGATCGATATCGCACCGGGCAAACAGGGCGCCATACTCACCCTCGCCGATGGCAGCAAAGTAGTGCTGGACAGCATGGGCAACGGGGTGGTAGCCACCCAGAATGGCACAAAGCTGTTGCTCCACAACGGGCAACTGGCCTATAATAAGGATGGAGCGCCGCAGGGGGTAGTTACCTATAACATGATGTCGACCCCCAAGGGAAGGCAGTTTCAACTGGTTTTGCCCGATGGGACAAAAGTATGGCTCAATGCGGCTTCTTCGCTTCGCTACCCGACCGTGTTTGACGGTCGCCTGCGGACGGTGGAAGTGACCGGCGAAGCCTATTTTGAAGTGGCAAAACTGGTAAATCCTTCCACGGGACAACGGGTGCCTTTCCACGTAAAAGTGAACAACAAAACAGAAATCGAAGTATTGGGTACGCATTTCAATATCAATTCTTATGACGACGAAAGCGCCGTCAGCACTACCCTGCTGGAAGGTTCGGTACGTGTGGTGAACGGTCTTGAAAAAGCGGTCATAACACCCGGCCAGCAGGCCCGGATAGAAACAGGTTCTTCCCATATTAAAATAGTACCGGACGCCAACGTAGAGAAGGTGATGGCCTGGAAAAACGGGGTATTCGATTTCCAGGACGCGACCCTCGAAGAAGTGATGCGCGAATTACAGCGCTGGTACAATATCGATGTGGTGTATGAAAAGGGTGTCCCCCAATTGGAATTTATCGGTAGGATGGGAAGAGACCTCAGCCTGGCGAGCGTGCTCAACGGACTGGAGCTGTCAAGAGTACATTTCAGGATAGAAGAGGGCAGGAGATTGGTGGTGCTGCCCTGACACGACTGATAGGAAAAACCAGCATAAAAAAACCCCGGTACGAGTTTAACCGGAACAGGAAAACTGAAAAAAAACCGCCACGGACGGCCATCCGGGCGGCGGTGGTTCAGTCAGTCCAAAACTCATAGTTCGCTAAAACGTTCATTTTTTCAAACCAAACCATTGCAAAGTTATGCAAAAAACTGCTTTTAGTAAGCGGACTACTGTGATTGCGCCATGTGAAGCTGTTCTAAACGGCCAGTCAGTGAGTCAACCACGGCAGTCGCTTCGGTTCTTAACCAAAACGCTGTTAGTCATGAAGCTGACAATTCTTTTTCTTGCATTTGGTGTGCTCAACGCGCAGGCCAAAACGTATTCGCAAACCGTTACTTATTCGGGGAGAAACGTATCGCTTGTAACAGTCTTTAGTGCGGTAGAGCAACAAACCGGGTTTTCCATATTTGCCAACAAAGATTTGCTGGCAGATATCAAACCTGTTTCTATTTCTGCAAAGGATATGCCACTAAAGCAGTTCCTCGATGCGGCATTCAAAAACCAGCCCATCAGCTATGAAATAGAGAACAAGACGATTTTCATTAAGAAAAAGGGAAGCGATCCCGCTCCTGGAACGACAACCTCTGTAATTGCCGGCCAGGAAAAGACTTTCCAGGTGATAACAGGTACCATTAAAGGAAGTGATGGTGCCGTACTGGCAGGCGCCAACATCCTGGTAAAAGGCACAAGAACAGCCACGGCAGCCAATGCCGACGGCCATTTTACTATTAATGCAGAACCCGGCCAGGTGTTAATCATCAGCTATATTGGCTACAAAACACTGGAAGAACCAATCAAGGGCCGTACCAGCGTCGATATCGTGCTGCAAAAAGCGGCTACCGATATTGACCAGGTGGTAGTGACCGCGTTGGGTATTACCAAAAAAGCAAAAGCCCTTACGTACAACGTACAGGAAATAAAAGGCGACGATCTGAGCGCGAACAATGACGGCAGTTTCGTCAACAGCTTAAATGGTAAAGTAGCCGGTGCAACGATTAATGCATCGTCTGCCGGACCCGGCAGTTCTTCCCGCGTTGTATTGCGCGGTATCAAATCCATCGCCGGCAACAACAACGTGTTGTATGTAATCGATGGTATTCCAATGACCAACACCATTCGCGGGCAGGCAGAGGATATCTTTTCCGGTGCGGGTCAAACCGGTGATTTCATTTCGAACATCAACCCGGAAGATATCGAAAGCGTATCCGTCCTCAGCGGTCCTTCCGCTGCGGCATTGTACGGCAGTGCAGCCGCCAATGGTGTAATACTGGTAACGACTAAAAGAGGCCAAAAGAACAAGACGGATGTCAGCGTAATGAATTCGACGTCTTTTTCCAGCCCGCTTATTTTGCCCAAGTTTCAAAATGAGTATGGACAATCCGACATTGGCAGTTATTATAGCTGGGGTGCAAAACTGAACACGCCTTCAACATATAAACCTGCTGATTTCTTCCAGACAGGGGTCGATGCCCAGACAGCGGTTACCTTGTCGACAGGAACAGATAAGAACCAGACGTATATTTCCGTTGGAAATGTTACCGACAAGGGTATTATCCCGAATAATACCTATGGCCGCTACAACTTAACCGCGCGTAATACGTCCGTTTTCCTGCATGATAAGATGACGCTTGATCTCGGGTTTATGGCCAGCCTGGTAAATGAGCAGAATATGATATCGCAGGGTCAGTATTTTAACCCATTGATTGCGGTGTACCTGTTTCCGCCGGGAGATGATTTCAACAAAGTGAAATCTTTTGCCCGCTACGACGCCTCGCGTAACCTGCCGGTGCAATACTGGCCCTACGGCGACAATGGTTTTTCGATGCAAAACCCTTACTGGGTTACCCAGGACGATATTTTTCAGAACAAAAAACAGCGTTACATGACGACGGTGGCGCTTAAATATAACATTGCCCCCTGGATTAATGTATCGGGCCGTGCGAAAATCGATATGGAGAATGAAAAAGATGAGAAAAAATTCGCCGCATCGACCAATACGCTTTTTGCTTCGGAAGACGGTTATTACTCGCTCAACTCGCTGGATACACGCCAGATTTATGCTGACGGGTTGGTGAGCATCAACAAAAACCTGGGGAAAGAGTATAACGTATCGGTCAACGCAGGTACTTCCATTGAAGATATCGTGTACAATCAATACCTGTATGGCGGTAAGCTGCAGGGCGTTGCCAACCTGTACACGTACGGCAATGTGAACAAGTCTTTGGCCGATGAGTCGCAGACAGGTTATCACAAACAAAAACAATCCCTGTTTGGCAATGCCCAGCTTGGCTATAAAAACATGGTTTTCCTGGATGGGACTGCCCGTAACGACTGGGCTTCCACACTGGCAGAGTCCGGCAGCGAATCGTTTTTCTATTCTTCTGTCGGCCTTTCCGCCGTCGTTACCGACCTGTTGCATATCCGGTCCAATATATTGTCTTACCTGAAAGTGCGCGGTTCTTATTCCGAAGTAGGTAATGAACCCGATCCCTTCCTCACCATTCCTACCTACGCACTGGCAGGCGGGTATCCTGTAACGCAAACAAAGCTACCCAACCCGGATCTTAAGCCCGAGCTTACAAAGTCTATGGAACTGGGTTTAAATGCTTCCTTTTTTAAAGGCGCCTTGAAAATAGATGCCACCGTTTACGATTCCCGTACCTACAACCAGTTCTTCCAGCCAACGCTGTCTTCGGCCTCCGGCTATACCAGCGTTATTGTGAATGCAGGACGGAGTGACAACAAAGGAATTGAAGCTACCGCCAGGTATTCTGCCCAAATCGGCAAGCTGAGCTGGAGCACGTATGTCAACTACTCCCTCAACAGGAATACCATCGTACAACTGCTTCCCGGCTGGAAAAACCCTGTTACCGGTGAAACCGTTTCGTTAAAAACACTGGATATGACGGGTACAGGAAGCTACAAAATGACGCTTAACGAAGGTGGTTCGATGGGTGATATCTATGTGAATACGCTGAAGGTAGATGAGCATGGCGCCATTTATGTCGACCCCAACTCACAAACCGTAGTAGCCGACCCCAATAACTTTGTTTATGCAGGTAACAACAATCCTAAATACAACGGCGGTTGGGGCAATAGCTTTAAATGGAAAGGCATTCACCTCGACTTCCTGATTAACGCCCGCGTAGGTGGTATCGTGGTATCGAGCACGCAAGCCATCATGGATGTATTTGGCGTATCGAAAGCATCCGCCGATGCACGTGATGCTGGCGGTGCATTGGTAAACGGGCGACCGGTTCCCGCACAGGCTTATTACCAGGTAGTAGGTGCAGGCGCTTCCGGCGGCATAGCATCCATGTATGTGTACAGCGCCACCAATGTCAGGTTGGGCGAATTGTCGGTAGGCTATGATCTCCCGGTTAGAAAATGGATCAACTTTGTGAAGAGCGCCAACATTTCACTGATAGGTCATAATCTTTTCTTCCTCTACAACAGGGCTCCGTTTGACCCGGAACTGACAGCGAATACACAAACTTATTACCAGGGGATAGATTATTTTATGATGCCGAGCCTTCGTTCAGTAGGCTTCTCTTTAAAAATCAATCTCTGATAATCTAACACCACTATAGTTATGATAACAGAAAAAATAAATTGGAAATATCTTACACTGGCGAGTGTAGTGATAATAACGATCGGCTTTGCCTGCACTAAGAATTTTACGAAGCTCAATACCAATCAGAATGAGGCTACCGAAGAGATGATGGCAGCCGACAACCTGAAAACGGGGGCCTTCTTTTCCCAGATGCAGCGCAACGTGGTATTGTTTAAAGACGGTACCAATCTTTCCAGCGATTACCAGGTTGCACAGGGTCTCACCAGCGATGTTTATTCGGGCTATATAGCCCCGACAGGCACCTGGTATGGCGGCGTACACAACGGCGCTTATTATTTCATCCTGCCCTGGATTGAGCGCACCTTCACATCGGGTTTTGCCTCTGTGATGCCGGCCTGGCAATCCATTAAGACGGCAGCCACCCTGGATGGCCAGCCGGAAGTTACGGCACTGGCTACCATCGTCAAAGTGGAAGCCATGCACCGCGTAGCCGATGCTTACGGCCCCATTCCTTATAACAACTTTGGCAGCGGCACCTTGCAAAACACCTACAGCACCTTGCAGGATGTTTATACCAAATTTTTCAGTGAGCTGGACTCATCCATTAACGTGCTGACATTGTATGCGCAGGGAAATCCTTCGGCTACCCTGCTGGCAGATTATGATTATGTATACAATGGTAATGTCGCCAACTGGATAAAATTTGCGAACACACTCCGTCTTCGCCTGGCGATGCGTGTAGTCTATGCAAACCCTGCATTGGCCCAGGCCGAAGCAGAGAAGTCGACCGCCAACCCGTTTGGACTTATTTCCAGCGTAAACGACCGGGCGGCATTGCAACACTCCGCCAACCTGGTTTACTATCATCCGTTGTATGAAATCGCTTATTCCTTCAATGCAGGAGAAGCGCGTGTGAGCGCATCGATGGATGCTTATATGAACGGTTACGCCGACCCGCGCCGTGCGGCTTATTTCACAAAAGCGAGCGATGGCAATTACCATGGGGTTCGCCAGGGCATTCTCACTACCACCTGGACTCCCTATACCAGCGCCAATATCTCTATTTTTAATATGAATACCAGCACCACCCAGATTGTCTGGATGACTGCTGCAGAGTCTTATTTCTTACGTGCCGAAGGCGCACTGCGCGGATGGAATATGGGAGGCCTTGCCCAGGATTTCTACAACCAGGGCATCTCGGCTTCATTTGTTGAAAACGGCCTGCAGACTTCCGATGCGGCTACGTATTCAGCCAACAGTACGCTTACACCCGGTGCGTTTACCGATTTCAGCGGGCAATCGGGTAATAACGCCACTGCGCCCAGCACCATCACTATTGCTTATAAAACTACCGACCCTTTAGAAACCAACCTGGAAAGGATCGCCACGCAAAAATGGCTTGCTATGTATCCTGACGGGCCCGAAGGCTGGGCAGAATTCCGTCGTACGGGATATCCCAAGCTCTTCCCGGTGGTAAATAACAGCAGCAACGGTTCAATCAGTTCAACCGTACAGGTTCGCCGTATTCCTTATCCCCAGTCCGAGTACAATAACAACAGGGCAGGTGTGCAAACCGGCATTACCGCCCTGGGAGGTGCTGATGGCGGCGGTACAAAACTCTGGTGGGATAAAAAATAATTTCTGTAAACGACAAATTTGACTGTCATGAAAATAAAAGCGATATCTCTTTTAGTACTTTCAGTAGTCCTGGTGCTGGCTTTTGCCTGTACCAAGCCGAAGGCTTTAGAGGTTCAAAAGCCATATACGTACGATGCTCAGTATTATGCCAACTTAAGGGCCTACAAGCAAACCAACCATACGGTATGTTTTGGCTGGTTTGCCGCTTATGCCCCGATTGCAGGCGCCACCGGGTATTTAGATCCTGCATCATGGGGTCAACGTATCATGGGTTTGCCGGATAGCATGGACCTGGTTTCCCTGTGGATGGGTATCCCGGGCAACGATTCTACCAAGAGCAACTATGCTCCCATCGCCTATTCCGACTGGAAGTATGTAGCCAGCGTAAAAGGCACCAAATTCCTCGCGCCTACCATCGTGAACTTTAATGGAAAGATTACACTGAAAAACGGAACTGTTTTCGATTGCACATTGCCGGCAAACAGGACCGATTCCGGTATCCACGTCTACGGCCAATACCTGGTGGATATGATACTGGACAACGGTGTAGACGGCCTGGACATCGACTGGGAACCCGCCGGTGGCGAATGGCTGAACAGCCCCAGCACCAATTTTGTAAAACTGGTACAGTACTGTGCCCAATTCCTCGGCCCGACGGGAAGCCATAAAGACAGGATTCTCGATATAGACTTCTTCTCCACCGTACCACCGGCAACAACAGGCCAGTACTGCAATTATTTTATCCGCCAGGCCTATTCGCAGGGCACAGGAGGCGTTCAGAATGCCACCAACATGCAAAGCTATTACAATGCGGTTGCGACCAACGTGCCCCCGTCGAAGTTCATCGTTACCGAAAACTTTGGCGACTATTCAACACTTGGCGGTACGCCTTTTACCGAAGCAAACGGGAATACGCTGACCACCGATGGCTCTATTATGTACTCGCTGGAAGGCATGGCGCGCTGGAATCCGACGCAAGGCACAAAAGGCGGTTTCGGGGCATTTTATTTTGACCGCGATTATTATTCACCAACAGGTATTCCTTACTATAATGTCAGGCGCTGCATACAAATTGCAAACCCTGCAGCAAAGTAAAAGCAAAACATATTTTCATCACACCTCATTTAAACAATATGAAAATGAATGCAAGAATAGTTGCGGGATTCCTTTCTTTATTGTCCCTGTGTGCGCTGAGTTGCAAAAAAGCAGACTTCGGCGAGCAAGTTATCCTTGCTACAGGCACAGAAGTAACTCCGATAGTAAAGTTTACCGTTCAAAATACGCCCTCCGAGTATTTGGTTACGGCAACCGCTACGGCAAAGGCAACCCAGGACATTACCGTTACTTTTGCGCTGGACACGGCCGCTGTTTCCAGGTACAATAAGCAGAATAACACCACTTACTATGCTGTACCGGATTCCGCCCTCAGCATTACCAACCTGACGACGGTCATTAAAGCAGGTACTTCGGCGTCAACGCCCGTAAGTGTAAAAATCATTTCCACCTCGCCGCTCAAGGACGGACGTTCTTATCTCGTTCCCATGAGCATTACCACTGTTTCAGGTGGCAATATGACTGTATTGGAGTCATCGAGAACCATCTTTTTACGAATTGCCAGGGTTATTGGTTTCCCCGCTGTTTCTATGAATAATGCAACCGGCGCCACTACCGGCACGCCGGGTACACGCGGTCACTTTAATGCTGCAGCCCTGTTCGATGGTAAGAACCCCATACAGATACCCAACTTTACGCTTGAAATAAAGGCGCTTTGCTATGCTTTCCGCGCAGGAGATGGTAATACCAATCCACAGCCTATTCAATCTGTAGTTGACTGGGGCGACCAGGAAGAGACAACCACGTTCGGTTTGCGTTATGGCGAACTCGGCACTCCTAACAACGCCCTGGAGCTTACCGGCCCGCTTGGAGCAGCGTTTGCCTATAATTTCAATGCCAATCAGTGGTACATGTTAACGCTGGCTTACGACGGTAACAATTTGATTATATATGTTGACGGTGTTCCGGCTGCCACAGCAACAGGCTCCGTGGTTTTCCTGTTTTCGAGGATGCAGTTCGGGCAGGTTTGGGATGGTTATGATACCAAGCAATACTTTAATGGCCGTGTTGCAGAAACCCGTATATGGAACCGCTGCCTGACGGCAAGTGAAATAAAGCTCAACCTGTGCGGCGCTGACCCCAATGCCAACGGGCTTATAGCTTACTGGAAGCTGAATGAAGGCTCAGGGACTATATTCCACAATTCAGCCTCCACCGGCAGCAAATATGATATGGACTGGACAAAAGTGTACTGGGACCCCACGGCTTTAGGCGACGATGCCCTGGTGCTGGCGGATAAATCACAGTATCTCATCTGGACGAATGATGCGTTGAATACGTGCAGCCAATAATTGTACTATTAATACAAAAGATTACAAACATGCTAAACACTAAATATTTAATAGCCTCTATCGCGGTTGCTGCTGTGTTTTTTTCCTGTAAAAAAAGCACATCGTATGATGTTGTGGGCGACCCGGGAGTAAAATTCTTTATCAATATTACGAGCCCCGGCAATGCTCCGCAAAATTCATTGAACTACAATGTGGTCAATATTCCCAACAGTGCCGGGAGTGGGCTGCTGAACCTGTCATTTACACTGCCGGCTGCCATCAGGTTCCCGGTATATGCGTCACTGCCAACAAGCCAGGACGTAACCATCAACGCTGCACTGGATACGACGTTGATTGCCCCCTACAACGCCGCACACAACACGACTTATAAAGCATTTCCGGCCGGTATACTGCACACGGATACCACGCTGGCTGCACATATAATGAATGGTAGTACGGCTTCTTATGATTCCATTACCATCACGACAGATCCGACCAAGCTGAATTTAATGACGGATACGGTCTATATGGCCCCCATCAAGCTGACCACCATATCGCCGAAACTGGGCGTGATAACCAGCCAGCCGACAACCCAGGTGACTTATGTTGTCGTAAAAGTTGAGCAAAGACGCATAAAATACCTGGGCACCACAACCGATATCGTGGGTACGCTGATAACTCCCCGTACGGGCTGGAGCATTATCCTTACGCCTACACCTACAACGGTAGGCAGCATTGTTGACGGGTCAGCAACCACCTACAGCAGGTGGGCTGCGTCACCGGGCCAGATAGATGTTAACCTGCAGGCCGCCAAAAATATTTCAGCTATACGCCTGTATACCAATAGCTCAACAACCTATGTACCGACAGAGGCTGATGTGTATCTGAGCACTGACGGCGTTAACTTTGATCACATTGGTTCGCCCCTGAAGGCAAACATGACGTTTGCGTCCACTTACAATTATATTGTGTTTTATAAACCCATTACGGCGCAATATATCAGGCTGGTATTGTCGTATTCAACTTCTACCAGTACCAATAACTTTAGGGTAACCGAATTGGACGCGTATGCCCAGTAAGGCAGTTTAATAAAACCATGACTCATGCGGATGCTGAGGTATATTGTTGTGTCGTTAGCAATGGTTGTGTCAGGTGGCCGGGTGTTTTCGCAAACCCCTTCCACAACGGTAACGTTCGAAGAGCGGGTCCACGATTTTGGGAATATTCTTGAGAAAAACGGTAAGGCGACACATGTGTTCATTTTTCACAATAACGGAAAAACGCCTGTTGTCCTCAATGATATTTACAGCGGTTGTGGCTGCATCGGCAGGGTGCTTTCGAAAGACCCGGTAAAACCCGGGGGAAAAGGTAAGGTGACGATCACCTTCGACCCTGAATACAAATCGGGGTTCTTTTCCAAGGAGATTACCGTGTTTAGCAAGGATGGACAGGAGTATAACCGTATCTGGGTACAGGGCACAATAACCCCTTACGAGCACCCCGTACAGGAGGACTATCCTTACAACTTTGGTGAAGGACTTTACCTTCGGTTGAAAGTGATGTCTTTTGGATATATGAAGCCCGGGGAAACGCAACAGGCGGAATTGCATTATGCCAACTCAACAAACAAGGAGATGATCCTGAACTTTGTTGCCGAAGCCGGTAAAGGGAATCTTAAGTTTACCAATCCCGGCAAAATAGGGCCGAAAGCAAAAGGTGTGGTGAACTTCACTTATACCATGCCTTCGCCAGGTACGGACGATGTAATCCTCCATGTTACCCCTTACGTAAATAATAAGAAGCTAACCGGGACGCTCGACATAAAAGCGCTGAATGCAAACAAACCCAGGCCAAAGAAAGTTTCAAATCACTAAAATAATACGAATGCGGTTGTTTTTGATTTTGCTTGTGGGGCTGCCTTTTTTCCAGGCAGCCCCCGGGCAAAACGCCCGGCATGTATTTGCGTTGGGCGATACCAGTTTCCTGCTGGACGGGAAACCATTGCAGATGATCTCCGGCGAAATGCACTATACCCGCATCCCGGTGGCTTACTGGCGCGAACGGATGAAGATGGCCAAAGCGATGGGCCTTAATACCATCGGCACCTATGTCTTCTGGAATGCCCATGAAGCCGTGCAGGGTAAATATGACTTCAGCGGTAACAACGATATAGCCGCTTTTATAAAAATAGCACAGGAAGAAGGCCTGTGGGTGGTATTGCGCCCGAGCCCTTATGCCTGCGCCGAATGGGAGTTTGGCGGTTATCCCTGGTGGCTGCTGAAAGACAGTACGATAAAAGTGCGCAGCATGGATGCCCGCTTTATCGCCGCCTACAGCAGGTATATACGCCAATTGTCAAAACAACTGGTGCCGCTGCTCGTTACCCACGGCGGCAATATCCTGATGGTGCAGATCGAAAACGAATATGGCTCGTATAGCAATGACAAGAATTACCTCGACCTGAACCGCAAGCTGTTCCGCGACGCCGGTTTCGACGGGGTGTTGTTTACCTGCGACGGGGCTGATAAAATGGTCAATGGCTACCTGCCGGGTTACCTTCCCGCGGTGAATGGTCTTGAAAACCCTACCGAAATAAAAACACTTATCAACCAGTACCACGGCGGCAAAGGCCCTTATTACCTGGCCGAATGGTACCCCGGCTGGTTTGATAACTGGGGTAAGCCCCATGCCAATATATCTTCCACGACCACTGCCGATAAACTGGATAAACTGTTAAGCGCCG
>DASYCT010000403.1:0-13935 GCA_036500065.1 Chitinophagaceae bacterium | reverse complement strand
ACCTCGGAAGGGTAAGACCCGGTAGCAACATCAAAGTGACCGTACCCGATATCAACAAATCAATTGATGCAAAAATAACAGCCGCCGGAACCTCTATCGATAACATAACCCATAGCTTTTTTATCGAATCAAGACTAAAGGGAAGCGATGGATTTTATCCCAACCAGGTAGCCGTTGTAAGAATCCAGGATTATACAACCAATAATGCCATCACGGTGCCGGTCAATACCCTGCAAAACGATGAAAAAGGTAAATACGTAATGGTGGCCTCCAATGAAAACGGCAGATTGCTGGCCCGCAAAAAAATGGTTACCACCGGCGAATTTTATGGCGATAACCTCGAAATAAAAAGCGGTCTCCAGGCAGGCGATAAGGTGATAACGGACGGCTTCCAGAGCCTGTACGACGGCCAGTTGTTGACAACCGATACCAAATAGTGAGGAATGATACCAGGACGAACGACTACACAATATTTAAACTAATTGTATGAGCGCATTAGAGACCATAAAAGGTAAGTTTAAAGAATTCGGGCCTACCACGTGGAGCATAAAGAACAAAACATCTATCTACCTGATGATGTTGATTGTGAGCCTGATTGGTATTTACCAGTTCGTAACGCTTCCCAAAGAACAATTCCCGGATATAGTAATACCCACCATTTATGTGCAAACCATTTATGTGGGCAATTCACCAAAGGACATAGAGAACCTGGTAACGCGCCCAATTGAAAAGCAAATCAAAGGCATTACCGGGGCAAAGATTAAAAAGTTCACCAGCACTTCCCAGCAGGATTACTCTGCCATTATCGTGGAGTTCGACACCGATGTAAAAACCGATGTCGCCCTGCAGAAGGTAAAGGACGCCGTGGATAAGTCAAAGACCGATCTGCCTACCGATCTTACCCAGGACCCCGCCGTACAGGAAGTAAGCTTCAGCGAGCAGCCCATCATGTACGTGAACCTGAGCGGTGATTACGATTTACCACGTCTCAAGAAATACGCTGATGACCTGAAAGATAAACTGGAAGACCTGTCGCAGATAACACGGGTGGACATTGTAGGCGCTCCCGAACGCGAATTCCAGATCAATGTAGACAACTTCCGCATGCAGAATGCCGGTATTACATTCGATGATATTGCCAATGCTGTCAAGGGCGAAAACCTCGATATATCCGGCGGACTCCTGCAGGTCGGTAATATGAAGCGCAACCTCCAGTTGAAAGGCCAGTTGCATACCGCTGCCGATATTAAAACGATTATCGTACGCAACACCGGCGGCGCTCCCATCTACCTGAAGGACATTGCCGAAATCAAAGATACCACCAAGGAAAAAGAAAGCTATGCACGCCTCGATGGCAAGAACGTGGTAACCCTCAATATTATCAAGCGCAGCGGTGAAAACCTGATTGAGACAAGCGAAGGAGTACAGAAAACCGTGGAAGACAACCGGGGCGTTATTTTCCCCAGGCAAATGAAAGTGGATATAACGGGCGACTTGAGTATTAAGACACGCTCGTCCTTCAATGACCTGGTAAACTCCATCGTCATCGGGTTTATACTGGTGTTGATCATCCTGATGTTTTTCATGGGCGTAACCAATGCCTTTTTCGTAGCCCTCTCCGTTCCGTTGAGTATGTTTGTGGCCTTTGTGTTCCTGCCGGCCGCGGATATTATTATCGGCACACATGTCACCCTGAACTTTATCGTGCTTTTTGCCCTCCTGTTCGGTTTGGGTATTATAGTGGACGACGCCATCGTGGTCATTGAAAATACACACCGCATCTTTATGCAGAGCGGTGGTAAGCTGGGCACGCCTATGGCGGCACGCATGGCGGCCGGCGAAGTATTTGTTCCCGTACTGGCCGGTACCCTCACCACCCTCGCGCCCTTCTTCCCGCTGATGTTCTGGCCGGGTATCATCGGTAAGTTCATGGTCTACCTGCCGGCTATGCTCATTTTTACGCTCGCCGCTTCGCTGGTGGTGGCCTTTATCATGAACCCCGTGTTTGCGGTCGATTTCATGAACCATCCCGAAGGAGAAAAAGAACCGAAGAGCGCTATCTTCAAAAAACCGGTATTCTGGATAGTTATCGGCCTGGGCCTCCTGCTGGACCTGATGCATGCGACCTTTATGGGCAACCTGCTTATCTTCTTTATGCTGCTGGTCCTGCTCAACCGCTATGTATTGGAAGACGCTATCCATGCTTTTCAGAACCGTTCCCTGCCCTGGGTCATGAGCCATTATGAGAACCTGCTGCGTTGGGTGCTGAAAGGATGGCGGCCGGTGCATTTGTTGCTCGGTACGCTTGCCCTGTTAATAGCGTCCTTTATGATATTTGGTGCTTCAGTCTCTTCACACCGCGTGGGCGTGGTATTTTTTCCGAAAGGAGATCCCAACCAGATATATGTGTACCTCCGCCTCCCGGTAGGTACGGATGTTAATTATACAGATTCCGTGACACGTGTATTGGAAACCCGGGTGAATAAAGTGCTTGGCATTGAAAACGGGAAAAAGAATCCCATCGTGGAAAGTATTATCAGCAATGTGGCCATCGGCGCCAGCGACCCCGCCAGCGGCGACCGGAGTACGCGCAGTGAACTGGGACGTATACAGGTATCCTTTGTAGAGTTTGAAAAACGTCATGGCAAATCTACGGTGCCCTACCTGGATGCTATCCGTAAAGAAATGCACGGCATACCGGGTGCGGAAATAAGCGTTGACCAGGAAAGCAGTGGCCCTCCCACCGATCCTCCTGTAAACATCGAAATCGCCAGCGAAGAGTTCGACGACTTGATA
This sequence comes from Chitinophagaceae bacterium, assembly GCA_036500065.1. GTDB lineage: Bacteria > Bacteroidota > Bacteroidia > Chitinophagales > Chitinophagaceae > JACMLD01. The sequence continues at coordinate 11,139 of DASYCT010000403.1, read as the reverse complement.
AAAACAGCCACCGCGCTTAAGAACTACCTCGATTCTATCCAGGTGCCCGGCGTGGAAGAATTGAAAATGGATGTGGATTTGAATAATCCCGAAATAACGATCACTGTCAACCGCGAAAGAGCGCTGATAGCTGGTATTTCCAGCTCACAGATAGGCGAGCAGATACGTACCGCCCTGTTTGGAAAGGAAGTATCGAAGATCAAGGAAGGAAAAGAAGAGTACAAAATCCAGCTGAGAAATAATGAAGTACAGCGCAAGAGCCTGGTGGATTTGCTGAATATGAAGGTTACTTTCCGCGATATAGCCTCCGGTGGGGCCATTAAATCCATTCCCATCAGTTCGGTGGTGACGGTAGAGCCCACCAGCACGCTCGGTAGCGTAAAGCGTAAAAACCAGAAACGACTGATTACGCTCCGCTCCAATGTACTGGACAGCAAGGGATATACCGCCACGGCGGTCAACCAGGACATCGCCAAGTACATCGCCAACTTTAAAATGACTTCTGATAATGTAACCATCAAGCAAACAGGGGAAGGAGAACAGCAGGCCGAAACAGGCGCCTTCCTTTTGAAAGCCCTGGTCATAGCACTCTGTGTTATTTTGCTGGTGCTCGTGGTTCAGTTTAATTCCGTGAGCAAACCGGTTATCATTTTGACAGAAATCATTTTCAGCGTTATCGGCGTATTGCTCGGTTTTAGTATCACAGGTATGCAGGTGTCTGTGCTTATGACGGGCCTTGGTATTGTGGGGCTGGCCGGTATCGTGGTGAAGAATGGTATCCTCGTGATTGAGTTTACCGATGAATTACGTGCAAGAGGTGTAAAAACAAGAGAAGCCGTAGTGCAGGCCGGTAAAACACGTATCATCCCCGTGTTACTTACCGCGCTGGCAGCCATCCTGGCATTTATACCCATCGCCATCGGGTTCAATATTAATTTCATCACCCTGTTCTCCGATCTGAACCCCCATATCTATTTCGGTGGCGACAACGTCGTATTCTGGAAGCCATTGAGCTGGACCATCATCTTCGGACTGGCCTTTGCCTTCTTCATGACATTGTTTATGGTGCCGGGCATGTACCTGATAGCTGAACGTCTCAGGAGACCCATGCGCAGGATGTTTGGAGGCAAATGGATTTCCTTTTTGGGTATCCCCCCGCTTATTTTCCTGTTTATGCCGCTGATGATAGTAACTGCGATTGTACATCTCGGTACTGTAGCACGGCGACAAAGAAAAACAAACCCCGCCAAAGTAAACGATGCCTTTACTGGAAGCTGGTTTTAATAAAAAACGTTAGCATCGGATATCGTCATCGCCTGGTTTAGAACAACGAAAAAGCCCCCCGCTCAAACGGGGGGCTTTTATTTAAAATCCCTTCTTCTCCATCGAATTACCATTGGCATCCAACTCTACAATATCATACCCGAGCTTTTGAAGCCCCGGTAGTATACGGGCTTTATCACCCACCAGCAGGATATTTATCTTCTCGGGATGCAGCCATTTCTTTGCCAGTTCATCCATTTCCTTTTTAGTGGTCGCCGCCAGCAGTTTGCTTTCCTGGTCCACGTAATCCGCAGGCAGGTTATAATCCAGTATGCGCGAAATAAATATGGCCTTCTGAGCACCGGTTTCATACCGCAGTGCGTCACGCTGACCAATAGCGCTTTTGGTAAAAGCAAGTTCCTCGTCCGTCACCCCGTCCTCCGCATATTTTTTTAATTCTTTCATCACTTCCACCAGCGCACTGTCTGTCGCGCCGGCCTTGATGCCCGAACTGAATTCAAAATCGCCGCTGTATTTATCACCATCAAAACCGGAACGCGCCCCGTATGTCCAGCCCTTGTCTTCCCGCAGGTTCAGGTTCAGCCGGCTGTTGAACGTGCCGCCGAGCGTATAGTTCATGAGCCCGGCCTTGTAAAACTCACCCGTAGCATCGAATTTCAAACCGGTCAGGTAACCCACGCGAAATTCCGTCTGTGCAGCTTTAGGAACATCCACAAGATAGATTTTCGATTTATCGATAGGCAGCGGCTGTGTATTGACTACCGGCAGATCGATCTTTTTATTCGGCAGCTTTGACAGGAAACCCAGCTTTGGAAGTATCTCGCTTTCTTTTATATCCCCTACGATCACTACTTTGGTGCCCTGGGAGCTCATGTAGTTGCTGTAATAGTTTTTAATATCATCCAGCGTAATGTTCTTCACGGTGCTTTCCGTTCCCGTTTCGCTGATGCCCAGTATATTGCCGGGACCGTAATTGATTTTAGCTATTACCTGGGTGGCAATGGCGGCCGGTTGTGTTTTCGATTGCCGGATGACTTCCAGCGTTTGCTTCTGTATGCGCTTGAACGCCTCTTCCGTGAAAACAGGATTGAATATTTTTTCCTGCAGCAGGTCCAGCGTTTTATCGATGTTCTTTTTCAGGGTCAGTACCGAAATATTGATGCCGTCGGTTTCACTACTCACACGGACCTGCGTACCCAGTTTTTGCAGCTCGATAGCCATTTGCTCGGCGCTGTATTGCTTCGTGTCCTCGTTCATCATATCGGCAAAAAAGCTCGCCAGCCCGGCTTTGGACGTATCCTTTGCCTGTAGCAGGTGACCACCGGGAATCGTGATGGAGATGGTGACCAGCGGCAGTTCTGTATTTTCAACACCGATGGCCCTCATGCCATTGGGCAGGTTCTTCTTCCAGAAAGAAGGCACTTTCACAACCGGGTTGGGGCCGTTGCCGGGTTCGTTCTTACGATCGAAATTATCAGTGGCCTTTACATATTTCAGGTTGTTATAGCCGTAATTCGGCGGCGTATAATGACTGGAATCCACTGTATAATTATCAGCGGCTGCAATGAGCTTGTCCTGACCCTTCGGCAATACACTTAAGATAACGGCGTGTTTGCCTTTAATATACTGGTTGTATACCCGCATTACATCTTCTTTGGTCACAGAACTGTACATCTTCAGCAGGTCGCCTATTTTATTGGGCGTGCCGGTAAAGGTCTGGAAAGCCGCCAACTGGCTCACTTTACCCGCTACGCTTTGCAGCCCACTGATGTATTGCGCTTCGATGCTGCCCTTGAACCGGGCTATGTCTTCATCCGTCACACCCTTGAGTTCAAACGTGTCGAGCGAAGCACGGAACAACTTTTCCATATCGGCCAGCGATTTGCCGGGAAAGGGAAGCATAGTAAAATAGAATTCTCCCGCTAGTTCCGACAGTTGGTTGCTGGCCTGCGCCTGCACGGCAACTTGCTTTTTGACCATCTGCTGGTACAGAACGGAATTCTTTCCCTGTCCCAGGATTTGCGCCAGGCAGGCCAACGCTGCCATATCAGGATGATAATTGGGTACGGTAGGGTACACGATGGCCAACAGCGGCAGGCGCGCATAGTTGTCGGTATACGATACGTAACGATCCTTGTCCACATGCGGGGCAGGCACTACCACCTTGTCGACTTCCGGCCCGCGGGGAATAGGACCAAAATATTTTTCTACCAGCTTTACCACATCGGCTGTTTTTACATCTCCGCCAATAGTAAGCGTGGCGTTGTTGGGACCATACCAGCGAAGAAAAAAGTTTTTCAGATCGTTTACATTAACCCGGTCCAGGTCTTCCACATAACCGATGGTAAGCCAGGAATACGGGTGACCATAATCGTAAAGCGCTTTGGACGCTACTTCGGATATCAGGCCGTAAGGGCGGTTATCATAATTCTGCCCGCGCTCATTCTTTACCGTGGAGCGTTGCACTTCAAATTTCTGTTGCGTTACCGCGTCCACGAGGAAGCCCATACGGTCGGCTTCCAGCCAGAGCATCTTTTCCAGTTGGTTGCTGGGCACCGTTTCAAAATAATTGGTACGGTCGCGGTTGGTGGAACCGTTTAGCGTACCGCCGGCGGCCGTAACGATTTTAAAATGTTCTTTGTCGGCCACATGGTCACTGCCCTCGAACATCATGTGTTCAAAGAAATGCGCGAAACCCGACTTCCCGATTTCTTCCCGGGCGGAGCCTACATGGTAGGTAACATCCACATGCACGATGGGATCGCTGTGGTCTTCGTGGACCACCAGCGTGAGCCCGTTGGGCAACACAAATTTCTCGTAGGGAATCACCAGCTCATTACCCTTTTTGGTGACTTCCTCTACCAGTTTTGCCTGGGCCATCGGCCGGCTGCAGGCCAGCAGGCAAATGCCGGCTACTAATAAAACGCGTTGTTTCATCCGTTAAAGGTTTTAATGTTGAATAGTGGGTGGGGTCTTGAAAGTTTACAAATTACGGCAAACCGGGCGTTTGCCGCCTACCATTTATCTAAACAGCCCGTTCTTAAATAAAAACAGGGCCCTCGACGAGGGCCCTGCCATAATGGGAAAATGTATTTGCTTAGTTCCTGCTGTTCAGTTTTGCGAGCAGGTTAAGGATTTCAATGTAAAGCCATACAATTACTACCACAAGCCCGAATGCACTGTACCATTCCATGTACTTGGGGGCGCCCATGGCAACGCCTTGTTCTACCCTGTCAAATGCCATCACCAGGTTCATCGATGCAAGCCCGATCACAAAAAGTGAAAACAGGATGCCCACGGTGCTTCCTTGATGCAGAAAGGGAATATCGATGTGTGCAAAGCTCAGGCCCCAGGCGATAAGATAAAAGAAAACAATACCAAGTGTAGCGGTAAATACAATGGTCTTGAATGTTTCCGTCACCCGGATGATCCGGAAGCGGTACAATAAAAACATAGCGATCACCACGCCGAATGTTATCACCACTGCCTGCATAATCATGCCTGGCATCTTATCCCTGAAAACATATTGAAGATAAGCGGAGACCCCTCCTACAAAGGCGCCTTCCAGCAGCGCATAAATTGGGGCAAGGAAAGGAGACCAGGCTGGTTTGAACGCCAACACGATTGCAATGATAAAACCGCCGATAGCTCCCCCTATAATATATCCTGTAACATCCACATGTTGATAAACAGCGCTCCAGGTAAGAGACGCCGTTGCCATCACTAAAAGAGACAGCAGGAAAAACTTGTTGAGCGTTCCACGCGCCGTCATTTTCACGACACCGGAATCATATACGTCCAAAGACTTCTGGTAAGCCTTGTCGGTAAGAATAGGATTGTTCGTCTTAAAAATAGCCATAGATATTGTGTTTTTGTACAGAGCAAATTACAAAATCATTCGCTTCACAGATAGTTAAATTTGATGAATTCAGTACTGCTTCAGTAACAACTATTTCCAGCTAAAAAAAGCCAGGTATTAAGGTTTTTTCTCAATTGGCGGACGCGGCGGACGTTGGTTGCCGCCGTTATTCGGGCCCCGGTTTCCACCCTCGCGGTTTCCTCCCTGGCCACGGTCACGACCGCCGCCCTGGTTGCGATTGCCACCCTGGTTACGGTCCCGGCCACCCTGCTCACGATTACCCCCACCCTGGTTGCGATCCCTGCCGCCTTGCTGACCACCACCTTGCTGACCACCACCCTGTTGACCGCCGCCCTGTTCACTACGACCGCCACCGCTGTTACCACGGGAAGGCTGTTGATTGCCGCGTGGGGGCTGCTGGCCACCGCGATTGGAAGGCTGGTTGCCGCCGCCACGGTTGGACGGACCCTGCGGCCTTCTCTTGCCGCGGTCTGCCTTTTCCAGGCTGGTAAGACTGATATGACCTACCAGTTCCACGAAACCACTTTCCACTTCCTGTGGCTTGGCGCTGACCACCTCCGCCACACCCAGTTCTTCCGGTATGATCCCCTGCGCATTCAGCGAGCGTATTTTTTTAACGCGCTCGATGGTCAGCGGGTACTGCTTATTGCTGTCGGGCAGTATATACCACATCAGGTTTTTGAAAATATCTTTTTTGATCAGCAACGCATTGCCCCTGGCCACTTGTATGGTATCGGCATTATCGGGAAAATTCTGCAAAGCGTCCAGGTAGGTATCCAACTCGTAATTGAGACAGCATTTCAGCCGGCCGCACTGGCCGCTGAGCTTGGTCTGGTTGATGCTCAGGTTTTGGTAGCGTGCCGCCGTGGTATTCACACTTTTAAAATCACTAAGCCATGTGCTGCAGCAAAGTTCCCGCCCGCAGCTGCCGATGCCGCCTACTTTGGCCGCTTCCTGCCTTGCGCCAATTTGCCGCATTTCCACTTTTACTTTGAACTCGCTGGCGTATATTTTTATCAGTTCACGAAAATCCACCCGGTCGTCGGCAATATAAAAGAACGTGGCTTTGCGGCCATCCGCCTGTATTTCCACTTCCGTCAGTTTCATGTTCAGTTTCAACTGCTTGGTAATGGCCCTTGCCCGGATCAGCGCATCCCTCTCCCGCGCCTTGTTTTGTTTCCAGACCTCTATGTCCCGCTCGCCGGCACGACGCAACACCCGTTTCATTTCAGGGTTGAACTCGTCTATCTCCTTCTTTTTCAATTGCAGGCGCACGATTTCACCGGTCAGCGTTACTTCCCCCACATCAAAGCCGCTCACGCCTTCCACGGTGATCAGTTCCCCTTTTTCATATTGCTGCAGGCTGCTGTTGCGGAAATAATCTTTGCGGCTGCCTTTGTTGAAGCTGACCTCCACTATTTTACAGGCAGTCTCCGGATCGGCAAAAGGCAAATTGGCCAGCCAGTCATGCACATTCAGACGGTTACAACCACCGGTGCTGCAACCCCCGTTGCTTTTGCACCCATTGGGTTTCCCCGTGCCACAACTTCCACAACCCATAATATATAAGAGTTTAAGAATGAATAAATAAAATAAACAATAGGGGAGAAACGCGCAGAAAAGACGGGGTATCAATGCAATGTATTCATTGCGCTGCGCACATGCGGCATTGGCATTTTGTTGAGCAACCAGCTGGATGCCGGCATTCCGGTAATACGGGGAATATAGTATTCCTTACAAACTCACTCAAATTCGGGTGCTTTCTTTCCGGATAGCCAGGTATTCAAATATTATTTCAACAGAAATTCAAAAGCTCAGGTGCGTGATACAACAAGACCGGGTGGTATTTTTCCGCCGGCACATTGTCTTTCACCATATTCCCTGCTCACAGTTCCTCGGACCTCAATTTACCAAAATTAGCGATTTATCGGCAATGATATGATACAGTTTAATGGTGAGGGCATGAAACAGCATTTTAGCGTTCGCATTGCGCTCAATATAGTAACTGGCCTTGTCCAGCTCCTCGATGATGGCCTGTTGCTGGCTGATATCGGCCAATTTGTTGAGCCTCAATGCAAAATCACGCTCTTTTTCAGGCATCGCGTTGAGCGCGTCCCCTCCTCCGTCCCCCCCGCGGACCCTGTCCCCCATCGCTCGCAGCCGCACGCTTTGCTCCAGCAAGTGGTTAAAATACCGCAAAAACTGCTTTTGCTTTTCTCTCCCCAGCTTGCTGATCTCCTCGATCCATTTCACCTGCGCCACCGGGCCCGTTTTCAGGGTGGCGTTCAGCCATTCCCGGAGCAGGTCCTGCCAGTCTTCCCCCGCATGTTGCAACAATTGCAACGCTTCCCGGTAATTGCCTTCGCTGATGCTGGCCGTTTGCCGGGCCTGCTCGGGCGTTACCCTGGCCCTTTCCACCAGCGCCACCTCAATATCCGCGGTGTCCAACGCCGGTATTTTGACCAGTTGACAGCGCGAAAGGATGGTAGGCAGCACCAGCGCCTCATTTTCCGCCACCAGTATAAACAAGGTATTGGCCGGCGGCTCCTCGATCAGCTTTAATAATTTATTCCCCTCGTTGCCCAGGTATTCGGGCATCCACATGATCAGTATTTTATAACCGCTTTCAAAACTTTTAAGGTTCAGCTTATGAATAATATCGTTGCATTCATGCGCGCTGATATTACCCTGCTTGTTTTCAGCACCGATTTGCTGCAGCCAGTCGTAGGCATTACCATAGGGGTACAGGCGCACGAATTCCCGCCAGTCACTGGCATAATCAGTGCTCACCGGTTTATCACCCGCCTTGCGCGAAACGACGGGGTAAGAGAAATGTATATCCGGGTGGACCAGTTTCCCGGCCTTGCTGCAGGAAGGACATTCACCGCAGGAGTCCGGAAACAATTGCCCCTTCAGGCTTTCCGCCGGTTCTTCCCCAAACAGCGAGGGACCGGCCGCTGCCGCCGCCTTGCCATTGACTTTTTCACACACTACATATTGTGCAAAAGCAAGCGCCAGCGACAAGGCCCCGCTGCCTTCCCTGCCGAGAAACAGCAGGGCATGACTAAGACGATTGTTATATACCATCTCCGCCAGGTGTTGCTTGATATGCGACTGGCCGATTACGTTTTTAAATTGCATGCGGGACAAAGATAGGGTACAAAAAAGAAAGGCTTAGAGTGGGTCGCCTTACAAAGGCGGCTCACCCTAAGCCTTTCTTTATATAATTTTCCTTAATTCAGGTACTTCGTCACCTGCTCATCCATCGGGTTCACCTTATTATATATCACGGTAATCAGCTTACCGTTTTCATCCAACAGGAATTTGGTGAAGTTCCATTTGATGGGATCGTTAAAACCCATTTTCTCGGCTTCGCCCACCAGGTATTTGAACAGCGGGTGAATGTCATCGCCCTTTACAGATACTTTCTCTGCCATCGGGAAGGTAACACCGTAGTTCTTGGTGCAGAATTCCTTGATATCCCCGTTGGTGCCGGGCTCCTGTGCGCCAAAATTGTTGGCCGGGAAACCAATGATAACCAGTTTGTCCTTGTACTTCTCATACAGCTTTTCCAGGGCGGCATATTGCGGTGTATTGCCGCATTTGGAAGCCGTATTGACAATCATGATCTTCTTCCCCTTGTATTTGGAAAGATCGATAGTGCTGCCATCCAGCCCGGGCACTTTAAAATCGTAGATGCTGGTAGCGGCTGCAAACAGCAGCCCGAGCAATGCAAGTCGTAACATAATATGTGTGTTTTTTTTGTTTTACGTGATGTTGGAAATAACCACAACAAAGATGCCGTAATTATGGTTTGCCAATGATACGAATTCTATTAACGGTTGGTTTCCTGTACGGATAAATAAAGGAAGGTCCCTTTTGCCAGGGTCCCCGGAAGGGTTTATTGCTGCTCATAACACCCGATATCCGGCAGTCCCACCGGCCGTGGGTTACCGTCGAGGTCGATCGTAACGGCCGTGTTAATACCCTTATTAATGGCCGGCGAATTGGGTTTCAGCCGGAAATTGTAAACACGGTTCTGCACGTCCAGGCTGTCAAACAACGGGTCCTGGTTGGCAATGATATTGTTGGCCGTCACATTGGCCGGGTTGTTCTTTACTTTCCACAGGCAGTTGTTGAACACAACGTTAAACGTCGTATTGCCCTGCTGCCCCACCACTACCTCATCGTCCACGATCCCATTGGCTCCCCATGCGATACAATTGGTAAAATTAGCCACGAGATTACTGGTCAGCAGGGTAGTGCCCTGCAACGCATAGTTGCTTACATAGAGTACCGGGTCTTTATGAGGGATATAATCGTTGGAGATGGTGGCGATTGTGCAATGCGTAAACTGGTAATTGCCCCCCAGCGTAAGCGCCACGTTCTTGCCGCAATTGCTCACCAGGCAATTGGTGGCCGTAATGGACGATTGAACGCCATACACCCCGGCATCATAAGCATTGTCGACAATACATTCATTGAGCGTCAGTTTCGGGTTGGCATCCACCGAAGGAAGTTCGGCTATCATACCCTGGTAGGCATTGCGCACCACGGCATACAACAGCACATTGTCCTTGCTGACATCGCGGAAGTAAATCCCCGGCCAGCTCCCCGGGTATCCATTGTAGGGATAATCCAGCCGGTCGCTGCTGAAGTACACGCGCGTGCTGTCATACTTATCCCCGCTCACCTTCAGCGTACCGTCTACCAGTATGGGTGCGTCGGCATGCATATAGACTTTGGTGCCCTGCTGAATGGTAAGCGTGACATTCGTATCCACCTGCAGGCTGCCGAGAATAACATAAGGAAGGGTATTGTTCCAGCTCGTATTGCCGGTAATAACCGCATTGCGCAGGAAATGCGCGTTTTGTCCCCATGCTTCCAGTTGTACAAACCGCTTGTTGCCGTTGTAGCTGATTTGAATGCTGTCACGTATCACGAAAGGCAGGTTGGCCGCATTGGGATTGACGGTCACCGACACAAACACATAGATGCTGTCATTGGCGTCGATGTCTATATCATTCACCTGCGGGCCGACGGTCCCGTCCACATTTATCTTAAACGCCGAACCGCTTCCGCCCTGGAGCGCTATCGAGTTCACCCGGAGCTTCTGGTTATTGTTGTTATTGATTTTAAAAAACTGTGTGATAGAACCGGTAGTGGTAAATACGGTGTCAAAATGAAGCGTATCGGCCCCGATAGCCACCTCCGCGTCGGGACTGGTGATATAAGTGTCTTTACGGCACGAAAAAAAGAAAACCACCAAAAGAACCAGGCTGTACGAAAGGACTTGCTTCATGTAGGGTCAAAAATAGCGATAAGTAAGGGGAAAAAGAAACACCCGGAAAAACGATAGCCACAAAGGGTGGGTCGCTTTGTACCGGGCCTGCGGGATGGAAAGCGGCTCACCGTTGCAGCCGGGGAAATCATTCAATGTTTTCAAGGTCATTCAGATCTTTAGAGCGCCCTGCAGATCTTTTTGCTTCTATCAGGTTGTCTTTGTGAATTGTCCTGATTTTTAAATTATCATCTTCAAAGATTACGGATTTCTGGAAGCATTTCTCAAAATCAAGCCCCTTAACTTTTACCATAATATCTATAGCTACAGGAGGAACCCCAAATGTGAAAACATCCCAATTAGGGTGCGATAGAAAATTATCTTCGGTCATATCAAATATCGGCATTTCGAATTGGTGAAATGCTTTTTTGAGCTGCAGATAATTCTCAGTTGTACGCTCCACCCAAAATATCCATATCTCCTGTAGTGCGTGAATACCCGTGAAGTATTACAGAAAAACCACCAACAAGGATATATCTGACCCTATTTAAGTTTAATATATCAACCATTGCCCTCAGTAGCCATGCCTCAGTCCCCCCTGGCCGGCTCCTGTGGCATTTCAGCATCGCCAACTGCCTACCTAATGCCGACATCGAATGTATGGCGCAGAATGAAGAGGGCTTTCTCTGGATCG
>DASYCT010000402.1:0-6506 GCA_036500065.1 Chitinophagaceae bacterium | reverse complement strand
CTTTGGCGACCGGGGCTTTGTGGTAACGGTTTACCACCACTATTTTGAGCAGGTCCCTTTCTATATCGCTCACGATTTGCCCGTTGGTTGTTTTGGGCGGCAATTCCACTTTATTGGTGATAAGCTGGCCTTCGAGGGCTTCTATCACCGGGATGGTTGACTGCTTTTTATAAGGAATAATAAAATCGGCGGGCGAAAGCGGAATGGCATTAAACTGGTTGACCGGCGCGGCTTCGCTCCTTCCTGCATCTATTTTCGTTTGCCCGTTTTCCGCTACCAGTTCGCCGTCGATATAGGTCTGCAGCACTTCAAAATTGATTAAATCTTTTACGACGATAAAATCGGCGGGGTCGCCGCGTTGCAGCAATCCCACGTTTAGCCTGTAATGTATTACGGGATTCACACAGGCGGCTTTCAGGACATTGAACACGTCGATGCCCTTCGCCACGGCCCGGGCGCAAAGCTGGTTGATATGCCCGGCCACGAGGCTGTCGGGGTGCTTGTCGTCGCTGCAGAACATCATGTTATCCGCATGTTCATTCAGTAGCCCGGCCAGCGCTTCAAAATTCCGGGCGGCGCTGCCTTCGCGGATAAGTATCTTCATGCCATAACGGAGTTTGTCCAACGCTTCCTCCGCCGTAAAACATTCATGGTCGGTGCTGATACCGGCCTCAATATACTGGCGGGCCTGTTCGCCCCGCAGCCCGGGAGCATGGCCATCGACCGGTTTGCCCAAACGATGGGCCGCCGCAATCTTTTTCATCACCTCGTCGTCCTTCATCAGTACGCCCGGGAAGTTCATCATTTCGCTCAGGTAGTTGATATCGTCCCGTTGTAGCAATTTTTCCACATCGGCGGCATTGAGTTCCGCCCCCGCGGTTTCAAAACGGGTGGCAGGCACACAGCTGGGTGCGCCGAAATTAAATTTAAAGGGAACGGTACGGCCGTTTTCTATCATAAAATCCACGCCCTGCAAACCGCATACATTGGCGATTTCATGGGGGTCGCTCACGGTGGCTACCGTGCCATGCACCACGGCAAGGCGGGCAAATTCGGCCGGCACCAGCATGGAGCTTTCAATATGCACATGGGCGTCTGTAAAACCCGGCAGGATATAATAATCCGCTTCGATCTTTGTATTGGGAACCACGGAAATGATCTTTCCATTTTCAAATGCCAGTTCCACAGGATGTATGCGACGAAGATGGATGTCGACCAGTTTTCCGCTTATTACTCTCATTTTCCTTTTTTTGGTGTAAAACAGCCCGGGGTGAATAAAATTTATATGTTAAAGGCGGCTGTAAATATACAAATGGGCGTCTAATCCCATAAAACCCACTTAATTTTAGGCACTAAATTCTTTTTTATATGCTATTAAGAATGTTTTTACTGGTGCTGGCAGGCAGTGTTTATTTTACCGCCTCCGCACAAACGGTTGACGAAGTCATCAATAATTATGAAACCGCCCTGGGCGGCAAAGACAAGATAGCCACCATCCAATCGCTGTATATGGAAGGTGTGGCCGTTATGCAAAACGGTACGGAAGTAACTTCTAAGATCTGGAAGGTGCAGGATAAACTGTATCGCAGGGAGATTTCTTTCGGGGCCGGCAATGTTACGCTCCTGGTAACCGACAAACAGGGATGGAGCTCCAACCCTCAAAGCGGCGGAGCTTTCCAGCCCATGCCCGAAGATGCGCTCAAAAACCTGCAACAGGAACTGGATTGCGTGGGGCCGCTGGCCAATTATGCGGCCAAAGGCCATAAGGCAGAACTGATCGGCCGGGAAGACCTGAACGGCGTATCGTGCTATAAAATCAAACTGACCCTGAAAAGCGGCCAGGAGATTACTTATTATATCAATCCCACTACCTGGTATATCGACAGGCAGACCCTCAAAGGCGGCGGCATGATGGGCGGCAGAAGAGCTAACGGGGGTGATACAGAAGCAAAGATCGATTACTCCAATTACCAGAAAACAGCCGACGGCTATGTATTCGCCATGAAAGTAACGGTCGTGGGCATGGGCGCCAGTTTGAACTATGAAAAAGTAGAGGTAAACAAACCGGTAGACGCCGCGCTGTACCAGCCGAAATAATATTCAACGTTCAACGATACGGATCTTATTAAAAGGTATGCTCTACTTAAGTAGGGCATACCTTTTTTAATGGGATATTTCCTTTATCTCTCCCTTGAATAAAAGATTGACATAGGGGTCCAGTTCAATGCGGTCGGGTCGTGTAGCGGCGGGAATAGACAATGAGCTGTGCCTCCCTTCTATATTAAATGATTTGATGCTATTAACATCCCCCGTATGAATACAGAGTTGCAGGGGGAAGGCAAAAACCGTGGATTGGGTTTGCTCCAGTTCGAGGCTGATGAGCTTTTTAGCGACATCGTATTGCCAGGTCACTTGCAGGGAAGGCTGGCCGGGCGTGTACAGCCATTGCTCAAAAAACGAGCGGAGGTTTTGCCCACTGGTTGCTTCCATCACCCGGCGGAAATCATCCGTAGTGGCATTGCCGCCGCCATAGCGGGTGTACCAGGCACGAATGCCTTTCCAGAAAAGGACATCCCCTAATTTCCTTCTTAACATGTGCAATACCCAACCGCCTTTCTGGTAGCTATTGGCATTGAGCAATTGCATGAAATTGCTGGTGATGCTGGTATCCACTACCGGCTGATGGTTTTTGGAAGAAAAAGCAATGACCTGTTGCCGGTCCTCGCGCAGGCGGCTGAGCAGGCTGTCCAATCCATACGTCTTTTCTATGTAGAGATTAGCCATATAGGTGGCAAACCCTTCGCTTAGCCATATATGTTGCCAGTTGGCTTCGGTAATATAATCGCCAAACCACTGATGGGCGATTTCATGGGCCATCAGGGCTACGGGTTGGATATATTCTTTTACAGAGTTTTCCGAATAAAAGATAGCCCCCGCGTTTTCCATCCCGCCGAAAATGGTTTTGGATTGCACATTGGCCAGTTTGCGATATGGATAAGGTCCTATGTTTTTGATATAAAAAGGGAGTATATCCTTTGCCACTGCATAATCGCTGAAGCCGTATTCCTTGTTTTCAGGATATACCCAGGTAGACAGGGGTATGCAATCAACATCGCCCGGGTAATTGACGGCAAAATCGGCTACGCCTATGACCATTATCTTGGTGGGCAGGGGAACGGTTTCCTGCCAGTGGGTCAGTTTAGAATGATCCGGCAGGTTGGTTTCTTCCACCAATACGCCGTTGGAAACTACCTGGTAATGATCGGGTGCTTTGACAATGAATTCCACCGATGCCTTATCGGAAGGATGATCCACGCAGGGCAGCCAATTGTGCGCCCGGTTGGGCCAGTTGTCGGCAAAGAAGGTACGGTGATTGTATTTGTTGCGGGCGATGATCAATCCGTCGGCAGGTATGCCTTTGTAGCGAATCACGTAGCTGGCAACATCCCCCGTTTTTACCTCAGTAACAAGATGAAGGGTTTCTCCTTCCTGCAAGAACACAACCGCCCGGCCGCCTGTAATGATAGAGGTAACAGTCATTCCCTTTCCATCTTCTTTTTGCTTCACAAGGTCCAGGTCGAAACCAGTGGTGGGCTGCAGGAATTTTATTGTAAGGGTGGCTATGCCTGCTATCGTATCGTTGTCATCGCTCAGGGTAATATTGAAATTATAATGCAGCACGTCCAGTTGTTCCTTTCTTTTGTCGGTAGCCTGGGCGAAGACGGCAAACGGCAATAGCATGCAAAGCGTGATGAGCAGCGGGGCGCAACTTCTCATGAAATGATTTTGCTTAAAGATAAGCGCAATTTGTGAGTGGTGAGTGGTCACTACTCACAATCGCTCCAGCAGTTCCACCACCTTCTCTCTTTTCAGTATCAGGTAGCCGAGGCGGTCATTACTGATACCTTCTTTGAGCTGGTAGCTGAAATGCAACTGGTCGTTCTGTACATTGGTTTCGAAATAGCAAAAGAGAATATTGGGAAAAACTTTTAGACCCTCTCCTATTTCATACAGGTGGGTGGAAAGGATAAACAGGGAGTTGGGTATCCTGATCAGGCCGCGGATAACGGCGTCGGAGCATTTCATGGCGTCCTGTACATTGGTGCCTTTGAACAATTCATCGATCAGCACCAGCCATTTTCTGCCATTATTGATTTTCGTGATGGTGTTTTTGATGCGCTGCACTTCATTGAAAAAATAACTCTCGCCTTTTGCGATATTGTCTTCCACGTTGATATTGCTGAGAATACCGTCAAACAGGGTAAGCTCCATCTGTTCAGCAGGGACGCCCATGCCGAGGTGGGCAAGGTAGACGGCCGCGCCGATGGATTTGATAAAAGTGCTTTTGCCCGCCATATTGGCTCCCGTCAGAAAAAGAAAATTGTGGTTGGTATCGAGCTGTACGTCGTAGGCCACGGGGGTATGTAACAGCGTATGGTATAACTGGCGGGCGATGATAACGGGTTGCGATGAATCGATAAATTTCGGAAGGGTGAGTTTAAATTGTTTGATGGCTTTTGCCATCGAATACCAGGCATCCAGCCGGCCGTATATATCGATGAGCTCCTGTACCGGGCTTTTGAACCGGTAGAGGAAGAAATAACCGAAGGCGATCGTTTGTACGGGGCTGTATTTGGTAGTACGGCCCGTCTTGCTAACCTCAATAACCGTTTCGTTTCTCAGCAGTTGGGCGGCACGCTGTATATACGTAAGCAGTGGCGGAGGCGTCTTTGGATCATCAAAAAGCGCGATAAGCTGTCGAAAGCCGTTGATAAAATCGGCAAAATGTCCTACCGAATAGCGCGTAAGAGAAAAGTCGGGGCCGTGCAGCGCTTTATACATAAGCGCGTTGGGCAGGCTGGCGGAAGCAGGTATCGTGTCTACCGGTGATTCGTAAAACCGCTCCATCACCATCACGGTGCCGTTGCTGATGATGGTGGGCCATTGCGCTTCTTTTTCGACGATACATTTCAGCAATTCCTGGATACCCGTAATCCGTTTTACATCATTCAGCGGTTCGCTGAAGAATTTTATCAGCCATTGACGTCCGCCGACGGTCTGGGTAAAATTGAGCTTATGAAAAATAGAGTATTCTTCTTCCGGGTGAAAGATGGAAAGGTCGTTGAAGGTGGTACTGTCTAATTGCATTTTTTATCTTATCTGTTAAAACTCAGTCGTTCTCCTTTTACAGATTCATCCCATGACCCGTTTCCATACACGAGGTGACCATTTACAAATGTATGTGTGATGGCAGCAGGAAAAATCATGCCTTCCAGCGGACTCCAGCCGCATTTGTACAGGATATTGTCTTTGCTGACCGTGGAAGACTGGTTCATGTCCACGATGACCAGGTCGGCAAAATAGCCTTCCCGGATATAACCCCGGTCGCGTACCTGGAAACAATCGGCTACGGCATGGCTCATTTTTTCTACTACTTTTTCCAATGTTATTTTTCCCTGCTTTACATAATACAGCATCAGCAGGAGCGAATGCTGCACCAGGGGCAGGCCTGCATGTGCTTTTTCGTAGGGTTCGTTCTTTTCCTGCCAGGTATGCGGGGCATGGTCGGTAGCGATTACATCGAGGCGGTCGTCCAGCAGGGCGGGCCAGAGTGCATCGCGGTTGTGGGCCGCCTTGATAGCGGGGTTGCATTTAATAAGGTTTCCCTTCGCGGCATAGTCATCGGCGATGAAATGCAGGTGGTGTACACAGACTTCGGCGGTGATGCGCTTGTCCTTCAGCGGCAGCAGGTTGCTGAATAACTGCAATTCTTTTTCGGTGCTGATGTGCAGGATATGCAGGCGGCTGTTATGTTTTTTGGCAAACTGGATGGCATAGAAAGAGCTTTCAAAACAATTTTCTTCGTCGCGGATAAGCGGGTGGTCGGCGGCGGTAAGCGTTCCTTTTTCTTTTTTCAGGCGTTCGTAATTGGCCCTGATCATCTTTTCATTTTCACAATGGGTGGCGATGAGCACTTCTGTTTCGCCGAAAATACGTTCCAGCGTCAGCGGGTTATCTACCAGCAGGCCGCCGGTAGACGAGCCCATGAATATCTTAACGCCGCAGACATCATTTTTCTTTGCATTGGTCTTTAATACTTCCTCAATATTATCGTTGGACGTGCCCATAAAAAACGAATAATTGGCCAGCGAGGTCCGGGCGCCGATGCCGTATTTATCTTCCAGCAGTTCCTGTGTAAACACGGGCGGAATGGTATTGGGCATTTCCATAAAAGAGGTGACGCCACCTGCTACAGCCGCTTTTGATTCGGAATAAATAGTGGCTTTATGGGTGAGGCCGGGTTCGCGGAAATGGACCTGGTCGTCGATGGCGCCGGGCAACAAATACTTTCCCGAACCGTCTATTTCCACCGCTTTTCCGGGGGTTTCTATATGGTCCGCTATCTTGTCGATACGGCCATTTTTGATAAGTACGTCCACAGGGATTATCTTACCTTCGTTTACAACCGATATATTCCTGATCAGGTATTTTTGCATATTGATAAA
>DASYCT010000401.1:0-2835 GCA_036500065.1 Chitinophagaceae bacterium | reverse complement strand
ATGTCCTGGTCTGTCACCGGCGTCAACCCCGTATTTGCCGGTAAGTACACGGATGATTTTAATTTTTACAACGATGATCCCGTCGTCAATTTTTTTATCACCATTATAGCCCCCGCTTCCCGCAAGCTGCAGTTAAAAGCGTTCAACAACGCGCCTGCTCCGCAAGAGCAGCTAAAGGGCGGCAACAGGGTGTACCACTGGGACAATCCCCCGATACAGGTAACCGGCCCGGAAAGTAATACCCCTTCCTGGTATAATCCTTATCCTCATACCAGCATCACGGAGTACAACAGTTGGGAAGAAGTGATCTACTGGGCGGTCGGCCTGTTTCACGACTACCGGTTTCCCCTGCCCGCCGGCCTGCAGGAACGCATTGCCGGCTGGCGCAAAACCGCCAACGGTAATAAAGACATCTTTGCCGACCTGGCCACCCGTTTTGTGCAGGACGAGATACGCTATCTCGGCCTGGAAATGGGCGAGCATACGCACCTGCCCCATAGTCCCGCCGACGTGTACCTGCACCGGTTTGGCGATTGCAAGGACAAGGCGTTGCTGCTGGCCACCATCCTGCAGCAGGAACATATACCCGCTTTCGTGGCGCTGGTCAATACCTCTCTCCGGCGACGGCTGGAGGAATCGGCGCCCTCGGGAGAAGATTTCGATCATGCGATAGTGGCCATCGAACGGCCGCAGGGATATCTTTTTGTCGATCCTACGGCCAGCCTGCAGGGCGGCAATCTTTTCGGCCGCTATATCCCCGCCTACGGTTATGCGCTGGTGGTGCGGGCAGGTGAAAAGAACCTGCAGCCCATCAGTCCCATCGTTGCCTGGACTACCGATATCGTTGAAAAGATGGACATACGCTACAACGACAGCAGCCGCCTTGACGTGGATACCCGGTTTTCCGGGGGCGCGGCCGATGACATCCGCACCACCGTTTCCAATTCCAGCCTGCGCGATCTCGAAGAGGACAACCGGAAGTTTTATGCGAAGGTCTATGAAGGCACACAACTGGCCGCCCCGATGCAAACGACCGACGACAGCACCCGCAACGAATACCATATTCATGAATATTATTCCATACCGGATGTATGGCAAATCAGCAATAAGGGAGAGCAGACATTCGATGTATTCACCAAACTGGTGTACGACTGTTGCCCCGACCCCGCTACGCTGCCGGCCGGCACCCCGCTGGCGATTGCTTATCCCCGTAAGCTCAGCTACCGGCTTGAACTGAATATGCCGGAGGACTGGACGCTTAGTTTTGCGGAATGGCATACCAAAAACGATTACTACGAGTTCCACTATGAGCCTGAAATAAACGGTCGTGATATCACCCTGCGGTATACCTGGACGACCTTCAGCGATCATATCCCCGCCGAAGCGATACAACAATACCGGGCCGATTATAAAAAGATACTGGACCTCGTGGAGTTCACATTGAGCATCACGCGCTCCGGGGCCGAAACGGGCAACAACCCCGCCGGGCCGGTTGCTGCATCGCCCCCGGTATCGCCTTCTTCCTCGTCCTCTACTATCAACTGGGAAGCGGTATGGCTGGTATTTGCCCTCGGCGTGGTATTTACCGCCCTGTTTAAATGGTTCAACAGCATGGGCGCGCCCATACGCTATAATGCCGGGAGCGGCGAGCCGGTACGGGGATGGGTCATCGTACTGGCCCTGACGCTTGGTGCCAGCATAGCGTTGGAAATTATATACATGGTGAGGGTCAATTATTTTGACGCTTCCAGGTATGCGGAATTCGGTGTAAAGGGCGGCAGAAAACTGCAATACCTGCTGCTGACCGAGCTCGGCGTTTACACCTGGACAATAGGAGGGTGCCTGGCCACGCTGTACTGGCTGCTGTCCCGCCGTGATATATTTCCCCGTATGTTTACCGGGCTGGTGGTTTCTATTATCGGCGGCGAGTTGTTGCTGCTGGTTTTATACTATGCCATTCCCTTTGGCAATTCAGTAGAGTTGCAAACGACTATGGCGGCGGAAGTGACACGCAGCATGGTGTACGGAGCTATCTGGATCACCTACGTGCAACGCTCGGAACGGGTAAAAAATACCTTTGTGGTGCCCTTTGGCAAACAGAAAGACGGTTATATGTAAGTGAAATCCCCTAGGCGGACAAAATAATTGCTCTACAAGCGTTTTTTCACTTGACTATGTTTTTCTCCCTGAGTAGTTTCACGGTAGCGTATACAACGCAGGTATATCCATTGAACCGTCCTTATGTCCGCAAATCAGCCTATTACAGTATCCATTGCCGATAGCCATAAAGTGTTCCGGCAGAGCATAAAACAGGCGTTCAAAGAAAAAGAACGTCTTAAAGTCGTTTGGGAAGCGGAAAGCGGTCCCCAACTGCTGGAATGCCTGGACAAGACCAGGCCCGATGTATTGCTCATGAACCTGGGCATAGCGGGTAATGCGCGCTTCCGCCAGGCCATCCCCATGTTGCGACAAGTGTACAACCCGGTAAAAATCATCGTTTTCACCCTGCGCAATGACCCCGATATCGTCACCAGTGTCATGGACACGGGCGCCAATGCCTGCCTGGCCCGGGCCACCAATCCCGAGGAAATATACCGCGCCATCCTGTCCTGCCGGCAGAACGGGTTTTATTTTGATAACCTGATAGAGAAAGTGGGATTGTCGGTGCGGGATGTACAGCGTATTTACCGCAAAGCCGTAAAACTGTCCGAAAAGGAAATCCTCCTGCTCCGGATGCTGGCGGAAGACATGCTTACGAAGGAGATTTCACAGCAGCTCCGGCTCAGTTCCCGCCGCGTGGAAGCCCTGCGCCAGGACATGAAGGCCAAGATAGGG